>JAWRKJ010000267.1:0-6086 GCA_040307025.1 Desulfovibrionaceae bacterium | reverse complement strand
TACTGCCGGCGGCTGGTTTTTTTGAAGGATGGCCGCATCGCGGCCGACGGCCCCGTGGCCGAGGTCTTCACATCCCCCATCCTTTCGAGGATCTATGAAACCGACATCATCGTACTCCCCCATCCGCGAACCGGCGCGCCCCAGGCGCTGGTCGTACCCGGTCCTGGCGGTCCTGGCCCTGCTGGCCGCCCACCCGGCCCTGGCCACTGACATCAAAATCACCGACGACCTGGGCCGACCAGTGGTCCTCAAAGCCCCGGCCAAGCGCATCGTGGCCCTGTACGGCGCGCTCAACGAAATCCTGGCCGGCATGGGCCTGACCGGACGTCTTGTGGCCCGCACCGAGGCCGACCACGAGCCCCCGGCCATCGAAACGTTGCCCGTCATCGGCACCCACATGCGGCCGAACCTGGAACGGGTCCTGGCCGTGAAACCCGATCTGGTCCTGCAACTGGCCGGCCGCGGCGAATCCCTGGATACGGCCGATAAACTCGGCAACTTCGGCGTACCGGTGGCGGTCTTTGCGGTTTCGGATTTCCCGAACCTGTTTGCCGCCATCGACCGTATCGGTGTCCTGACCGGCGCGCCCGAGGCCGCCCAAACCCTGCGCCAGGGGCTAGAAAAACGCCTGGCCGCCGTCAAGGCCACCATCCCGAGCGGCAAACGGCCCACTGTCTTTTTCGAAGCCCGCTCCGGCAATCTGCTCACCGCCGGCAAGGAGTCCATGGTCACGGCCGTGATCGCGGCGGCGGGCGGGGAAAACGTCGTCAGCCAGGACAAAAAGCTCGTGCGCTTGGCCGACGAGGAACTCCTGCGCCTGGCCCCGGAAGTCTGTCTTACCCAGCGCGGCCCCATGAATCCCGAAGCCAGGCCCATGGCGTCGCGGCCGGAATACGCCGGACTCCCCTGCGTGCGGAACGGCCGGAGCTTTGTCGTGGACGAGGCGCTCTATTCCCGGCCCGGCCCGCGCAGCGTGGCCGCCGTGGAGGAACTGGCCCGGCTGCTCTACCCGAATGCCGCCATCCCGGAGGCCCGCCCGTGAGCGCGTACGGCACCCTTTACGGCATCGGCGTCGGCCCGGGCGATCCCGAGCTTTTGACCCTCAAAGCGGCCCGGATTCTCGGCGAGGTCGGGGCGGTGTTCGCCGCCTCGTCGAGCAAGAACGACCATTCCATTGCCCAGGCCATTGTCGCCCCGCATCTGGCTCCGGACGTGCCGGTGCTCCGGCTGGCCTTTCCCATGACCCGGGATCAGGCGGCCCTGGACGCAGCCTGGCAGGTCAACGCGGCAGCCATGGCCGAGGTGCTGGCCGCCGGACGCGACGCGGCTTTCATCACCCTGGGCGACCCGCTGCTCTACAGCACCTTCGGCTATGTGCTGCCGCTGGTGGCGCAACTTATCCCCGGCCTCGAAACCGTGGTCGTGCCGGGCGTGACCTCGTTTCAAGCCGCGGCCGCCGCCACGGGCACGGTGCTGGCCGCCTCGAGCGAAAACCTGCTCGTGGCCTCGGGCGTGGACAGCCCGGAGCGACTGCGCCAATCCCTGGCCACAGCCGACAATGCGGTCATTCTCAAGGCGTATCGGAATTTTCCGCGCCTGCGGTCCTTGCTCGGGGATATGGGACTCGCCTCGGGCACGACGTTCGTGACCCGGCTCGGCCATGATGGCGAGGCGGTGGAACGCGATCTGGCCAAGGCGCCCGAGGCCCCCCACTACCTGTCGTTGTGCCTGGTCAAGCGTCCCAAGACCTGAAGGCGGAAAGCGGATCAGGAGATGACAAAGCCACGCCACAGCGGCCACAGCACGGCCACGCCCGCGCCCAGGGCCAGCACCACATAGGCCGGGCGGTAGCGCAGGGACAAGATGCCGCCCAGGCTGCCGAGCAGCCAGAGCTGGCTCCAAGTGGCGTGGGAGGTGGACAGATACGGCCACACCCGGGGCAGGAGCACGTAAAACAACGCAATCAGGGCCGACAGGCACACGCTGATGGTCACGCCGTTGAGCAGGACCATGTTGTAGCCGGCGCGCCGGATGAGCCGACCGGGGCGAAAGGGTCGCTTCACGCTCTCGATGGCGGACAAATAGCGGGAATACATGATGTTCTCAACGACTCGCTGCACTCCTTCCAAGGCCGCGAAAAGCCGGGCCAAAAAGGCCGTGGACGCTGCCACGAGCAGCGCCTCGGCCGGGGAGGACAAGGCGAAAACATGCATCAGGGACAATCCGGCCAACGTCGCGGCGGCGGCATTGGGCGGAATATGGGTGCCGGCCGGAATGCCATCCAGCCAGAACAATTCATAAAAAAGGCAAAGCTTGAGGGTGGCGTCGAGATCGCCGTAAACCGCGGCCCAAAAAATCCCGATGAGAAGCGGCCGCTCCAACAGGGCGGCGTTTATAAAGAAGCGGAACGAGGAGAAAAGGACAAAAAAAAAGCGACCGTGAACACGTGGAGCAAGATGTCGGCCTGGTGGGTCATGGCGAATGTCGCGTTGCCGGACAACCGATGCGGTTCCCCGTGCGGGTTCAGTTTGCGTTCACAAAAAGGGCTCCGAACAACCGGCCCGCGTCTCCCCTCCCGGCCTCAGACGGACCGCAACTGGGCGGGATCGCTCGGCACACAACGGTAATCGAGTCGCACGCCCTTGTCCCGAAAAAAAACCAGGCAGGATTCATCCTCCTTGGACAGGGCCACATGGGGACAAATCTGCTTTTTGCCCGGCGCATAGTGCAAATTCCCAAGATTGAGCACGGGAAAGCCGAAGCCGCCCTCGTACGCCCGTTGCGCGTCGTGGCAATTGGAAAAAAGGACCAGGGCGTCGTCGGATTCCAAGGGGGTCTTGGCCAGGTACGGCACCAGCCCGGCGACCTGGACGAATTCAATATGCACTCCGGCCGGAATGGCCAGTGACATAATTTCCTGGCGTAAGAAATCGGAGGCGAGCTCGTCGTTGACGACGACAATGCTCCGGGCCCGGGTGAACGGCAGCCACGTCTCGATGATCTGGCCGTGCACGAGCCGGTTGTCGACACGTACGAAGGCCATATTACCCCTCGGCTACCCGTTTTCGCAACACCTCGCCGGCCACCACGATGCCTTGACATCCTGCCTGCTTGGCCTCCACGGCCAGGGCTTCCAAGGCCTTGGTCCGGGAGCCGAGGATCTTGATCAGCATGGGCAGATTGACGCCGGTCAACACTTCCAGGTGCCCGGTGCCGAGCAGCGACAGGCTCAGGTTGGTGGGCGTGCCGCCGAACATGTCCGTGAGGATGAGAACCCCGGCGCCCCGATCCGTGTCCTTGATGGCTTTTTTGAGGCCGACCAGGGTCTGGGCCACTTCCTGGGTCATATCCACGCTGACGGCCTGACAGCATTCCTGGGGTCCCAGGATGCATTCCGCCGCCGCCAGAAGCCGTGTCCCATAGTCGGTGTGGGTGACGACCACCACGCCGATGGGGATGTCATTCCGGGAGGGTTGCGCGCTCATGTCTCTCCGGGGCGAAAACGCCGCATGCAACCGGTTGCAGAGTCCCGCCGGGCTCCAAAAAAACGCGATGCCCCAAGGGGCCTTCGCGACACCGGGTCATCCGTCGTCGCGGTCGCGTCAGCCGCGCTCGATATGCCGATGTTCCAAGGAGATCTTGTAGCCAGCCTTGGACAGGGTGTCAAAGATGGCCTCGGCCACGGCCACGGAACGGTGGCGGCCGCCGGTGCAACCAAAGGCCAAGGTCAGGCGGAAACGCCCTTCCTGGGCGTAAAGGGGCAGGAGATAGAGCAAAAATTCCCGCAAGCGGCGCAGGAATTCCCGGCCTGGGTCCTCGGCCAGGACATAGTCGCGCACCGGAGCTTCCTTCCCGGTACGCTCGCGCAATTCCGGCACGAAATACGGATTGGGCAAAAAGCGCAGGTCGAACAGCATGTCCGCTTCGGACGGCGGACCGTACTTGAAACCGAAGCTCATGACATGGACCATGAGCGAACCCACGGCCGTCCGAATGGAGGCCCATTTTTCCTGGAGCTTGCGGCGCAGATCGTGGATGGAAAAATCCGTGGTGTCGATGACCATGTCGGCCGCGTCGCGAAGCGGCGCCATACGGGCGCGTTCGTCGCTGACGGCCTGTTCCAGGCCAAGCCCGGCGCTTTCCAGGGGATGGGGCCGCCGGGTCGTGTTGTAGCGGCGAATGATCTCCTGGGTGTCGGCCTCAAAAAAAATGACCTGGGACAAGGGTTCCTTGTCCCGGATCTGGGCCAGGGTGGCTTCCCAATCCGTATCCAGATCGGCTTGGCGCACGTCCATGCCGAGAGCCAGGCCCTTGTAGCGCTGGCCGCCCTTGTCGTCGAACAGGGCCAGGAGCTTGGGAGCCAGGCTCACGGGCAGCCCGTCCACGCAAAAATAGCTCAGGTCCTCAAAAACCCGCAGCGCCGTACTTTTCCCGGAACCCGAAAGCCCCGTCAGGATAACGATGCGTAGTCCGTTCGGGGCTTTCTCCATCACAATCGGCCCTCCCTCGCTAGGCCGCGTCGGTCAGCACCTTCCACAAGGCTGCGTCGTCCTCGGCGCTCATGAAGGCGTGCCGGAAGGCTTCGTCGGACAAGAGCCTTGAGATTTGGGCCAGTATGCGCAAATGCAGGCCCGCCACATGCTCGGGAGCCAACACCAGAAAGAAAATGCGGCAGGGCTTGAAGTCCAGCGCATCGAAGTTGACACCCTTGAGGCTGCGTCCAACGACAATGACGATCCGCTCGAGGCTCTCCATCTTGCCATGGGGAATGGCCACCCCATCGCCGATGCCCGTGGTGCCGAGACTTTCGCGTTCTTCAAGCACACGAAGAGCGCGTTCGGCGTCGAAATCGGGCCACATGGCCTTCAGGGGAGCCACCAGTTCCGCCAGCACGGCGTGTTTGGTATCGGCCGCAAGTTCCCCGATCACGAACTCGGGCTGGAGATACTCCTCGAGATGCATTTAGGCACCCGTGCCAGGATCGATGAGGCCGAAGTCACCGTTGCGCATGCGGTAAATGACATTGGGCCGGTCGGTTTCGGAATTGATGAACACCAGGAACTCATACCCCATGGTGGTGAGCTGCTCGGCGGCTTCTTCAACAGCCATGGGCTTGGGCTCGTACTTGTCGGTCTGCATGATGGTGGGCGTGCGGCCGCCGGAAGCATCCTCGCTGATGCTGATGACGTCCATGCGCACGGTTTCGGCGTTCTGGCGCCGACGGTCCTTGACCTTTTCGCGGAACTTCTTGGCCTGGGCCTCGACCTTGTCCAAAATGAGGTCGATGGTCGAATACATGTCCTCGGACACTTCGTGGGCCGAGATGTGCATGTTGTCGGCCAGGAACACGACATCGGCCATCTGCCGGGTCTTTTCCACGGCGAGGTTCACTTGCAATTCCGAAGCGTCAGTGGCTGTCGTATATTTGGCGAGCTTCTCGAAGCGCTTGCGGGCATAGTCACGCAAGTGGTCCGATGGTTCGAAATTCTTGAAATTAAAAGTAATATTCATCTTTTCCTCCGGGATGGTATTCATGGAACGGGGGAACCCGTCCCTGTGCCTCAAAAAACTTCCTTGCGTTTGGACGAGGATTCGATGCCCATGGCCGTACGGTACTTGGCCACGGTGCGCCGGGCGATGTTGATCTGGAGTTCGTCTTTGAGCATGTCGGCGATGGCTTCGTCACTGATGGGCCGTTTGTTATCCTCACCGGAAATGATGCGCTTGATCATGGCCTTGACCGATTCCGAGCCCACCGTGCTGCCGTCATCAAGTTCCAGGGCGCTGTTAAAAAAGAACTTCAGCTCAAAAATCCCATACGGCGTGGCCACGTACTTGTTGGAGGTGATGCGGCTGACCGTGGATTCGTGCATGCTGATATCGTCGGCCACATCCTTGAGGATGAGCGGCCGCAGCTTGGTGACCCCGCCCTCGAAAAACTCCCGTTGGAATTTCACGATGCTCTCCAGGACCTTATAAAGGGTTCGCTGGCGCTGGTACAGGCTTTTCATGAGCCACATGGCCGAGCGCATCTTGTCCTGGAGGTAGTCCTTGTCCTTGTCGGCCTTGGCGTTGACCCCTTCCAT
>JAWRKJ010000266.1:0-18639 GCA_040307025.1 Desulfovibrionaceae bacterium | reverse complement strand
CCCTCCTGGCCGCCGGAGGCGTTTCTTCAACTCCCTCTACCCCCTACAACCAGCCCAGCACTTCCTCGGCGCAGTAGGTGATGATGCAGTCGGCGCCGGCGCGTTTGATGCAAAGCAGGGCTTCGAGCAGTGCGCGTTTGCGGTCGAGCCAGCCGTTGGCGATGGCGGCCATGAGCATGGCGTATTCGCCGCTGACCTGGTAGGCGGCCACGGGGGCGTCGAAGTTGTCGCGCAGCAGGCGCAGCACGTCCAGGTAGGGCATGGCCGGCTTGACCATGAGGAAATCCGCGCCTTCGGCCATGTCGGCCGAGGCCTCGCGCAGGGCCTCGCGCACGTTGCCGGGGTCCATCTGGTAGCCGCGCCGGTCGCCGAAGGCCGGGGCGCTGTCGGCTGCCTCGCGGAACGGGCCGTAGAACGACGAGGCGTATTTCACCGCGTAGGACATGATGGGGATGTGGGTGAAGCCCGCGTCGTCCAGGGCGGACCGGATGGCCGCCACCCGGCCGTCCATCATGTCCGAGGGCGCGATGATGTCGGCCCCGGACTGGGCGTGGGTCACGGCCGTCTTGGCGAGCAGGTCGAGGGTCGGATCGTTCTGGACCTCGCCGTGGGCGTCGAGCAGGCCGCAATGGCCGTGGCTCGTGTATTCGCACATGCACACGTCCGTGACCACGAGCAGGTCCGGATAGGCTTCCTTGAGCCGGGTCACGGCCTGCTGCACGATGCCGTCCGGGGCGTAGGCGCCGGAGCCGACGGGATCTTTTTTCTCGGGCAGCCCGAACAGCAGCACCGAACGCAGGCCGCCGTCCATGGCTCGTCCCACCCGGGCCACGAGCTTGTCCACCGAGAGCTGGGACTGGCCGGGCATGGACGGGATGGGTTTTTCGAAATCCTTGTCCGCGGTTTCCACCACGAAATAGCCCTGGATGAGATCCTCGGGGCGCAGCGCGGTCTCGCGGACCATGTCGCGCAGGGCGGCGGTGCGGCGCAAGCGACGGCCGCGATGAAAATCGCCGATGAGCATGGAACTACCTCGCTTGATTGGGGTCAATCAGTTTTTGTGAGCCGGGAAGAAGGCGCTGACGATGTCTTCCACCTGGGCCAGGCCGTCCTCGGCCAGCTCGGGCAGCGCATCGTCGGCCAGGCCCAGGGCTGTCCAGGCCGCCGGGTCCAAGGTCGGAACCATGGACGAGGCCGGCGGGGAAATGCCCAGGGCCACGGCCATGATATCGGCCAGGTGGAGGATGGACGGCTCGATATTGCCCGGGCAGGCCGAGGGCTTGTGGTGGCAGGAGACATTGGCCACCAGGGGCTCGGGAAATTTCCAGGCGCGCAAAAGCAGGCCCCCGACCAGGGGATGGGTGAAGCCGATGACCTCGTTTTCGGCCACGTACAGCGGCACCTGGTTGGCCTTGGCGTAATAGATGGCCTCCACGGCGGCGTGGGGGAGCTTCTTATAGATAATGAGCCGGCCGATGTCGTGGAGGATGCCGGAGACGAACAACCGCTCCGCGGCATTGTGCCCCGCGGCCTTGCCAAGGACCCGGGCGAAAACGCCCACCGCCACCGAATGCTCCCAGAAGGTGCGCATGTTGAGCAGTTCCGGCGGGATGTCCTTGAAGGCGTTGATGGCCGAGATCCCGAGGGCCAGAGTGGAGATCTCCTGGCCGCCGATGACCATGACGGCCCGGGAAATGGCGTCGATGCGCTGGGGCAGGCCGTAGAAGGGACTGTTGACGAGCTTTAAAAGCTTGGCGGACAGGCTCGTGTCCTTGCTGATGACATCGGCCACCTGGGCGGCCGAACTGGTCGGCGAATCCAGGACCCGGCGGATCTTGAAATAAATGTCGGGGAACGAGGCCAGCTTGACTTCGCTCGACACGATATCCCGGGCGCCGCCTTCGGTGCGGAAAAAAAGATCGCTCATGGATTCGGCCCTGGGATTAGGCGGAATGTCGGCCGGCAAGGACTGGCCCTTGGCCAGGGCGGCGGCCAGACGCATCACGGCCAGGCCGTGGAGGGCTTCGATGGCCGGATGGCCAAGATCGTTGGCAAAGAAATGCGGAGTGAGGAAGTTTTCGCTTTTTTCGAGCAATTCCTGGGGAACGGTGGTGTCCCCCTCGGCCCCTTCGCCTTGGGCGATCAGGGCCTTGGTCACGCCACGGGCTCGCAAACTTTGCAGGTGACTGGCCGTAAGTACGGCGCCCTTGGGCAACAACATCTTGCCATCGGGCCCGTGCAGGTCCGCTGCCAACGTCATGCCAGGTTCGATTGCATCCAAGGGTAGGCTGCCCACGGCATTCCCCCTGCGTCGCGGTCATGCACGCAACTCCAGCGACGCTTAGAAAAGAGATTATTCCTTTTTTACGGTTGGGGTCAACTGGCAAAGCCGGGGCTTTACAGGCCCCCCTCTCGGGAGTATGAAGCGCGCCGAAAAAATGGCTGCCTGAGCAGCCGCTGGGGGAATGGATCATGAGTGCGACTGTCGCGGTGCGTGCGGAGGGAGTCGAGGCCAAACGGCCCGTGGCCATGGACAAAAAAACGATTTCCACTGCCGAGGCCAAGACCGGCCAGGCCGTGGAAGCCAAGTTGGCCGTGGCCCTGGAGGCCTTGACCGCCATTGCCGGCGAAAACGATTTGACCTGTATGCAGGCGTTGTTCCGTATGCGGCGCCGGGCCGAGGAAGCCCTGTTCCGCATCCGGGCCACCCGCGAGGACAATCGGAATCCCTCGTAAGTGACGCGGGGCCGGCAAGCCCCGAAAGGACGCGTGCGCACCGGGGACGAGACCTTGGCCACGGCATGGCGGCCGGACCAGGATCCCGCCCTCGGCGGCACCCGCTCTTGGCCTTGTCCCCGGCAACGGGCGAGGCTAAGGAGAAAGGGTCGCCGGAGGCCCGCGTGGATACGCCCCACCCCTTTTTCCGCTATAGTACCGAAATTTGCGCCTGGCGCCTGGGACAACCCCAGGCGGTGGCCGCGTTGCCCGTTACGGATGCGGCCGCGACGGCCAGTCGGACGGCCCGGGTGCTCCGGGCGGCGGCCGCCTCCCGGCAGGTGGTGCTGCTTGGCGGCGGCACAGGCGATCTGGCCGGGTCCCTGGCCGCGTCCCTGCCTCAAAACACTTCCCTGACCGTCGTCTGCGCCGATCCCGAACGGACTCGGCAACTTATCGCCACCGGCAAGGCGGATTTTGTTCGGCCGGTCGGCAATTGCCAGCTCCTGGTCGATACCTCGGCCATGGCGCTGTTCCTGTTGGCGGTCCGGCACGGCCTCGACCTGGGGACGGCTTTGGTCACGGTCAACCCCGAGGGCGCAAGCCCGGAAGAGGCCCGGGAACTGGTTGTCTGGCGCCGGTTGTGGCGCGACACCCGGACGGCCGAAGCGCCTTTGTCCGCAAATCCGCTTCCCAACCGGCCAACACTCGCCTTGCTTGCCCGGCCGGATGAGCCGGACCTGGACGATTTTTTCCGGTCCGTGGCCGGGTTGGCCGAACGCGCGGTCGTGCTGTGGGACGCGGTGACGGTGCCCCCTGCCGCCCAGGCGGCATCGGTCCTGGAGGTGCCTGTCCGGCACCTGGCCAGGCGCCTGGAGGGTGATTTCGCGGCCCAGCGCAACGCCTTGCTCGACGCCTGCCCCGAGGGCTGGATTCTCAGCCTGGACCCGGATGAGCGGCCGGGCCCGGGATTTGCGGAGGCGCTTGGCCGTTTGCTGGCCCTTCCGGACCTGGGAGGCGTGTTTTTTCCGCGTCTGACCCTGCATCCCGACGGCCGGCGTGTCCTGGCCGGTTACGGGTTGTGGCCTGATCTGCAGTTGCGCCTCTTCCGGTATGGTCCCGGTCGGGTACGCTATGTCCGGCCGCTGCATGAACGCCTGGAAGGCCTTTCCGGCCGGGCCGCCTTGGCCCTGGACGCACCTCTTGTCCACGGCAACCGCGTGCTGGCCGACGACCGCTCCGTGGCCCGCAAACTGGCGGCCTATTCCGCTGTGCCTGGGGCTGCGCGCCACTGTTTGAGCGCGGATTATCCCGGGCTGCCCCTGGATTTTTTCCGTGTTCCGCCCGGCCTTGCCCCCGGCGGGAGGGTTTTGCTACCGCCGCCCATGTGGTAGGGATGCCTCCGAGACGCGCTTCCCCCACGGTTGCCTTGCCATGAGGGAGGGGCTACACTGCAGCGTGCGGACTGGCGTCTGGCTGCGTTGCCGCCAGGGCGTCCGCGAAGGGTCATAATGCGCATTACCTGTCCCCAGTGCGGATTTTTCCGGGAACTCCCCGATAATAAGGTCCCGGTGACCTCGACCATGGCGACGTGCCCCAAGTGCCGTCACCGGTTTCGGTTCCGTCCCGAAGCCACACCTTCCAAGCGGGAGTCCCGCTTGGCCGAGCTGCGCGAAAGTAGTCTGTCCACGCCGGCCAGTGAAAACGAAGGCGAGTCGTCGTGGCGCCGGTCCGGTCCGGCCGCTGCCCGGCTGCGTCAGGCCGAAGTGCACGAGCCCGTGGCCACGCCGCTCCCCGAGGAAATATCCGCCCCAACCCCCGAACCCGCCCCTGAGCGGGCCCCTGTCGCGTCCGATCCGATCGAGCCAAGGCCGGAACCGTCGGTCGCGGCCCGCACCGTCCGGCAACGCCGCCACGAACTGGTCGACGAACCGCCCGCCGTGCCGGAAGAGCCCCATTGGTCCGACATGGAAGATCCGCCCCTGCCGCCCGAGGATGTCCTGGCGCCGCCCAGGGGGCATGACGCCGGAACCGCCAAGGCCCGGCGCGTGGTTGCGGCGGACGAGAGCCCGACCGCATCACCCGTGATCGAGGAACCGGTGCAACCGTCCCGGCCGGAGCCGGTCGCGCCGGCCGAGGAGCCGGCCCCGGCCGCCCCTGCGGCTGCCGCTCCGGTCGAACCGACGCCAACGGTCGACCCGACTTCGCCCGAGGCCCTGTCCGAACCGGTGACGCCGGCCCCGAAGCCGCGCCGGAAATTGTTGGACAAGGACGGCGTGCGCGACATCTGGGCCCGGTTGCAGGCCATGGACGAGCGGCCCAAGTCCCGCCCCAAGGCCGACAAGCCCGAAGCGGACGGAACGGAAAAGACCGAGCGTCCGGCTTCCGAACCGCCGGTCACCGATCCCATCCCCTGGGAACGGCTGGACAGTTACGGCTTCCTGCCTGGCCTTGGCCTGACGTTGCGCCAGATTCTTCTTTCACCGGGGGAGTTTTTCGCCGCCATGCCCGAGGGCCGGCCCAAGGGCAAGGCGCTTGTGTTCAACCTGCTCATCAGCGAATTCCTGTTCGTCATCGATTTCCTGTGGTCGCTGTTCGGACTGCGGGGCAAGTGGGCCGAACCGGGCAATGCCGATCTGCTCGGCTCGGTGACCGCCTCGCCGGGGCTTGGTTTCCTGTTGATTTTGTTGCTTGTGCCGCCCTTGCTGTCTGTCGGGGTGTATCTGGACGCCTGGCTTACCCATTTGCTGTTGTTGCTGTTCCGTAGCGCCAAAAAGGGGTTTTCCGAGACGTTCCGGGTCCTGTGCTACAGCGCCGCGCCGACCACGCTGTCGGCCGTGCCCGTGGCCGGACAGCTGCTGTCACCGATCATTTTGGTCTGGTACATGGCCATCCAGGCCATCGGCCTCACCAAGGTTCACCAAGGCGGCCTCACCCAGACCTTGGCGGCGGTGTTCATCAAATGGTCCCTGTATCTGTTTTTGCTGCTGGCCATGCTCCAGAGTTTTTCGCCCGGGCATTGACGGCGGCCGGCCGCGTCCGACCGGCCTGTCTGGCGGGGGAAGGGCGTGGTCTTGCCGGCAAAAGCATGCTAGAAAGCTGCCAAGGTCCGGCGGTCGTCCGGGCGGGAATCCGGCGGCGTGTTGCGGATACCGGCCCGGACCGGAGTGAGAAATGTTTGCCTGGTTGCGCGCGAAATGGCGGGCCGTGGCCGCCTGGCGGCGAGTGGCCCGGGATATTCATCCGGACACGTTTCGGGCCATGGCTGGCGAGTTGCTGCGTCTGGCCGAAGTGGCCTCCATGGTGCGGCCCGAGGAGCAGGCGTTCCAGCTCAAGGCCCGGCGCATCCGCGAGGAAATGCAGGAGCTGGCCCGCATGACCGAACGGCCGGAATTTCGTTCGTTGCCGTCGAAAAAGCGGCTGGAACTCCGGGAAAGCCTGCTTTCGTCCCGGGAGCAGCTGCTCCAGACCTTAAACGACGCACCCGTGGCCACAACCATCCGGCAATAGACCTCAAACCGCGTGCCTTGTCGCGAACGAGCCAAGCCGTTCGCCGCACCGGGAGACCGATATGTCCAAAGCCCCTTGCGTGCGCCTCCCGTTTCTGATCGTCTGCCTGGCCCTGCTGGCCGGCTGCGCCATCGAACCCAAGCTGACCGACAAGTCCGTGGTGCTGGTGGACAACTGGACCCGGCGCAACAATCCCGAAGTCTACGTGCAGCCCATGCATTCGCCGCCCGTGCCGACCACGGCGCTCATGGTCCCCTTCCAGGTGACCCAGGATATCGCCGGCGGCCAGGAACTTGGCGAGCAGGTGACGCGCATCGTCTGGCAGACCTGGACCCGGGACCGGGTGTTCCCCAAGCTTTTGTTCGAGGAGCAACTCCGCAACGCCACCACGCCCCAGGCCGTGGCCGCGGCGCGCCGTCTCGGCGTGGACCTCGTGGTGGTGGGCAAGATCACCTACCTCATGTCCGGCGGCACGCGCGGGGATTCGGGTGTGGCCTTCTCCTTTGACATCATCGATGTCCGCACGGGCGAGCGGCTGTGGTCCATGGCCCATGCCGGCACCATCGAGGCGGGCCTGACCGAGGATTTCATCCTTTTCACGCGTCGCAACCGCATGCCGACCGACCCGATCTACGCCGTGACCTCGACTCTGGCCATGGACATGGGCGGGCCGATCATCAAGTGGAACTACGGCTACAAGGCGCCGCCCCCGGCCGGCCCCAATCCACCGCCGCCCCCGCCCCCCGCGAAAGCCACCGGGCGTAATTTGTAGTGGAGATGGCAGTGGGGGGAGCGGCAGGGACAAGACGCCTCCGGCGGCCAAAGGGCGCAGCCCTTTGGAAACCCGGAAGGGTGAGATGTGCGGTTGCTGTTCCTTAAAAAGTGAAGGATGAAGCATGGTTCGATGAGATAAGAACATGTGTTCGTTCGGGGAACGCATCCCGAACGCGCCTTGTGCCAGTCTGCCCCGGCTCTACTGGGCAATTTCGACCGCAAGGGCCGCCTCGACACCGGGGCGGCCCTTTTTTTGTTCCCAACGTCGGCGAGGCAGGAGGGCTCTTGTCAAAAGAGGCGGGAAACAACATATTGACAAATCCGCCTATGCGATTTTAACGCTCAAGAACGAACAGTCGCGAGGCAGGATGTGCGATCGCTGCTGCCACGGACTCCCTGTTTCGGCGATGCGGCGGAAGCAGGGGGACAGGGCAGGGAGAACGCGGCAATCCCCGGGACGCGCGGATGCGGGCTGTACCGGGCGCTTGGTCGTGGCCGTTCGTTGCCGGGCGCAACCGCACCCGGCCAAACGGCAACGCCGGCGCATCCGGCAGCTCCCGGAGGAACAACATGGAAGGGCAAGGCCTCAAGAAACTCTCGTTTCTCGATCGATTTCTAACCGTCTGGATTTTCGCGGCCATGATCGCGGGCGTGGCCCTGGGCTATTTCCACCCGGCCACCACGGGCATGATCGACCGGTTTCAGGTCGGGACGACCAACATCCCCATCGCCCTTGGGCTCATCCTCATGATGTACCCGCCCCTGGCCAAGGTGAAATACGAACAGCTCGGTCAGGTCTTTCGCAACGGCCGGGTGCTGCTGCTTTCCCTGGTCCAGAATTGGATCATCGGCCCGGTGTTGATGTTCTTCCTGGCCATTACCCTGCTTTCCGGACACCATGAATACATGGTCGGCCTGATTCTCATCGGGCTTGCCCGTTGCATCGCCATGGTCATCGTCTGGAACGACCTGGCCAGTGGTGACCGGGAATACTGCGCCGGTCTGGTGGCCTTCAACTCCATCTTTCAGGTGCTCCTTTTTTCCGTGTACGCCTATGTCTTCATCACCGTGCTGCCCAAATTCTTTGGCTTGGAAGGCGTGGTGGTGGCGATCTCCATGGGCCAGATCGCCAAGAGCGTGTTCATTTATCTGGGCATCCCCTGCATCGCCGGCATGTTGTCCCGGCTGATCGGGCTCAAGCTCAAGGGGCGCGCGTGGTACGAGACCGTGTTCGTGCCGCGCGTAAGCCCGCTGACCTTGATTTTCCTTCTTTCCACCATCCTCGTCATGTTTTCGCTCAAGGGCGAATACATCGTCGCCTTGCCCCTGGATGTCGTGCGGATCGCCATCCCCCTGTGCGTCTACTTCCTGGTCATGTTCCTGGTCTCGTTTTACCTGTCCGCCAAGGCCGGCGCCACTTACGAGCAGGCGGCCACACTCAGCTTCACCGCCGCCTCCAACAACTTCGAACTGGCCATTGCCGTGGCCATCGCCGTCTTCGGCCTCAATTCCGGCGAGGCCTTCGCGGCCGTGATCGGCCCCCTGGTCGAGGTGCCGGTGCTCATCGGCCTAGTCAAGGTGGCCCTGGCCATCAAGCGGCGCTTCTTTCCCCGGGCCGTGGAGACACCGGTCGGGGTCTGCCATGTCACCTGCAAGTGATACGGATTGCCGTACGGCAGATCGAAGCGGCAACGGGGGGATGACGCCTCTGCGCTTCCGAAGGGCTGCGCCCTTTGGCCGCCGGAGACGTCATTCGCGCCACTCGTACGGCGCCCTAAATGCAGTAGGAGGCGTCGACGGCGGACAGGGCTTTTTCCCGTTCCACCAGATCCTTGAGGGTCTTGGTGTCGTAGACCTGCTCCAGGGCGTGGCGGGCTTCGTCCCACAGCCCCATGAACACGCAACGGCCCTTGAGGTCGCAGTGGAAGTGGGGTTTGCCCAGCTGGCAGTCCACGGGATTGATCGGGCCGTCGATGAAGCGGATGATCTCGCCGACGCTAATGGCCTCGGCCGGTCGGCCCAGGTAGAAACCGCCTTCCTTGCCGCGTTGGGAGTCCACGAAACCGCCCTGGCGCAGTTGGTGGAGGATGACCTCCAGGAAGCGTTTGGGAATGGCCTGGTTGGCGGCGATGTCAGCGGCCCGGACAACGCCCTCGCCTTGCCGCTTGGCCAGTTCGAACAGGGCCCGAAGTGCATACTGGCATTTTTGGGTGACCCACATGGATGTGTCGACTCCTGGTTCCGCTGGCCGACCCCGGACCCGGACCCTTGGGCGGAGACGACAGTGGTACGAAGATAATCTAGCAAACCGATAGTGAATATGATTGCTACCGGTGCCCATGCACCGTGTCAAGATGGTCGGGCGCAGGCGGCGGCGCGTCAGGCGGCGTCCATGGCCGCCCGTATGGCGGCAATGCGGTCGACGATATCGGGCGCGCCCACGATTTCGGTCACCAGGGCGATCATGGTCGCTCCGGCCTGGCGCACGGCGGCGATATTGTGTTCCTTGATGCCGCCGATGGCCACGAAGGGCAGGGGGATGTCGCGCACCACGAAGTCGAGGTAACCCATCCCCACCGGCGCGCAGACATCGGTTTTGGTGGTGGTGGCGAAAAGCGGCCCCACGCCGATGTAG
Organism: Desulfovibrionaceae bacterium; assembly: GCA_040307025.1. Classification (GTDB taxonomy): domain Bacteria; phylum Desulfobacterota; class Desulfovibrionia; order Desulfovibrionales; family Desulfovibrionaceae; genus Solidesulfovibrio. The sequence goes on along the minus strand of JAWRKJ010000266.1, from coordinate 9,005 downwards.
TCCACCACGCCGCCGGCCAGGGCGGCCCGGGCCTGGTCCGGGTTGTGGGTGGACAGGCCGAGAATACGATCCGGGCCGATGAGTCGCCGCACGGCTTCGGGGGGCAGGTCTTCCTGGCCGACGTGCACGCCGTCGGCGCCCACAAGCAGGGCCAGGTCCACGTGGTCGTTGACGATGAACGTGGCTCCGGCCCGGCGGGTCAGCTCGCGAATGGCCAGGCAGTCCGCGTACATGGCCCCGGGTTTTTTTGCTTTTTCGCGGTACTGCACGACCCGGATGCCGGCGTCGAGCAGGCGGGCGACCACTTCGGGGGCGCTGCGACCCAGGGAATGGGGCGCGGACGTGATGCCGTACAGGCCGCCGGCCAGGAAATTGGCCATGGCCAGTTGGCGTGGGGACATGGAGACCTCCGGTGCGTATCACCAGGCGACCGGCAGGCGCACGGTCTTGCCGGCCTTGTTGGCGAACAGCAGAAAACCGTTGTCCCGGCCGAACAGGTAGAGGTCCCGGGTCACGGCCACATCCTGCTTGCAATAGGTGATGATTTCGTCCAGGCGGCCTTCCTTCCACCAAGCCAGGGCGTCGAGGCCCGTGGCGGACTTGCGCGCGCCCAGGGTGGCCTTGGCCAGGCCGTCCAGGGACAGGCGGTAGCCGAGGCGCTCGTGCACCCGCTCCAGGATGTCCAGGGTGGGCAGGGCCCGGTGGTCGAAGGGTGCCGCGCCGGCCAGGACCTTGTAGTCGAAGCGGTTGATGTTGAACCCGATCACGAGGTCGAGGCCGGTCAGGACGTGGTAGAGCTCGGGCAGCTCCTCCTGGCGGTAGACCAGGAAATCGTCCAGGCCCGAATCGTAGAGCACGGCCACGGACACGCCCATCTTGTGGGCATTGCCCCAGCCGCCCACCTCGGCGGCGGCGCGCCGGGTCTCCACGTCGAGAACGCCGAAGCGCCCGGGCTTGGGGATGACGTGGACGTTTTCCTGGGGCTGGGTTGTTGTTTCATCGGGTTGTTGTGGATTGTTGCACTCCGGCCGGCAGTCAGCGGTTTCGGGGAGTTTCCCGGACATAAGGATCTCCAGCAGGAACCGGCAGGCCACCTTGTCGATGGGGCGGTTGCCGGAACCGCATTTGGGGGAATGCACGCAGGACGGGCAGCCGGTTTCGCAGGGGCAGCCGGCCACGGCGGCCAGGGTCCGCTCCAGGGCTTCCCCGGCCCGGGCAAAGGCCAAGCGCGTGAGTCCCACTCCGCCCGGCGCGCCGTCGTAGACGAACACGCAGGCCCGGCCGACCTGGGGATGCAGGGGCGTGGAAATGCCGCCCAGGTCGTTTCTGTCCGTGAGCACGAGCAGGGGCAGGATGCCGATCATGGCGTGCTCCATGGCGTGGATGGCACCCATGAAATGGAACAGCCGCCGATCGAGCTCGTCCTGGACGGCCTGGGGGATGACCCACCAGAAGCCTTCGGTCTCGAAGACCAGGGGCGGAAAATCCAGGGGCACGATGGACAGGAGCTGGCCGCCCCGGGTGGCCCGGCGCTCGTAGCCGGTGACTGTTTCGGTGACCTTGAGCCGCCCCAGAAAGACCGGCGTGCCGCGCACGCTGGTCTGGTCGTAGATTTCGAGGATTTCCGTGGTTTTTTGGCCCCGGGCCCGGGTGTAGTAGTCGACCTTGCCGGGAACGGCCTTGATGCGCCGCTCGGCCAGGTCCAGGCTCTCGACGAGATAGGATACGCCCCGGTGGATGTAGACCGCGCCGGGATGGGTCTCGCGCAGGGCCCGGGTGGCGTCGATCTGGCCGATGATTTCGCCGGCCGCCTCGATTACGCATTGCTCGCCCGAACCGCGCAGGTTCACGTCGCGCTGGGGCCGCTTGCGGGCCGCGAACAGACGCTTGCCGTCGGCGTCGCGCAACAGCAACCCTTTGTGTTCCAGGCCGGCCACCACGCGCCGGGCCGCGTCCGAAACGATGAGGGGCTCGCCTTCGACCAGCGGAATCTCGGCCGCGGCGCATTCGAAGTGCCGGGCGGCGATGACCGGATTGTCGGGGTTGATCACGGCCGATTCGGGCGGCCGGTCGAAGAAGTCGGCCGGATGGCGCATGAAATACTGGTCCAGGGCGTCCTCGCCGGCGACCAGGATCACGGCCGATTCCCGAAGTGCCCGGCCGACCCGCCCCCCGCGCTGCCAGGCCGACATGACCGACCCGGGATAGCCGCACAGGATGCACAGGTCGAGGCCGCCGATGTCGATGCCGAGTTCCAGGGCCGAGGTGGACACCACGGCGAGCAGTTCGCCCGAGGCCATGGCCGCCTCGATGGTGCGGCGTTCCTCGGGCAAAAAGCCGGACCGATAGGCCGAGACCCGCGAGGCATAGGCCTTGGCCCGCTCGCTGATCCACAGGCTGATGAGCTCGGTCATCTTGCGCGACTGGGTGTAGACGATGGTGCGCAGGCCGCGCTTGAGGGCCGCGGCCAGGAGCATGACCGCCGTGGTCGCGGCCGAGAGCTCGGGGTTCACGAACAGGAAGTGGCGCGCGCCGGCCGGGGCGCCGGATTCGGTGACCGTTTCCACAGGCAGGCCGGTCAGGCTCGTGGCCAGTTCGCCCGGGTTGCCGATGGTGGCCGAGGAAAAAACGAACGTGGGCCGGGTCCCGAACCGGCCGCACACCCGCAGCAGCCGGCGAAAGACCAGCGCCATGTGCGAGCCCATCACCCCCCGGTAGGTGTGCATCTCGTCCACCACCACGTGGGTGAGCCCGGCAAAAAGCGTGCTCCAGGACTCGTGGCCGGGAAGCAGGGACAGGTGGAGCATCTCGGGATTGGTGATGAGGATATGCGGCGGGTTTTCGCGGATCTTGCGCCGGAAATGGGCGCTCGTGTCACCGTCGAAAATGGCCGTGCGCGGCCGTGCCGAAGCGGGTAATCCGGCGGTCAGGGCGTCGATGGCCTTTTTCTGGTCCTGGGCCAGGGCCTTGAGCGGATAGAGGAAAATCGCCCGGGAATCGGGATTCTTGATCACTTCCTCGAGCACGGGCAGGAGGTAGGTCATGGTCTTGCCGCTGGCCGTTGGGGTGGCCACGGCCACATGGCGGCCGGCGCGGGTCAGATCCGTGGCCCGGGCCTGGTGGGTATAAAGGCTGGTCAGACCGCGTCCGGCAAGGAGCTCGGCCAGGGGCCGGACAAAGGGCCTTGTCGGCGCGGCGAAAAGGGGCGGCTTGGCCGGAAAGACGCGGTGGTGGACCACCTGGTGCCCCAGGCGTTCGGAGGCGAGCAGGGCGGCCACATAGGCGGCCACATCCCGGAATTCGGCGGTGGTATCGGGCTGGGACGTCAAGTCCAAGGGGGCGGTGTTGTCATGGGACGGCATGGTACTGACGGCGCGAGGCCGGTTGCCCTGGTCATGGTCCAAAAACGGGGTTTGCGCAAGGTGGGTTGTCCGAAGGTGATGGCTAAGTCAACACTTGTTCACTTTTGTCAGACATTTCAATCGACCGCGAGATTCCCCCCGTTCAAAAGCCGTTTGGGCGGCGCGGCCGGCTAGTTCGTATAGCCGCGTGCCTTCATGCACTTGTCCACGAGTTCCTTGAGCCGGTCCTCGCGTTCGGCCTTGCTCGGCAGGTTGCCGGTAGCCTTGGCCGCCTCGAAGTCGCATTCGCTGTAGTCTTTTTGTTCCTGGGCCGGCGAGGCGCTGGGATTTTTGTAATACGTCCTGCCGCCGCAGCCACCGACCACCAAGGCCAGCAGCATCATGATCAAAGCCGTGTGTCTCATGTCGCGACTCCTTCATCCTTCCCGCCCCGGGGCCGAAACCGCTCCGGGGTTAATGTCCTGTCAGCTTGTATTTTTTCAGCTTGTACTGCAACAGGCTCTTGGAGATACCGAGCATTTCGGCCGCTTTGACCTGGACGAAATTGGACCGGGCGAGGGCCCGACGGACCAGGGCCACCTCGATTTTCTCCAGGGTATCGTTCAGGTTGATGGTCACGGGCAGCAGGTCGACGGCGGACTTGTACTGGCTTTCCTCGTCCCGGATCTCGGCGGGCAGATCCTCCACGCCGATGACCTCGTCCGAGGCGAGCACCACGCACCGTTCCACCACGTTTTGCAGCTGGCGCACGTTGCCCGGCCATTCGTAGGCCGTGAGGAATTCCATGGCCTCGGCGGAAAACCCCTTGAACCGCTTGTTGTTCTCCCCGGAATAGCGCTCCAGGAAATGCGCGGCCAAAAGCGGAATGTCCTCCCGGCGTTCGCGAAGCGGCGGAGTTTCGATATGCACCACATTGAGCCGATAGTACAGGTCCTCCCGGAAGGTGCCGGCGGCCACGGCCTCGTCCAGGTTGCGGTTGGTGGCGGCCAGGATGCGGATGTCGACCTCGATGGGCTCGGAGCCGCCCACGCGCTCGAACTTGCGCTCCTGGATGACGCGCAGCAGCTTGACCTGCAGCTCCGGGGACAGCTCGCCGATTTCGTCCAGGAAAATGGTGCCCTCGTGGGCCAGCTCGAACCGGCCGCGCTTGCGGGCCACGGCCCCGGTGAACGAACCCTTTTCGTGGCCGAACAGTTCGCTTTCGAGCACGCCCGAGGCCAGTGCCATGCAGTTGACCGAGATGAACGAGGCATTCTTGCGCGGCGAGGCATAGTGGATGGCCCGGGCCACGAGCTCCTTGCCCGTGCCGGACTCGCCGGTGATAAGCACCGTGGACTTGGTGGGCGCGGCCTTGGAGACCATTTCGAGCACCCGCTGCATGGCCTTGCCCCGGCCCACGATGTTTTCGGTGGCGAACCGGTCCTCCAAGGACTGGCGCAACAGCAGGTTTTCACGCTGGGCGGCGGCGAACCGGGCCGCCTTTTCCATGGTGAGGAGCAGCTCGTCGTTGGCAAAGGGCTTGGCGATGTAGTCGAAAGCCCCGAGGCGCATGGCCTCCACCGCGCCCTCGATGCTGCCGAAGGCGGTCATGATGATGACCGGAATATAGGGGAAGTTGCGTTTGACGTGTTCGAGCACCTGCTGGCCGGTGACCTTGGGCATTTTCATGTCCGTGATCACCACGTCCACTTCGGACTCCTCCAGATAGGCCAGGCCGGTTTCCGGGTCGTCCAGGGCGGTCACGGCGTAGCCGGCGTCGGTCAGCAGCGCCTCCAGGATGAGAAGATAATTTTTTTCGTCGTCGAGAATCAGTATTTGGCTGGCCATGGTGGCTGGTCTTCTCCGTACAGTAGGGCTTTTCAGGCAGGACCGAGGGATTCCTCCGGTGGGGGATTCCAAAGGGCGCAGTCCCTTGGCCGCCGGAGGCGTCCTCTCCTCCCCGCGCCGCCTCAGGCGGGCGGGAAGGTCATGGTGACCCGGGCACCGCCCTCCGGGGCGTCGTCCAGGGTCAGGGCGGCATTGTGGCTCTCCACGATATTGCGCACGATGGCAAGTCCCAGGCCCGTACCCGCGTCCTTGGTGGTGAAGAAGGGGTCGAGCAGGCGCTCCTTGTTTTCCGGGCAAAAACCCGGTCCGCTGTCGGTCACGGCCAGGGTCACCGCGTCCTCGGCGGCCCGGGCGGTGACGACGATGGCCGGGGCGCGTTTGCGTTCCTTGTCCTCGGCCAGGGACTCCAGGGCGTTGGAGAGCACGTTGTATACGGCCCGGTAGAGCAGGTCCTTGTCGCCCCGGACCGTAAGTCCCTGGTCGTAGTCGCGGGTGACGGCCACGCCTTGCTCCTCGCATTTGCCTTCGAGAAACGTCAAGGCCTGGTCCAGGGTCTGGGCCAGGTCCAGGCTGTCCTGGCGCGGGGCCTTGGGCCGGGCGTAGTCCAGGAAATCACCCACGGTTTTGGACAGGCGCTTGGACTCGTCGAAGATGGCCGAGAGCAGCCGGGCGTTGACCCCGTCGGAGTCCTTGTTGCGCTTGAGCAGAAGTTCCGCCGTGGAGCGGATGATGCCGAGGGGGTTCCGGATTTCGTGGGCGATGCCGGCCACCATGCGGCCCATGCCGGCCAGCTTTTCCTGCTGCTGGAGTTCGCGTTCGAGCTGTTCGCGTTCCTGGATGCGCTGGGCGTTGATGCGACCGGCGCGGCTGATGACGAGGCGCAGGATGGTAAAGAGCAGCACCGAGGAGACAAGGGTGGTGCCGATGATGATGCGCTGGAAATCCACGACCTTTTGGTAATCGCTGGTGATGTCCTGGGACAGCTCCAGCACGCCCATGATGAACCCCTGGGGATTGCCGGGCACAAGCGACCGCTCGGTGCGCAGGGGATAGATGGTGCGCAGGATCATGGAGTCCGGGCTCAGCTTGAAATCGAAGATGCCGCCGAAAAAGCCGATCCGGCTGACGAGCTGGAAACTCGACGTACCTTGGTTGAGGGCTTCCAAAATGGCCTCGCCGGCAAAACCGGTCTTGCCCACGATCTCCTTGTCCGTGGAAAACGACACCCGCTTGTCGAAATCGTAGATGCGCACCTCGCTCACGTGGAAACTGTGGATGGTGGTGAGCACGGTTTTTTCCAGCCGGTCGTACTGGGCCGGCTGGGACAGTTCCACCCGGCCGAAACCGATGACCGTCGGCAGGGTGAAACGTTGGTAGATCTGGTGGTTGAGGTTTTCGGCCAACAGCAGGGCGAATTCCTTTTGCTTGGAAAGGACGTCCTGGCGGGCGTAGTTGGACAGGAAGATGGACAGGAAGAGGTTGACGAGCAGGATCAGGGCCAGGGAGCTCCAGGACAGGAATTTGACGAGTCCCAAGGACTGATTGCCGTCCGAACGGTCGGTTGGCTTCACGGATGGGCGCTCCTTGGCAGGCCCGCCCGGATCCGGGCGGGCCGCCGACGGGGGCGATTACAGTTTTTTGAGGAAAGCGCCCATGAGGGTGAGGGCTTTTTCCAGGGTGGCGTCGCTGGTGGCATAGGAAAGACGCAGGCAGCGGTCTTCGCCGAAAGCCACGCCCGGCACCGTGGCCACGCCGGTCTCGGCCAACAGGGTTTCGGAAAGGGCCGTGGAGTTGGGAACGGCGCTCGTGTAGTAATCGGCCAGGCACGGGAACAGGTAGAAGGCGCCGTCCGGATGCGGGCACACGGCCCGGTCCCAGGTGGCGATGATGGACAGGGCCAGGTCCCGGCGGCGGGCAAAGGCCTGGCGCATTTCCTCCACGCACTCCAGGGGACCGGTCAGGGCGGCGATGGCCGCCTTTTGCGTCACCGAGCAGATGTTGGAGGTGGACTGGCTTTGCAAGGTGGACATGGCCCGGATGACGATCGGGTGGGCCAGGCAGTAGCCCATGCGCCAGCCGGTCATGGCAAAGCTTTTGGACAGTCCGCCGAGCACGGCCACATGCTCCGGGTGCAGGGCAAAGGCGCTGGCCAGGGAGGCCGGCTTGGACGGTTCGTAGACCAGCCGGTCGTAGATTTCGTCGGACACGATGTAGATGTCGCGGGCCACGGCCCATTCCACAATGGCGTCCAGGGCTTCGTGGGTATAATGGGCGCCGGTGGGGTTGGACGGGGAATTGAGCACCAGGGCGCGGGTGGACGGTGTGGCGGCCCGGTCCAGGTCCTCCACAGAGAGCAGGAAGCCCTTTTCCGGCAAGCTCGGCACGGGTACGGGCCGGGCGCCGGCCAGCCGGATCATGTCCGGATAGCTCACCCAGTAGGGCGCGGGTACGAGGACCTCATCCCCCGGGTTGAGCATGGCCAGAAACAGGTTGAACAGGGCCTGTTTCCCGCCGTTGGTGGCGATGATGGCCTCTTTGGGGGCCGGTACGCCGTAAATTTTCTTGTAGTAGCCGGCAATGGCCTCGCGCAGGGTGGGGATGCCCGGTACCGGGGTGTAGCGGGTGAAGTTGTCGTCGATGGCTTTTTTGGCTGCGGCCTTGATGTGTTCCGGGGTGTTGAAATCCGGTTCACCGGCCGAAAGATCGAGGACGGCCTTGCCTTGGCGACGCAGATCGGCCGCCTTGGCGGCCATGCCCAGGGTGGCGGACGGTGCGACAAGACGCATACGAAGGGCGGTGCGCATGGCCCGAATTCCTTACGTTTAAATTGTTGGCGTGCGACCGCGCGCCGCGCGGCCATCTGCAAGCCTAGTGGATTTGTGGGAAAAGGTAAATCCGATGCACTCGGTTGCGACCAAAAACGTGTGCCTGCCCTTTGCCGCGCCTTTGATTCTGGCGCGATTCGTCAGGCGGTTCAAGCGGTTTCTCATCGAGGCCGTGGGGGCGGACGGACCTTTCATCGCCCATGCCAACAACACCGGCTCCATGCTCGGCCTGCTGCGCCCCGGGGCGACCATCGGTCTGTCCGTGTCCGACAATCCCAAACGCAAGTTGGCCCATACCTTGGAAATGGTTCGGGTGCCGGATTTCCGGGAACCGTTTTGGGTCGGGGTCAACACCCTCACGCCCAATCGGTTGCTGCGTCGGGCCGTGGCGGCCGGGGCCATCCCGGAACTGGCCGGATACGACGTCATCCGGCCCGAACCGCCCTTTGCCGGGGGGCGGCTCGATTTCGCCCTGAGCGGGCCGGCCGGGCAGTGCCTGGTCGAATGCAAGAACGTCACCATGGTCGAGGACGGGGCGGCCATGTTCCCGGACGCGGCCACGCAGCGGGGCTGCAAACACCTCATCGAACTCACCCGGCTGTCCCGGGAAGGGCAAGTCCGGGCGGCGCTTTTTTTGCTGGTCCAACGGCCCGACGGGGCAAGCTTCGCCCCGGCCGCGGTCGTGGACCCGCGCTACGCGGCGCTGCTGGCCACAGCCCAAGCCTCCGGGGTGCTGGTGCTCCCCTACCGGGCCCGGGTCACGCCGGAAGGAATCACCCTGGCCGAGCGTCTGCCCCTGTCGCCGTGTGCGGGCGGGGGCGGATGGGCGGATAGGGAAGATGCCTCCGGCGGCCGGGAAGGGGGTCACCCCCTTCCCGGACCCATCCCGAAAGGGGCCGTATGAACTCGGCGTGCCCGCAACCTTTCGTGGGTCTCGATAAAAATGTTTCAGGGGGTTCGGGGGGATGCCCTCCCCCCGGCGGTGGGGTCC
>JAWRKJ010000265.1:0-12674 GCA_040307025.1 Desulfovibrionaceae bacterium | reverse complement strand
CCCCCCCCCCCCCCCCCGCTTCACTTTTTGGCGTCCGGCCTCTGCCGGGTCCGGCGACACCCGGCCGGTCATCGGTTGGAAACGGCCTGCCCCACCTTTTCGATCCGCTCCAGGAGCTCGGCATAGGCCGGGTCCGAATCCCGAATGACCGGCTGTACGGCCAAGTCGTGGCAGGCCTGTGCGTAGGCCGCGCCCATATGTTCCGCGTCCTGACGCGGCCGCTGCCGGGCGAACCCGTAATAGCGGTCCGGGATCAAAGGCGAGGTCAGGCTGCCGGCCAGTCCGAACAGATCCAGGCACAACGGATCGCGTCCCTCGATGAGCAGGCTTTGCAGCGGGTCCGGGGTGAGCATGTAGCCGAGAACATGGCAATCAGCAGTGTAATAGGTGATGTGTAAAAATGTACTCCAGCGCAATATGGCACCTGTGAGCGTGAGACCAATGGAATCGTACCACATTTTTCCATTGAACCGGAGACAAGACTTTTCCATTGTATCAATGAAGATGATACAACGCTGCACATAATCATATTGCAATTGCTTTATATAAATATCATATACACCATTGAGACAATTAAAAAGTCGATTTATGTAAGAAATTTCATTGTTGGATGCAACAGCATAATGATATATTGGGTCAACTATATTATTATGTTCTGTAATGCTGGAATGGATGATATACTTGTTTTTAAGGATTTCACAGGAAAATTCCGAAGAATACTCCTCCATTCCGACTTCAGAAAAAAGGCGCGGTGACACATTAAAAAATGAAGCATAGTCGTTGAGTCTGTCCACTGGGATACCGGTATGGATATCCTCCAAAATCGTATTGGTGCTCCGTGGCAGGTTACACTCCTTCCAACGGCTGTTGTGGCAGACATGATTGGGCTGGACCCCGTTTTTCCCCCAGCACAAGCCCGACAGTTGCAAAGCGGTGTGCAGCTTGGCCCCGCTTCCTGGCAGACGCACCTTTTTCGGTCTTCCCCTCTCCATGGCAAGAGCCTCGCTGTTTGGCTGACTGTTTTTCTGGTATTTCCTTGGTGTCAAAAAAAACAAGCAAAATCCACTGGAAAAAAATACCGCTTTCAAGGGATGTTCCCTGACAACCAGAGGACAGGCGGCTGTCTGCGCCACCCTGGACAAAAAAACGACCGCGCGTCGGGAATGGCCCTGTCCAGCCCAGGACAGGGTCGCTCGCCTGGCGCGAAGGAGGTCTATTGTCATGGGAAACATCAAAATCGGTATCCGGCTCCTTGTCGGATTCATCCTCCTCGCCTGTATCGCTTTGGGAATCGGTCTCTTCGGTGTTTATGCCGTGGACCGGCAACAGGAAAACAGTCGCACCATCGGGGACCGGGCGCTCCCCTACGCCATCAATCTCGGCATCATCGGCTCCGAACTCAATGTCATCAGTTCGGCCCAGCGGACCTTGCTTGCACGCGATCTGCCGGCCGATGTCCTGACCCGGCAGCGGGCCAGCATCAGCAAGGCCCGGGATACCTACCACGCCGCTTTCGCGACTATTGAGCGGCTGCCGTTGTCCCCCCAGGACCAGCAGGAAGTCCAAGCCCTCCGCGAGGCCGTGGACAAATGGCGGGAACGCAACGAAGCCTTTTTCCGCTGCCTTGACCAGGGTGATATCGAGGGCATGCGGGAAATTACCCTCAATTCCGGCTGGAAGGCCCGCAAGGCCGTCCAGGAGCATATCGACGCGGTCATCGACCGCAACGCCAAGGCTTCCCAGGCCCTGGTCGCCTCCTCCGAGGCAGCGGCCCGCCACCTCAAGATCGTCATCGTGGTGGGCGTGGTCGCGGGCTTTGTGCTCTCCGTCCTGCTCGGCTTGATCCTGACCCGCAGCATCACCCGCCCCCTGGCCGACTGCCTGGATTTCGCCGGTGCCGTGGCCAAGGGCGACCTGGAGCGGGAACTGGCCGTGCAGCGCGGCGATGAGACCGGCGTCCTGGCCGACAGCCTGCGCCGTATGGTGGAAACCCTGCGTCAGACCATCGAGGAGGCCCGCCGCAAAGGGCAGGAGGCCGAACAGGAGGCCCTGGCCGCGCAGCAGGCCAAAACCGAGGCCGAACAGGCGAAACAGGCCGCCCTGGAGGCCCGCCGGGACGGCATGCTCCAGGCCGCCGGACGCATCGAGGGCGTGGTCGAGGGGATGACCTCGGCCTCGGAAGAGCTGTCGGCCCAGGTCGAACAGTCGAGCCAAGGCGCCGAATTGCAGTCCCAACGGGTGGGCGAGACCGCCACCTCCATGGAACAAATGAACGCCACCGTGCTCGAAGTGGCCCGCAATGCCTCCCAGGCCACGGACACCGCCGATCAGGCCCGGGTCAAGGCCCAGGAAGGCTCGGAGGTCGTGTCCCAGGCAGTACAAAGCATCGGCCAGGCCCGCACCCATGCCCTGGAACTCAAGGAAGACATGAGCGGCCTCGGCCGCCAGGCGGAAAATATCGGCGAGGTGCTCAACGTCATTTCGGATATTGCCGACCAGACCAATCTGCTCGCCTTAAACGCCGCCATCGAAGCGGCCCGGGCCGGCGAGGCCGGACGCGGTTTTGCCGTGGTGGCCGACGAGGTGCGCAAGCTCGCCGAAAAGACCATGACCGCCACCAAGGAGGTGGGGACGTCCATCCGCGGCATCCAGGACGGAGCCCACAAGAACATCGCCAGCGTCGAACTGGCCGTCCGGCAAATCGAGGAGGCGACCAGTCTGGCCGACAAATCCGGCAATGCCCTGCAAACCATTGTCACCCTGGTCGACCAGACCACCGACCAGGTGCGCTCCATCGCCACCGCTTCGGAGGAGCAATCGGCCGCCAGCGAGGAAATCAACCGGGCCATCAAGGACATCAACCAGATTTCCCTGGAGACGGCCGACGCCATGCGCCAGTCGGCCCAGGCCGTGGGCGAACTGGCCAAGCAAAGCCAGGAACTCAAGACGATCCTCACGGAAATGCACGACGACGGCGCCCGCCAGCTTATGGCATAAGCTGGGTGCGGGAGAGGACCAGACGCCTCCGGCGGCCAAAGGAAAAATTCCCCTTTGGCCGCCCAAAAGCAAAAGGGCGTGTCGGACACATCGGTCCGGCGCGCCCTTCCCCTATGGAATGGATGATTTCCAACAAGGCCCGCGTGTTGCAGGACAACGCAGGGATGCAGCCCCGTTGTCGAGAAATCTTTGCGGGTTTCCAAAGGGCGGGAGTCCCTTGGCCGCCGGAGGCTCCCCCCTGCGTCGGGCCCTACCCCTGCCTCGGGCCCCGAGACGGATTGTCCTTATGGCTGGCGCGCAGCACCACCTTGACCGGGGCCATGCTGATGCCAAACAGCTTGCGCAGGCCGTTTTCCAGGTATTTGACGTAGGACGCCCGCACCCGGTCCACATCGCTGACGAAAAAGACAAAGGTCGGGGGCGAGTCGCTGGCCTGGGTCAGGTAGTAGAACTTGGCCCGCCGGCTGTTGACGAGGGGCGGCTGATGCTTGTCGAGCACCGTGCGCATGGCCCGGTTGAGTTCGCCCGTGCCCACCCGGATCTGGCATTCCTTCCAAATACTCTCGGCCAGGGGCAGGACCTTGCCCACGCCCTTGTTCTTCATGGCCGACAGGTAGAGCACCGGCACATGGGGACAAATGCGCAGTTCCGCCTCGATGTCCTTGCGCAACGCCACCATCTCACCCTGGCCGATCAGATCGATCTTGTTGACCGCGACCAGAAACGGCGTGCGCTCCTTGTCCAGATAGGCAATGAGCCGCTTGTCCTGGACGCCCACACCGCCGACGGCGTCGATGACCACCACGGCCACGTTGGCGCGCTTGGCGCTGCCCAGGGCCTTGGCCACGCTGTAGCGCTCCAGGCCGTCGGTGATGCGGGTGCGCTTGCGCACGCCGGCCGTGTCCACGAACACATAGCGCTTGCCGCCGCGCTCCACGACAATATCCACGGCATCCCGGGTGGTACCGGCCACTTCGCTGACGATCAGGCGCTGCTCGCCGAGCAGGGCGTTGACCAGGGACGACTTGCCGGCATTGGGCCGGCCGAGCACGGCCAGGCGCAATCCGGCAGCAAGGGGCGCCGGCTCCTCCGACTCGGACGTCTCGGGTAGCATCCGGGCCAGGGTTTCTTCCAGCTCGTTTTGGCCGTGGCCATGGGCCGCGGAGAGTGGCAGCAGCGGGAAGCCCCAGGCGTGAAAATCAGTGGTCATAGCCGGGATGCGCTCGATGCCGTCCACCTTGTTGACGGCCACGAGCACGGGCTTGTTCACCCGGCGCAGGCGCTCGGCCAGTTCGTCGTCGAGGGCCGTGCGGCCGGACTTGCCATCGACCAGAAACAGCACCACATCGGCCATGTCCAGGGCGATCTCGGCCTGGATGACGATCTGCCGGGCCAGGCCTTCGGGGGCATCGAAATCCATGCCGCCGGTGTCGATGAGGGTGGCGGCACGGCCGTCGAGTTCCACCCGGACTTCAAGCCGGTCGCGGGTGACGCCGGGACGGTCATGGGTGATGGCCTGCTGGCGCCGGGCCAGCCGGTTGAAAAGGGTGGACTTGCCCACGTTGGGGCGTCCGACGATGGCCACGATGGGGGGCATGGGCTCGGGTCTCCTTGGAAAAAAGCGGCCGCCATACGGCCATGAGGGCGCAGGACACCGACGCGAGCCCGACGCTTGACCATGGCTTGGGCGTTCTGTCAACCGCCCACAGCGCAAAAACGGCCGTCGGGCCGACCCCCGGGGTCGCACACTCAGGGTTTTCGGGCCGTGATCAGACTGTAGTAGCCCCAGGCCGGCGACACGTCCACATCCGTAAAACCCGCCGCGGCAAAGAGTTCAGCCAGCTCCCGGGCCGCATACTGCCGCCCGCCCGTGGCCAGAAGCAGCATGACCGCAAACGAGGCTGCCGCCAGGGGACCGGCACCGTCGTCGTCAAGAAGCATTTCGTGCACAAAAAGGCGTCCCCCCGGCGGCAAGGCCGCAAAGGCCGCCCGGGCCAGCCGGGCATTGGTCGCCAGGTCCCAATCGTGGAGCACGTTGGAAAGAAGAATGGCGTCATGTCCCAAGGGCCAGGGTCCGGCGAAAATGTCCGCCTCCTGGGTCGCGATCCGCGCTTCCAACCCGGCCTCGGCCACCTTTTCGGCCACCACCGCGCACATGGCCGGCAGTTCCAGCACCGTACAACACAACGTGGGATGGCGCCGGGCCAGGGCCAGCGAAAAACAACCCGAGCCACCCCCGACATCCAGGAGCCGGCGCACCGCCGCAAAGGCCCCGGTAGCCGCAAGTCCCAGGGCCGCCGGCCCGGACTGGGCCTCCATGAGCCGGGCCACGCTCCGCGCGGCCTCCTGGTCCAGGTGCCCGTCGGTCCAGCCCCGGGCCTCGCGGTAATGGCCGGTTCCGGCCTGGGCGCGCAAGGCCTCGCCCAAGAGACCGACCACGGGCGTGGCCATGACGCCCAAAGCCTCGCCCCAGTAAAACGGCCCGTCGTGGCGCAGGTAGAGTCGGCCAGGCCCAGCCAGACCAAAACGGCCCAAATGGTGGGTGAGCAGGCCCAGGCTGACCAAGAGCGCCAACACGCCGACCAAGGCTTCGGGGTTGAGATCCAGGCGTCGGGCCAGCTCTTCCCGGGTGGCCGGCTCCTGGCCCAGGGCATCGAAAAGGCCCACCGCATCCGCCGCCAGCACGCTCCCCAGCCAAACGCTCGACAACCAGACATCCCAGATGGGGCGGTCGTCCACGAAAGGAAAAATCCTATCCGTCGTCTCCATGCGCTTCCTCCGCAGTCTTGCGATGATGCGGCCGGCGCCGCGTCCCGGCCTGACAAGGCGTCACTGTGCCTTGGAAACGCGCTTTACGCACCTGTCACAACTGCCAGGGGTCAGCCCAGGGGGATCAGGCCGCGTCGCAGGGCCACGGCCACGGTCTGGGGCCGGTTGACGGTGCCGAGCTTGCGCATGAGGTTGGCGACGTGGAAATGGACCGTGCGCTCGCGGATGCCGAGCAACTGGGCGATGTCCCAGGAGCTTTTGCCCTCCTTGAGCCAGTTCAGGACCTCGCGTTCCCGTGGGGAAAGGGGACTCCGTTGCTTCTCGGGCATGAGGAGGCAACGGACGCGCACAAGCGCGCCCTGGAGATGGGGCAGGAGATGCTCCAGAATGGTCCCGCTGCGCGGGTCGGCCGTGTCCGCCTGCCCGGCAAGACAAAAAAGTACGCTGTCGGGCTCGCCAAAGAGCGGTGGCCCGGCCGCGACCCAGCCCTGGCACATCTGGAAATCCCGGCACAGGTCCAGGGCATTGGGCCGGGGCAGATGCGGCGCGGTCCCGGACCAGTGCAGGAGCCGGCCGGTGGCCAGGGCCCGGCGTACGACGCCGTCCCCGGCGAAGCCCTCCGCAGCCGTGTAGGCTCGCAGCCAGCCCTCTGGGAAACTGATGTTGACTTCGTCCACGGCCACGGCCCGGCCCAGCTCCACACGGGTGACCACGGCCAGGGCATGGTCGAAGGGAAAAAGGGTTTGCAGCTTCGGGAAAAGCGCCGTGAAATCCCGCCGCGAACGGCAGGCCAGGCAGTCCCGGATGCACTCGAGCACGGCCAACGCATCGGCTCCGTTCAGCCGGTCCCTGCCCATCGCTGTCCCGATTCCTGTGCTCCGCATGGCCGCACCTCATACGGCCGGATGCCATCCCGGCCAGTCCCGCCATAAAAAAAGCCCCGTTGCCGGTCAATCGGCAAACGGGGCCTTTTAACGTCGGTGCCGATGCAATCCGGCGGTATCCCCCGACTACTTCCCGGCGATCATCTGGCGGATGGAGTCTTCATAGGGCGCGCTCAGCACGCCCTTTTCGGTGATGATGCCGCTGATGAGCCCCGCCGGGGTCACGTCGAAGGCGTAATTGAACACGGGCACGTTTTCCGGGGTGATCCGATGCTCGTCGATATGGGTGACTTCCCGGGCCGGCCGGTTCTCGATGGGAATTTCCTCGCCCGAGGCAATGGTCAAATCGAAGGTGGAGGCCGGCGCGGCCACGTAAAACGGCACGCCATGGGCCTTGGCGATCAGGGCCACGGTGTAGGTGCCAATCTTGTTGGCCGTGTCGCCGTTGGCGGCAATGCGGTCGGCTCCGACCACGACCTTGTGGACCAGCCCCTGCTTCATGAGGTGGCCGACGGCGTTGTCGCAGGCCACGGTCACCGGAATGCCTTCCTTATAAAGTTCGTAGGCGGTGAGCCGCGCTCCCTGGAGAAACGGCCGGGTCTCGTTGGCGATGACCTTGATGCGCTTGCCCTGCTCCCAGGCGGCCCGGATGACGCCAAGGGCCGTGCCGTAGCCGGCCGTGGCCAGGGCGCCGGCGTTGCAGTGGGTCATGACCGTGTCGCCGTCGTGGATGAGGGCGGCGCCGTACTTGCCCATGGCCTTATTGATGGCGATGTCCTCGGAGTGCATGTCCTGGGCCAGGCCGAACCACAGGGACAGCAAGGCCTCGCGGCCGATGCCGGGCTGGGCTTCCCAGGTCGCGCGCAGGCGCGACACGGCCCAGCGCAGGTTCACGGCCGTGGGCCGGGCCTGTTCGAGCTCGACGAGCAGTTCCCGCAAACGCGCTTCCCAGGCCTCCCCGGCTTCGCCGGCTTCCCGGGCGGCCAGATAGCAGCCGTAGGCGGCAGTGACGCCGATGGCCGGCGCACCGCGCACCACCATGGTCTGGAGGGCGTAAACGGTGTCGGCCGTGTTCAGACAGACGAAATGTTCCTCGCGATCCGGCAGGAAACGCTGATCCAGCAGGATGAGGGCCTGTCTGTCGGTGGAAAAGGCGATATGGTCGGTCATATGGTGGTACTACCCGCATGCAAAACTGATAAACGGCATTCCCCCCTCCCCGGGACAGGGGAAACGCTTCCCCCCCGACGGGGGCCGGAGCTACGCCCCGGCTTGCCTCATCCCAATTTGGCGCGCAACAGCTCGTTGACCAGGCCGGGGTTGGCCTGCCCCTTGGTGGCTTTCATGATCTGGCCCACGAAAAAGCCCATGAGCTTGGTCTTGCCGCCCCGGTAGGCCTCGACCTCGGCCGGATTGGCCGCGAGCACCGCTTCCACCGCGGATTCCAGGGCGGACGTGTCGGAAATCTGGGTAAGCCCCTTGTCCTTGACGTACACGGCCGGATCAGCGCCCGTGGCAAAAAGGTCCGGGAAGATCTGCTTGGCGATCTTGCCGGAGATCGCCCCCGAATCCACCAGGCCGATCAAGGCGGCCAGGGCGGCCGGCGTCAGCGGACAGGCCGCAAGGCCGGTGCCGGCCTGATGGCATTCGCGCACGAGTTCGGTCTGGACCCAGTTGGCGGCTTTTTTCGGATCGGCCCCGGCCGCGACCGTGGCCTCGAAATAGTCGGCCAGATCGCGCTCGGCCGTGAGCACGTCGGCGTCGTAGTCGGACAGGCCCAGGGCGGCGACAAACCGGTCGCGCCGGGCCACCGGCAACTCGGGCAGCTCCGCGCGCCACCGGGCCACATCGGCCGGATCCAGGCGCAACGGCACGAGGTCCGGGTCCGGAAAATAGCGGTAGTCGTCGGCCTCTTCCTTGCTGCGCATGGAAGCGGTCATGTTTTTCGCCACGTCGTAGAGCCGGGTCTCCTGGATGACGGCCCCCCCGTCGTCGAGCACGTCGGCCTGGCGTTCCACCTCGTATTCGAGAGCCTTTTGCACGTGGCGGAAGCTGTTGAGATTTTTAAGCTCCGTGCGGGTGCCGAACGTTTCGGTCCCGACCGGGCGCAAGCTCACGTTGGCGTCGCAACGAAACGAGCCCTCCTCCATGTTGCCGTCGCACACGTCGAGGTAGACGAGGATGGCACGCAACGCCTTCAAATAGGCCACGGCCTCCTCGGGGCTGCGCATGTCCGGCTCGGATACGATTTCCATCAAGGGCACGCAGGCGCGGTTTAAGTCCACGAAGCTCGCGTTGTCGGCCGCGGAGTGGATGTTTTTCCCGGCATCCTCTTCCATATGGATGCGGGTGATGCCGATGCGCTTGGCCTGGCCGTCCACGGAGATGTCGATATGGCCATGCTCGCAGATGGGCTGCTCGAACTGGGAAATCTGGTAGCCCTTGGGCAGGTCGGGATAGAAGTAGTTCTTGCGGGCGAACACCGAAACCGGATTGACGACGCAATCCGTGGCCAGGCCGGTCTTGGCCGCGAATTCCACGACCTTGGCGTTGAGCACCGGCAGCACGCCGGGCATGCCCGAACAGACCGGGCAGACATTGGCATTGGGGTCGTCGCCGAAACGGGTGGAGCAGCCGCAAAAAATCTTGCTCTGGGTTTTTAGCTGGGCATGCACCTCAAGACCGATGACCGTTTCGTACCTGGCCATGCATCGCTCCTTTCGGGGGGCGGCCGGGTCCGCAAACCCGGCGCGAAATGTCGCAGGGGGTGTACCCCGGGGCGGAAGGCTGGTCAATGGCACCTTGGACGCCGACACAACCGGCCGCGCCGGTTGTTATTTCCGAAGTTCCCGCCTACAACGGGAGGTAAACGTGGCCGGCCCGTTGCTCGGGACCGGTTGGATGCCATCAGCTTGGGAGAGGCGTGTCATGGGCATGGTCATGCGGCCTATGGGCCATATTGTGTGTGTTTGTGTCATGGCGGTTGCCGTTTTGTCGGCGGGACTCGTAACCGGAACCGGTGCCGGGCTGGCCTGGGCCCAGTCCTACGAATCCATGATGCCCGCGTCGTTGCTGCGCGAGGTCCACAAGGCCGAAGCCGCCTATCGGGACATCATGGATGCGGTGAACGCGGCCGAAAGCGAGCGTCTGGCCCGCCAGGCGGCCGGCGCGGCCGGAACCGAGTTGCGGGAACTCGACAACAAGGTGGGCGCCCTGGTGACCAAGGCTGAAAAGCTCAAGGTCCAGGCCGACTACCTGCGCGAACTCTACGAAGACAAAAAGGCCGAATACAAGAGCAAGTAGGCCCGCACCGCGACCGCCGGCAACCGCAAGTGTCTAGGCTGCTCCGGCCGCCACCGCCCCGGGCCCGGCCCGCCAGGCAGCGGCGAAATCGAGCCAGCCGTGCACAAGGTTGCGGCGGTCGTGGGAAAAAGACTCCTCGGGCCTGGGCGCGATGTCCCAGGTCCAGATCCGCTCCGGTCGGGGACGCCGGGCGCCGCTTAAGGCGTCGCGGCTGTTGACGACCTTCCCCTCCTCGATCCGTTCCCAGGCCACGTCACAGGCCAGACAGACCCGGCCCGGCAACCGGGCCAGGGCCGTGAAATGCGCTTCCACGACCAGGGCGCCGAGCCGCTCCAGTTGCCCCTCGGAAAACCGGCGGCCCAAAAGCTTGGCCAAGGGAAGGGGCAGCTGCGAAGCCAGGTTGACCGAGACCGTGAGGTCCGGGCGCACGCCACAGGCCAAATCGGGCAGGGGCACATCCGGCAGGGACGCTTTTTGGCTGCGGACCGTCTCGATGGCCGCCCGGGCCAGGCCGGTCAGGTCGGCTTCCACGAGCCGGACGTTCGGCAGGGACCGGACCCGGGTCCGGGTGGACCGGGGCTGGTGGGCATCGACCAGCACCACCTTGGCGAACCGGGCGGACAATTCCTCCACCGGCACGTCCAGGCACAGGCCCGAACCGAGGATGAGGGCCACCCCCCGTCTGGGGCAAGCCTCGGCCGCCTCCAGGACAAGCGCCTTGGTCGCTTCCAGATGGGGTGCCCAGGCCGCCCGGCACCGCCGATACCGGGCGGCGATGGACACGGCCTCCCGGTCATGCCCCAGGCGCCTGGCCGTGCCCGAAGCCCGGGACAACAACAAGGCGCAGAGTTCCCGCAACATCGGATTGTCCTCCCGCCACGCCGCCTACCCCATCCGGCTCCGTGGGGCAATCCGCCCGAGCCTGCAACAGTGCCCGGTGCGGCCCTCCGCCTGATTTTTATTGTCGCAAGCAATTCTTCACTATACTAAGGACCTGGTTCACATTTCCCGGGCGCGCCGCTGCGGAGAACCGGTCTTCGCGACTCGCGTCAAACGGATTGTCCGGCGAATCGCCGGCATTTCGGAAAAGGAGGCATACATGCGCCGTTTGTTGTCAGCTTTGGCCGTGGTCGCCTTCCTGTTGCCCCAGGCAGGGGCCCAGGCCGCGCCACTCGATGCTCCCCCCGGCAACGCCACGGGGGCCGCACCAGCCACCCCACCCCCCACAGAGACCGCCACTCAGGTCACGGCAGCAGCCCCGGAAAAGACGCCCTCCACGGACCAATCCGCACCGACCGCCAAGACAGCACCGGTCAAGACCCCGGACATTATCCCCGAAGCCAAACAAGCCGTGGCCGCCCTGTGCGCGTATCTCAAGGCCCAGCCGGTGGTGGCCCTGCACGCCGAGGAAACGGTGGAAAAGACCTACCCCAGCGGCAAGACCATTCAGCTCGCCCGCGAGGTCGATGTCGCGCTCAAGCGCCCGGACAAACTCTTTATCCGTATTTTCGGCGATGACCGGGATCGTGTGATCGTCTACGACGGTAAGACCTTGGCCATGGCCGACCTGGACAAGGGCGTCTACGCCACCCTGGACGCGCCTCCCACCGTGGAGGCCTTGCTCGACAATCTGGCCGCCAAATACGGATTGTCCCTGCCCCTGGCGGACTTCCTGGGCAGCGAGGCCTGCGCCAAGCTGCTCGACCATGTCCAGGTAGGCGACGACCTGGGCACGCATCTGGCCGCCGGTTTGCCCTGCCGCCATCTGGCCTTTACCCAGCCGGACGTGGACTGGCAGTTGTGGATCGAGAACGGCACGGCGCCCCTGCCCCGAAAGCTGGTCATTACGGACAAGCAAAAAATGGGCTGGCCCCAGTATGCCG
Source organism: Desulfovibrionaceae bacterium (assembly GCA_040307025.1). Classification (GTDB taxonomy): domain Bacteria; phylum Desulfobacterota; class Desulfovibrionia; order Desulfovibrionales; family Desulfovibrionaceae; genus Solidesulfovibrio. Next base: position 838 of record JAWRKJ010000265.1, on the reverse strand, counting down.
TCACCTTCACGGGGTTCGACTTCCAGCCGAGCCTGCCGGATAAGCTCTTCACGTTCACGCCGGAAAAAAACGCGCGGAAAATCGCATTCCTGCCCCTGGCCCGACCCCAGGGACAGACAAAGTGAGGCGGGAGGTCAACCATGCAGACACACCATCGACATCTCCCGTTGTTGCTCGCGTTGGCCCTGGTGGCCGGTCCGATGCTTGGGGTTTGCGGCCTCTCCACGCCCCAGGCCGAAGCCAGACGGGGTGGCGGCCATGGTGGCGAACACCACAAGGAGCCGCATTTTGGCGGTGAGCACCACAAGAAACCGCATTTCGGCGGAGACGGCCCGCGTTTCGACGACCGGGACCATCACCACGATGGGCCGCGTTTCGATGATGGTGACCACCACAAAAAATCACCTTTTGGCGACGATGGCTGGCCGACTTCAGCCAGGTCGGGCATCCGGCCCGACGGTTTCACACCTGGCCCGGGTCCCATCAAGCCGCCCCATGGCGACCAACCGCCCTTCGGCCCGGGGCCCATCAAGCCCCCCCACGGCGATCAACCGCCCTTCGGCCCGGGGCCCATCAAGCCGCCCCATGGCGACCAGCCGCCCTTCGGCCCGGGTCCCCATCCTGGCCCCGGTCCGCAACCCGGCCCCGGCCCGCATCCTGGCCCTGAACCTGGTCCTGGACCGCACCCCGGTCCAGGTCCCCAACCCGGCCCTGGTCCGCATCCCGGTCCCGGTCCGTACCCCGGCCCCGGTCCGCAACCTGGCCCCGGCCCGCATCCTGGCCCCGGCCCCTGGGGACCGCCTCCTGGTCCTGGTTCGTGGGGACCGCCTCCCCCCCA
>JAWRKJ010000264.1:0-4868 GCA_040307025.1 Desulfovibrionaceae bacterium | reverse complement strand
GCATCCGGCTTGCACCAAACAGGAAACGCGCCGACAGCGTGCATCTCACCCGACGAGAGGGGCCGGGGGGAATCCTTCCCCCCGGCGGAGAGGTCCCGGAGAGGCAACCTCTCGCCGGGACGCCGGAGGCATCTTTTCTGAAAAACACCTTGACAACAATGCACGGGCCCGCGTAGCAGAATTGGCCATGCAATCCCTCATCAACCCGACCGCCGGTTTTTATTTTTGGTTCTGGTTTAGCCACGCCCGTGGTCTGGGGAGGGGTGCGGTCTAACCAAAACCGCAACGAGCCACTCCAGGGCCGCGGGCAGAAAAGCCGGCGGCCCTTTTTATTTCCTGTCGCCGGCGTCCGTGCCGGGAGGGGCCAAACCGCAAGGAGATACCGCCATGCTGCTTGGGAAAGCCGTCCGCCTCGAACGCATTTTCAACCGTAACACCCATCGCACCATCATCGTCCCCATGGACCACGGCGTCACCGTCGGCCCCATCGACGGGCTCATCGACATGCGCGAGGCCGTCAACCAGGTGGCCGAGGGCGGTGCCAACGCGGTGCTCATGCACAAAGGGCTGCCCCGCTGCTCCCACCGGGGACGCGGTCGCGACGTCGGCCTCATCATCCATCTGTCCGCGTCCACCAGCATTTCGCCCTACCCCAACGCCAAGACCCTGGTCGCCACGGTCGAGGACGCCATCAAGCTCGGCGCCGACGCCGTCTCGCTGCACATCAACCTGGGCGACGAGACCGAGCGCGACATGCTGGCCCACCTCGGCGAAATCACCTCCCGGGCGGCCGAATGGGGCATGCCGGTCCTGGCCATGATCTACGCCCGGGGACCCAAGGTCACCAACGAATACGATCCCGACATGATCGCCCATTGCGCCCGGGTCGGCACGGAAATCGGCGCCGACGTGGTCAAGGTTCCCTACACCGGCGACATCGAGACCTTCTCCCGGGTGACCGAGGCCTGCTGCATCCCGGTGGTCATCGCCGGCGGCCCGAAAATGGACAATGACCGCGACCTGCTGCAAATGGCCCACGACTCCATCCAGGCCGGCGGTTCCGGACTGTCCATCGGCCGCAACATCTTCCAGCACCGCCAGCCCGCCCGCATCGTCCAGGCCCTGCACGGCATCGTGCACCTCGACTGGGAAGTCGACCAGGCCTTGGAAATCCTGAAGGACTAGCCATGAGCAAGGAAATCTGGATCAAGGCCATTCCCTTTGATAAAAAGCTCGTGACCCTCGGCCTCGAATCCGGCGTGGACGGATTCGTGGCCGACGCTCCCGACGCCGAAAAGATCCTGGCCCTGGGGCGCACCAAGGTGCTGACCCCCGAGGAGTTCGAACTGCTGCCCATCACCCGCAAGGAGGACGAGGGCACGGCCATCGACTGCCTCAAGGCGGGCAGGCAAGTGTTCCTGGCCCAGGGCTGGGAGATCATCCCGGTGGAAAACATCCTGGCCTGCACCTGCGGCCTGGGCCTCGAATGCGAGAGCCTGGACCGGGCGCGCCTGGCCGCCGGCGTGCTGGAACGCGGCGCCGACCGGCTGCTCATCACTCCCGAGGCGATGTGCGACGTGAAGACGATCGTCAACGAGCTGAAACTCTCCCAGGGCACGGTGGAGCTGGTCCCGGCCACAATCACCGCCATCGAGCACGCGGGCCTGGGACACCGGGTATGCGTGGACACCACAAGCATCCTTAAGACCGGCGAAGGCATGCTGGTCGGCAATTCCTCGGCCTTCACCTTCCTGGTCAACGCCGAGACCGAGTCCAACCCGTACGTGGCGGCCCGGCCCTTCCGCATCAATGCCGGCGCGGTCCACGCCTACTGCCAGATGCCAGGTGACAAGACCCGCTATCTGGAAGAGCTGGCCGCAGGCAGCGAAGTGCTCGTGGTCTCCCACCAGGGCGCGACGAAAACCGCCGTGGTCGGACGGGTCAAGACCGAAATCCGGCCCATGCTGCTTTTCACCGCCCAGGTCGACGGCAAGGAAGGCAAGGTCTTTTTGCAAAACGCCGAAACCATCCGGCTGATGGCCCCGGACGGCAAACCCGTCAGCGTCGTGACCCTCAAGGAAGGCGATCAGGTGCTCGTGCGCACCGACGTGGCCGGCCGCCATTTCGGCATGCGCATCACCGAAGACATCAAGGAAGGTTGAACAATGAGCCCGACAGACGACACCCTCGCCCCGGGCTCCCTGGAAGAAGCCCTCCTGGAACTGCGCCAGGGCATCGACAGCCTGGACGACCAGATCGTGGGGCTGCTCAACCGCCGCGCCTCCCTGAGTCTCGAAGTCGGCCGACGCAAGGCCGGCCGGGACAGCGCCGTGTTCAAGCCCTTCCGCGAGCAGGAGGTCCTGGCCCGGCTCACGGCCGCCAATCCCGGGCCCCTGCCCGGCAACCACCTCATCTCCATCTACCGCGAGATCCTGTCCTCCTCCCGCCGGCTCCAGCGGCCCGAGCGGGTGGCCTATCTCGGCCCGGAGGGCACGTTCTCCCATTTCGCGGCCATGGCCGCCCTGGGGCATTCGCCGGAGTTCTTGCCCCAGACCACCATCGGCGACGTGTTCGCGGCCGTATCGGGAAAGCGGGCCGACCTCGGCATCGTGCCGCTGGAAAACTCGCTGCAGGGCACCGTGGGCCAGAGCCTCGACCACTTCCAGCGCCACGACGTGTTCATCCAGGCCGAAATCTCCTGCCGGGTGAGCCATGCCCTGCTCTCCACGGCCACGGACCTTACCGCCATCGACACCGTGTACTCGCACCCCCAGCCCCTGGCCCAGTGCGCGACCTGGCTCAAGACCCACCTGCCGCGCGCCCGGGTCATCCCCACCGATTCCACGGCCGCCGCGGCCGCCTTGCTGGCCGACAAGCCCCAGGCCGCCTCCATCGGCCATGTGAAGCTCGCCGCCATGCACGGCCTCAATATCCTGGCCAGCCCGATCGAGGACCTGCCCGACAACTGGACCCGGTTTTTCATCATCGGCCCCGAGGACACCAAACAGCAGACCCGGGACAAGACCTCGATCCTTTTCACCGTGCCCAACCGCCCCGGCTCCCTGCACCAGGTGCTGTTCCACCTGGCCGGCGAGGGCATCAACATGACCAAGCTCGAATCGCGGCCCATACGCGGCGAGAAATGGCAGTACGTGTTTTTCGCCGACCTCCAGTGCGACCTGTCGCGCGAGGAGTACAAACAGCTGCTGACCACCCTCAAGGAACATACGCACAGCCTGCGCATCCTCGGTTGCTACCCGGCCGGACCGCAGGTCGACCTCGGAAGCGGAGGCGCGGACGCGGCGTAGGAAGACGCGTGGGGATGGGGGAGACGCCTCCGGCGGCCAGGAGGGGCATTCCCCCTCCTGGACCACCCCACCCGGAAAGACTGAAAAAACACTGTATGAACTTTTCCCCTTATGCAGGGGTCCGGGGGGATCATCCCCCCGGTGGGGTCTAGGGGCAAAGCCCCTGATCGCCGCAGACTGCCACTACCAAGCGCGTAAAAGGATCGACCATGCCGACTGTCATCGCCCCGCCGTCCAAGTCCGTGTCCCACCGGGCCGTCATCGCCGCCGCCCTGGCCCGGGGCACGAGCCGGCTTTCCGGCCTCCTCGACAGCCAGGATCTCGAACGCACCCGGGCCTGTATGGAAGCCATGGGCGCGGACATGCATCCCCAGTCCGACGGGTCGATCATCGTCTCGGGCACGACGGGCCGCCCCCAGGGCGGCGATCCCGAACACCCCGAGGAACCCGTGCTCCTCGATGTGGGCGAATCCGGCACCACCTGCCGGCTGCTCACGGCCGTGGCCGCCGCCGGCCAGGGCGTCTTCGAAATCCGGGGTCGCGGCCGCATGCACGACCGCCCCATCGGCGAGCTCATAAACACCCTCATGCCCCAGGGCCTGGAAGTGCTCTATCTCGGCAAGTCCGGCTGCCCGCCCCTGGTCCTGGTTGCCCGGGGACTGCGCGGCGGGAGCGCCAGCATTTCCCTGGAGGACAGCTCCCAGTACCTGTCCGGGCTGCTTTTGGCCGCGCCCCTGGCCAAGGCGCCGCTGACCATCGAAATTTCCGGCTCCAAGACCGTGTCCTGGCCCTATGTCGCCATCACGCTGTCCACCCTGGCCGATTTTTCCGTGCCCTTCGCCGTCGAGACCCTGGAGGGCGAGACCTGGGCCGGGGCCGACTGGCGCGCCCTGACCGACGTGACCCCGGGCCGGGTGCGTTTCGTCATGCGGCCCGCCCCGTACCAGCCGCGCGAGTATGCCGTGGAAGCCGACTGGTCGAACGCTTCGTATTTCCTGGCCGCCGGCGCCGTGGGCGAAAAGCCGGTCACCGTGGCCGGCCTGCGTCCCGATTCCCTCCAAGGCGACCGGGCCATCCTCGACATCCTGCGCGGCATGGGCGCCGGCATCACCATCGACCACACGGGCGTCACCGTGCACCCGGCCCAGCTCTACGGCCAGGTGATCGACATGGGCCGCTGCCCGGACCTCGTGCCCACCGTGGCCGTGGCCGCCTGTTTCGCCACGGGCCCGACCACGATCAAAAACGTGGCCCACCTGCGGCTCAAGGAGTCGGACCGCATCGAAGCCGTGGCCGAAAACTGCACCCGGGCCGGGGCCGCCGTCACCACCCTGCCCGACGGCCTGCGCATCCACCCCACGCCTCTGCCGCGCGGCCAGCAGATCACGTTCGCGAGCTTCGACGACCACCGCCTCGCCATGTCCGCCGCCTTGTTCGGCCTGGGCGGCCTCTCGGTGCGCCTCGACAACCCCGGCTGCGTGGCCAAGTCGTTTCCGACCTTCTGGGAGAAATGGGAAACCGTGCGCCAGGGGTAGGGAGGACGGGGGAAGGGAAGAAAAG
>JAWRKJ010000263.1:0-12015 GCA_040307025.1 Desulfovibrionaceae bacterium | reverse complement strand
TGCTCAGATGCAACCGGTTTTCTGCGGAATCACTGCAGTTTCTGGTCGAGGACGATACATTAATACCGGCGTTTTGTTAAGCATTGTCAGACTGATGGGCATATTTCAAGGCCGACTAGGTATCCTTGAAGGCCAGGAGCGCCAACCGGAGTTCCTCGACCGTGTCGAAGCTGCGAACCCAGAGAAGATTTTCCTTGAGGATGCGGACAAAACGCTCGGCGATGCCGTTGCCTTGCGGCTCCCTCACGTACGACGCCGAATCCTTTATCCCCAGAAACTTGATTTCATTCTGAAAATCGTCCGCGATGAACTGGCTACCGTGATCATGCCGCAAAGTCAGTCCCTTGGCGACGTCCTTGCCGAACGCTCCGAAACTGTGGCGGACGCCCTGGCGGATCGGTTCCAATGCCTCGAAACGCGTGCCCCGCTTGGCGGCGTGGATGCCGACCACCTCCAGGGAACAGTGATCGATAGCGAAAAATATCGCTGCATTGCCTTCCTTGGTCGTGAGCGTCGAGGTCATGTCCGTGCCCCACATCTCGTCCACTCGGGAGGTCTTGATCGTCCCGTCATGGGCCTTGGGGCCGTGGGGATGGCCGGTGCGGGTGGGAGCCAATAAGGCGTTTTCACGCATCAGGCGTAATGTTCGCGTCGGAGAGGTTCTGATCCCCCTGACCCGAAGACCTGCCCAGATCTTCCGATAGCCTTCACCGTGAAACGGCCGGCCGGCAAGCTCGGCCCTAATCTGCGCAGTCAGCTCGGAATCTGGATAAAATCCTTGCGGTCCACGACGACGGCCGGGAGCAGCTTCATGGCGACGCTGCCAATACACGGTGGAACGCGGCAGCCCCCATATGCGACAGACGCGCGCCAAGCCGTAGGCTTTTCCGGTGGAGATCGAGGTGGCTCGGCTCACTTCCTCGACCTCCGGAGCGCCAAAGGGCGGTTGTGCTCCATACGGGCTATTTTCTCCCGAAGTAGCTCGTTCTCCATGGCCTGTTCGCCGATTTTCTCCCGCAGGCGGCCGACTTCAACGGATTCCTTGACCAGGTGCGGCTTCAAGCCGGCTTCTCCTGCCTCTAGGAAGGTGTCACGCCACTGCGTCAGCGTCGCCGCGGTCACCCCGATGTCACGACTTACCAGGTCAATGTCCTCTCCGCGAAGGAGCCTCAGAACCACTTGGACCTTGTGCTTCGCCCAAAAACGCTTGGGCGTTCCTCCCTCGTTCCCCATCAGACACCTCCTCGACGACCTCGATAGTCGCCTAAGTTGGTGTCCAAGAAAACCCTATGCCGATCCATCCGCAACAATGGTTATGGAAATTAACAAAAATGGACTCCAACTATAAAATGGTGAAGGCAGGTAGGAGTAAATGTTATATTCATAATACCGGAACGGCGCTGTCACCACGTATAGGGCAATCACCAACCGCAGGGCCGACCAGCAACGGCGTTGGGCATGTCCTATTGCACTTGCGGATGCTTGAGGGCCTCAATTTCCACATGGCAAACACATTAGCGGATATCAATCGTTATGCCAAGAGAATATTTCCCTCAAATAAAGTATAATTTATAGTAAATAATTTGCTCATCAGTTGTGTTGTAATGCAGGATCACTGATTTTATAGCCGACGACGCTTCTGAATCCCCCGCTCACCTTCGGTTTCTCCACCAACTTCTTCTTGAAGAAAAGATCCCGACGCATTTCAATATGATCGAGAAAAATGGCGAGAATGCGATGAGTTGCAACGTATTCCCTTTGAAACTGGCTTTACCATTGTCCATGCCAAGGGTCCTAATGGACAAAAACGACAAAATTTTCGTTTTTGGTCCCAGTCTGGGCCAAAATTACAGGATCCTGTGACTGGAACGGGACGGGCGCTTTTTCCTGTCCTTTCGATGGGTACTGCCGGCTTCTTTGCTCTTGGTGAACGGATTGTCGCTGGAGGGCGATTTGTTGGAATTCGAGGAATCGGCGCTGAGTTTGGCCTCAAGCACCTTGATGCGTTCCCTGAGTGCCTGAATTTCACCGTGCAAAACAGGAACGTACCCCAGCATCGGCCACGGGTGTTCATCACCACTTCGGTGCTAAGGCAGGTTCGCACCGGCACGGCTATCCCCATATGCCAACTATGCGCATTAACTAAAAATTGTCCAGACATTGTGAGCGGCTACGATGGACGTAGCCGATGCGATCAAGCAGGCGCGGCTGGCCGGCAAACAGGCTGTCACGGCGGCTACGGCCCGGGCCACGATCGCGGCGGCCGAAGTCGCCGTGGTCTGGCCCGTGTTGCCTTAGGACCCCAAACGTCTGACCGCATGATCAAGTGCCAACAGCAGTGCAAAACGGTGCCAAATCGCTCGCCGCCTTACTATATCTTGGCCAACCCAACAGGATAACGAGGGAATTTTGGACAACATTTGGGCAGACGTTGGCCCGTGTACGGGCAGTAGGCGGGGTGCGGGGGCAGGCCCGCAGTCGAATTCCATTTTTGAGAAAATGCAGTTTGCAGCAGGGAACAACTTCGCATCCGAGCTTGGGCGCGTTCCCCGTGTACCTGATCGACGGTAACGCTGCCCTTGAGGCTGGTCAAAAGCTCATGGGCAATCAGGCGCAACGACGCGTCCCCCATGACCTAGACTGTCCCTGGTTGCCGGCCATAATAGAGCGCAATGGTGCCATGTTGACGGGCGTGCCTTCAAATGAGTAATGTTGTTTTGTAAGAGCAGCTCCATGTATTCATTTTTTTAGGTTTAATCAAAAAAATAATAATGGTATGGTCCATGAAAATCATAATGCCGGACTCAGTGAGATTCAACCTTATCTTGGTGGTCTTGGCCGGGCTGCTGCCTGTTGTAGCGGCCATGGCCAGTTCGATTTTGGAGCGGTGGAACCATGAAATCGAGGGCACAGAGCTTACCAGCCTCCGCTTAGTTACATATTACGCTGAACAGCAGGAGGAAGAAACCCGGCGCATTAAAACGGTGCTTGACAACCTGGCGGGAACCTTACCTGTGCGGGCCATGGACCCCGCGGCCTGCGATGGTTTATTCCGAAGTTATCTTGCCGCCAATCCCGGCTATGTGAACTTTGCCCTCACGGACCCCCAAGGGAACGCTGTGGCCTCGGCCCTCCCATTTACAAAGCAGAACCTCATGGACCGGAAGGAGGTCAAGGAGGCCTTGTCCACCGGGGAGTTTGCCGTCGGGGAGTTTGCCGTGGGCAAGGTGAGCGGGGTGGAGATTCTCCCTTTTGCTCTGCCGGTACAGGATGGCGGGGGCGGGGTGCGGGGTGTCCTGATCGCAACGTTACGGTTGCAAGACTTCAAGCCGTTTTTCGAACGGGCACGATTGCCCCAAGACTCCTTCGTGGGGCTGGTCGATGCCAATGGCCGCCGGCTCTTCAGATTTCCAGCCAAGGATTCTGCCCCCATCGGGCAATACATCGCCCCCGCTGTTTGGCGGGCGATTCAGTCCGTGGGGCAAGAAGGCGTCTTCTCGGGGCATGATACCGACGGTCCGGACCGAATCTACGCTATACGCCGCATGACACTGGCTCCGGGGGAGGATGCCTACCTGAACATATTTGTGGCCATCCCCAAAACCGTGGTTATGGACAACGCCAACTCGGCTATTCAGCTACAGGTCGGGTGGCTCCTTCTCTCTGTGGTGTTGGCTGGAAGCGCGGCTTGGCTGGTGTGCCGGTATGGTATCTACGAGCGGGTGGACGCGTTGTCTGCCATGGTCCGCCGTCTGGAGAGTGGCGACTTGTCCGCCAGGACAGGGCTCAACAATCCCCAGGGCACCTTCGGCGAACTGGGGGCCACCCTCAATACAATGGCCGCAGCCCTGCAACAGGATAGGATCGAGCGCACCGAGGTGCAGCACAATTTGGAAATGGAAATCAATCGCCGCAAGGCCCTGATGGAGAACAGCGGCGATGGTATCGTCGTCATCGATCAGGAGCATCGGGTGGTGGAGGCTAACCGCAGGTTCGCGGAGATGCTCGGTTATACACCGGAAGAGTTGGTCGGGATGGCGACGTGGGACTACGAAGCCAGGGTGAGTGAAGAAGATATCCTTAATAATTTTGCGCCTATAGACAATATTAAGATTGTCTTTGAGTCCGAGCACCGACGCAAGGATGGTACAACCTTTCCCGTGGAGGTCAGTGTCAGCGGGACCAAGTTTCAAGGGCGGTCATTTGCCCTGGCCCTCGTGCGGGACATTGAGGAGCGAAAGCGCAAAGAGCAAACTTTGCGTAATTTCTACGCACTGCTGGAGAACGCTGAGCACGTGATGGTCTTCAAGGATACGGCCCTGCGTTACGTCATCGTCAACAGGGCCTACACGCAACTGACCGGGCATTTGCCGCAGGACGTCATCGGCCAAAGCGACCTGGAACTCTTCGCGGGCAAATCCACCCCGGAGCAGATCGAAGCGTATATGGCCAACGACCGGCAGGCCTTGCCCTTGAAGCCGGGCCAGTCCGTCACTGCCGAGGAGGAGACGCTGGGGCCAAACGGGGAGGTGCGCACCTATCTGACCAAAAAGTTCCCCGTCTACGGCGAGGATGGCGGACTTATGGGCGTGGGGGCAATAGCCTGGGAGATCACCGACCGCAAAAGAATCGAGATGGAATTGCGGGAAGCCAAGGAGATGGCCGAAGAGGCCACCCAGACCAAAAGTCGGTTCCTGGCCAACATGAGCCACGAAATTCGCACCCCCATCAACGGGATCGTGGGCATGGTCCAGTTGCTGAAAACGACCGAGCTTGACCGGGGACAGATTGCGTATGTCGAGATGGCACTCCAATCCTGCCGGCGCCTTACCGGATTGGTCGCCGACATCCTTGATCTCTCCCGGATCGAGGCCGGACGGCTTCAGATCAGGGCCACGCCATTCGTGTTCATGGAAACGTTTCGGGCCGTTGAACAGCTTTTCGCCATGCCGGCACGCCAGAAAGGCATCCGCTTGACCTTTTATGCGGATGGAAGAATCCCGAGCCACGTGGAGGGAGACAGTTCCCGGCTTCAACAGGTGCTGAACAACTTGATCGGCAATGCCATCAAATTCACTCAGGCCGGGGAGATAAACGTTGAGGCCTACCTCTTGCCGTCTCCTGCCCCGGACAAGGTTCGGGTGCTGTTCTCCGTGGCCGACACTGGAGTCGGCATCGATGATGCGATACTTCCAGCCTTGTTTGAGCCCTTCACGCAGGCCGACGACAGCTTCACCCGGAAATACCAGGGCGCTGGTCTCGGATTGTCCATCTGCAAAAATTTGGTGGAGCTCATGGGGGGAGGTGTCTCTGTCGACAGCGCGAAGGGCGTCGGCACCACAGTGCATTTCTGCGTCGTATTCGGAAAGATCGTGGCGAATTCTGAACAAGCCGAGGTCAAGACGGTCAACCGGACGGAGGCAGTCCATCAAATCACGGTGCTCGTGGTAGAAGACGACAAGGTAAACGCGATAGCTCTCTCCCATCTCCTGAAAAAGGCTGGCCATCGCATCCGAAACGCTAAAAATGGACGACAAGCACTAGATATCCTCCAATTCGAAACCTTCGATCTCATCCTCATGGACATCCAGATGCCGGTTATGGACGGCCTGGAGGCCACACGCCGCATCCGAGCCGGGGAAGTGGGAATGGACAAGGCCGACATCCCCATCGTCGCCCTTACCGCCCACGCCATGTCCGGTGACAGGGAAAAGTTCCTGGCCGCAGGGATGAGCGACTACCTTGTCAAGCCCGTTGAGATGGAGACGCTTAGGGATGTCATTACGAGGATTGTTACAGGCGATCCGGCCAAAATTGGGAGAGCTTGAAGAGGGTGTGTCGTCACCATCCATAACCTCGGCCCCGACATAACGTCCCGGAGTCAGGACATAACCTTGTCCCTTGATCTCCTCCAGCGAAGCCACCTTGCAGAACCCGTGCACGTCCTCGTACTCCCCGGCCTCCTTCTCGCCGCGCCATGGCGGCCGAAACGAAAATGGCGGACTCTCACCGTACCGGATCGGTACTTGGCGCGCACGGCGCGAATAAGAAAAGGATAAATTGTATACTCAAACCGTTGATGAAGGGCCGCATAAGAAAAGGGCCTGGGCCTGCTTTCGATCCACAGGAAAGGCCTCCCGGGGCAACAACGGTGCGCCGCGCAGATTGCGCTCGCTGGTAGCCAGCATCTCTTCCCGGCACGGAAGAGACGATACGGGCAGCCAATTGCTCCCGGCAGGTTGCCGCAACCAAACACACAAGGCTTGCGGGCAAGGCAAGGTTGCCGGATAAGGCGAGCAGCTTTTTTTCCAGGAGGCGGCGGGCCTTTTCAGGTTCACAATGCTTGGATACTCCTTTGGAGGCGTGCAATCGCACAGCCCCCATCCCGAAGATGCTTTTCCGATATGATACCAAGGACCGGGAAAGGCAAAGCCTGTCGCTCGGATCGCCTTTCTTGCCTCGCGGACTGTCGGCATGCCGGGGATCACGGGTCCATGGCGAAGGATTCGTCCTGTTCCGCGAGAAAGGTCGCATAGCTGTGTTCCAGGTGCCGGCTGGAGAACAGATACACGGACCCCAGGGCGGTCGTGGTAAAGGTGATGTCCTGGTACACCGGGTCGGCGGCCATGACCGTAAGCGTGGCTTCGATGGTTTCCGGGGACAGATCAAAGGGCGGCGCCTCGAAGAGCTCCACGGGCACGGGCCGGGGATAGTCCCGGGAGTTCGACCGGACCTCCTCGGCCAGCAGCATGGCCGGGTTGCCTTTGCGGTCCAGGATGCGGGCATAGGTGCGGCTGAGCAGTGCCGGATCGTGGTACACGGTGCGGCCGGACAGGCTGACAAAGGAGGCAATGTCGGGCAGCTCGGACAGGATGGCGGTCACCCCCAGGCGCTGGTCGGCCTCCGACAGCATTTCCGGGCACTCCCCGAAACCATGCTGCCGAAGCTGGTCCACGACCTCGGCGGCGGCGATCAGCCGCGCCGCGGCACTGGCCGCGCGGACCGTCTCGAGAATCGCCCGGTCCAGGGGGACTTGGTCGATCGTCTTCATCTCCCGTCCTTCGGGGTCAGCTTGGCCGCGGCCAGCCCCTCGCCCACGTCCGCGAGTCCGAGCGCGGCATAGCGCGCCTTACCCGGGGCGCCCGTGTCCTTGTCCCAGCCCATGACCTCGTAGAAGAGGTCCATGGCCAAGGCAATGTCGGCCCGGTCCATGCGGATGGTTCCCTTGGTGAACGGCGCGGCGCCGTTCAGGTCCTCGAAAACCCACGGCGGCACGAGGTCGTGCCTGGCGCGCATGTCCACCTGTCCCATGTCCCGGATGGTCAAGGCCCGGTGAAGGGTGAAGATACGCTCCCCGACCCGGTCCAACGCCTCCCGATCCATGGGCCGTCCGGTGGCCAGGCTCAGGAATTTCGACTCCAGGCTGTCGTCGCCCGCGTAGCCGCGCTCGAAGCGGGGAGACGCCACCCAGGGGCCCATCCAGTTGCACACCCCCAGAGCATCATGCAGCTCCTTGCGCACGAGCGACCATCTGGCCCGAAGGGCCTTGTACCTGTTGGCGGGGGTGTAGTCCCCGGGAGGGTCCAGGGCGTCCGGCGAGCCCCAGATGGCGGCGGCCAACTTTTTTTGGACCGCCAGGGGTAAACCGTTGTGCACGAAATTCGTGTGGGAATGGCACTGGGCATCCCGGTTGTACTGGGTGTTGATGATCACCCCGCACTGGCCGTCGTCCTCGTTGGCATGATGCTTGGGATGGCCCATTTTCCAGTAGGCTGTTGTATGGTCCCGCGCCCATTCCTCCTCGGGGATGGACCAGTGGTCGAAAATCCCGCCCGGGCCCCGGCTGAGGACCTCCCCGAGTTCGCCCTGGCGGTGGGCGATGCGGGGGATGAGGTCGAAAAGGAACGCCGGATCGGCCTTCTCGTACTTGTCCCAAGGAATGGAGGCGTATTCCTGCGAACCGAGTTTGGCCTTGAGGTAGCCGCCCTCGTAGAGCTTGGCGAGATCGCGTTGCAACTGGCCGTAATTGGACCACAGGCCCAGGTCATCGGCCAGGTGCATGCCCACCATGCAGGCCTCGATGGCGGCCTCCCCGCTTTTCCTGCCGCCGAGCTGTTTGAAAAATTTCCGGCCGAACTGCAAGGCGGCGCAGGTGTTCTGGGCCATGTCCGAAATGCCGTACTTGACCGCCACCGATGGCACCTTGAGCAGGGTGTGGCAGCGGATGGGGCAGGCCGTGCAGCCGTTACCGCGCACGGTGTATTTCCAGGCCTCCTCGCCCAGGAAATGGACCGCGCTGTTGGTGCGGTAGGCGATACGGTTGAGGTCGTAGATATTGCCGGTGATTTCCACGGGCGGCTTGGCGGCTCCCCAACGTTTGCCGGGCTGTCCCAGCCAGCGGGAGGCCGGATTGTAGTATTCGGCCTCGGGCGTGGGAAAGCTCGGCACCACATGCTGGTTGTTGCCGCCGAGGATCGAGAGGTGGAACTTGACCAGCTTCTCCCATTCGCCCTTGTCCCCGGCGATGTGCACGGCGCCGCTGCCCTGGACGGCCACGGCCTTGAGATTCTTGGCGCCCATCACCCCGCCCACGCCGCCGGCCGAGTGGGACACCGCATTGACCACCATGCCCAGGGGGGCTTGGCTTTCCCCGGCCTGGCCGATGGCCGCCACCACGCAGTCCGGCCCCAACTCCTGGCTGAGCTCCAAGGTCGTCCGACGGATGCCGCTGCCCCACAGATGCCTGGCGTCGCGGATCTCCACCCGGGCGTCGCGGATCATGATCCACACGGGCCTCTCCGCCTTGCCTTCCACGATCAGGGCATCGTAGCCCGCGTATTTGAGCTTGGCCGCGAAATGCCCGCCCATGTGCCCGGACCCGACCAGGGGCGTGGGCCAGCACGTGGGGAAAATGGTGGTTATGGTGCTGCGCCCGTTGCAGGGCGTGCCCGTGCCGGCCAGCACCCCAGAGGCGAACACCAGCTTGTTGGCCGGATCGAAGGGGCCGGTCCCGGCCGGAACCTCGTCCCAAAGCACCCGGTAGCCGAGCCCGGCTCCGCCCAGCACCGCCTCATACCGTTCGACGGTATCCTGGGTCGAAATTTTCCCCGTGGACAGATCCACCCGCAAGACCTTGCCGGCAAATCCTCCGCTTCGTGCGGCCATGGCAGACTCCTTGTCCCTGGCAAGCGGTTATTTAGTGGTCACTTTGCCGGTGGGGACATGGCAATCCACACAGGCCTTGGCCTTCTCCGGGGCAACCACGGACAGGGTGACCCCGGACGGGCCCTTGTCGCGGGTGAGGTCCCGCCAAGGCACATACCGAAGGGCCGCGGCCGGACAGGCTTCCACGCATTTGGGGTGGCCGTGGCACAGGAAACATTTCGTGGCCACTCCGGCTTCCTCGTCAAACGCCAGCATGTCCCAGGGGCAGGCCTGCTGGCACAAGCGACAGCCCACGCAGGCGGCGGTATCGACCACGCGGGCCCCGGTGTCCGGATCGAGGAGGATGGCGTTTTGGGGACAGGCCGTGGCGCACGGCACCGGGTGCGGGCACTGGCGGCACACGCCCTGGACCACCAGCCCA
Source organism: Desulfovibrionaceae bacterium (assembly GCA_040307025.1). Taxonomy (GTDB): domain Bacteria; phylum Desulfobacterota; class Desulfovibrionia; order Desulfovibrionales; family Desulfovibrionaceae; genus Solidesulfovibrio. Next base: position 2,429 of record JAWRKJ010000263.1, on the reverse strand, counting down.
TCGCCCCAGTCCCCATGCATGCCGGCGCCGCCCGTGGGGCCGGTGAGCCCAAAGTTCACGGCCCGGGCGATCTTGATACGGGCCAGGGAAGGCTGGGCGCGGCCGTCGTTGAATTCCGTACAGGCCAGTTCGCAACGCTGGCAACCCACGCAACGGGTGGGGTCGGCCAGGATGATTCCCTTGGCATTGTCCAGGATCACCAGCGGAGCGTTCTCGCCAAAGGCTTCACCGAGCCGCAGGAAGGCCAGGCTGGACAAGGCACAAACGGACAGCTTGAGAAAGCCCCGGCGGGACAGCTCGGCCTCCAACCCGGAGGCCTTTGCCGCCTGTTCGATCCAGTGCGAAGAGATGCTGTGGATCATACGCATGAGCCTCCGGCTCCCCCACTTCCGGTTTTGGGGACCTAAAATAACGTTACACGACGACATGATGCCCCTCAACGGGGCAGAGGAAAACACTTTTCCTTGAACAGCGCTTTGACGGGCCGCCTCTTCTGCTCCCCCAGGTGGTCGGGAGCACCGGACCTTGTCCTTGGTAGCGCCGTGTGGCAGAGTTTGCCGCTAAGAAGAACAAAATCGGTTTTCGGTTTCGGCGGCCCTCCCTGGCAGCAGGGCAGGCGGCATACCAAGCCGAAAGGAACCCATAGCGCCGTGCGATTGCTGCGAAGGCCAACGCGCAGCCGGAGAACCTCCTCGCATGAAAATTCTTCTCGTTTCCCCAGCCTATCCGCAAACATTTTGGAGCATGCAGCATGCAGGACGCTTTTTTCATGCTCCAGCGAACGTTCCGCCCCTTGGCTTGCTCACCGTGGCAGCGATGCTGCCCCAGGATTGGCCGCTGCGACTTGTCGATATGAGCGTGGAACCGCTGCTGGAAGAGCATCTGGCCTGGGCGGATGCCATTTTCGTCAGCGCCATGGATATTCAGATGCACTCGGCCGCGACGGTTGTGCGCCGGGCCAATGCCGCCGGCGTGCCTATCGTGGCCGGAGGGCCGCATTATACGCTGTATTATGAAACGGTCCAAGGGATCGATCATATCGTGGTGGGCGAAGCCGAGGCCGTCATGCCCCGGCTGGTGGCCGATCTGACGAACGGCTGCGCCAAGCCGGTGTACAAGGCGGATGATTTCCCGCGCTTGACGGAAACACCGCCGCCCCGTTTGGATCTTCTCGACATCAAAGCGTACCTGACCATGCCCATTCAGAGCACGCGGGGATGCCCCTTCCAGTGCGAATTCTGTGACGTGTTATTTCTTAATGGGCTGAAGCCCCGCCACAAGACTCTGGAACAACTCCTTGTCGAACTGGACAACATCCTGTCCATCGGCTGGGGTGGCATGGTGTTTTTCGTCGATGACAACTTCATCGGCAATAAAAAGCTGGCCAAGCAATTCCTGCACGGCATCATTGCCTGGCAACGGGAGCATGGCCAGCCCTTCACGTTCACCACCCAGGCCAGCGTCAACCTAGCCGACGACGCGGAACTGCTTGGACTCATGGCGACCGCCCAATTCAAGAGCGTCTTCATCGGCATCGAGACGCCGGCTGCGGCCTCCCTGGCCGAATGTTCCAAAAAACAGAATCTGCAACGCGACTTGCTGCGGTCTGTGGCGACGATCCATTCCTTCGGCATCAGTGTCATGGGCGGCTTCATCATCGGTTTCGATGCGGATCCGCCTGAAATTTTCAATCTCCAGGGACAGTTTATCGAGGCAGCCGGCATAGCCGTGGCCATGATCGGATTACTCTCGGCCCCGCCCCACACACCGCTGTGGAAACGTCTCGAAAAAGAAGGCCGAATTCTTGGCCTTCCCTCCGGCAACAACAGCATGGACGAGAATGCCCTGAATTTCATCCCCAAACTGGAGAGGGACTTCCTCGTTACGGGCTACAAAGACCTCCTGCGAAAGCTCTATACACCGGAAGCATCCTTCGGGCGTATCAAAAAATGTCTGGAGCACTACAAGGCACCTGATTTCGTGGTAAAAAGACCGTTGAAAGTATATGATATCAAGGCCATGTTCCTGCTGCTTTGGACGCTTGGCATTTGCACGGAAGGACGATTGGCTTTCTGGAAATTATTTTTTTTTATCGTATTCAAAAAACATGCCACATTGCCTGAAATGCTGCATCTGGCTGCCATGGTGCATCATTGTCAAATCGTGACCAAAGCTTTCCTTAGCCCCAACGACACGTTGTCGGCGTAAACGACGGCTGTCCAATGTGTCGACAGCGATGGCTCCGGCGACCAAAGGGTTGCGTCCTTTGGAATCACTCTATAATTTTCGGTCCTTCCGGCTTTTCCGTGGGTAACCCCATTCAAGCCTGTCTCGGATAGAGGTCCAAGCCGCCGCAGAAGAAGTAGATTGCAGTCTTGAAGTGTTCCCGGTTCGGTAACCGCACGCCCTACGTTTGATGGCCATGATCT
>JAWRKJ010000262.1:0-8761 GCA_040307025.1 Desulfovibrionaceae bacterium | reverse complement strand
CCCCCCCCCCCCCCCCCCCCCCCCCCCCCCCCCCCCCCCCCCCCCCCCCCCCCCCCCCCCCCCCCCCCCCCCCCCCCCCCCCCCCCCCCCCCCCCCCCCCCCCCCGCCGGAGGCATTCTTCTTTTTTTCGCCTACTTCCCCGGCGTATATTCGCACAACGGCTCGGGGGCCATGTAGTCGCCGGACATGGTCTGGGCGCGGGCGCGGCAGCCGCCGCAGACCCGGTGGTATTCGCACACGCCGCATTTGCCCTTGTATTCTTCCTTGTTGCGGAATTGCAGGAACTGGGGCGAGGTGCGCCAGATTTCGGGGAAGGGTTTTTCGCGCACCTGGCCGCAGTCGAGGTCCAGGTAGCCGCAGGGCTGGACCTGGCCCACGGCCGAGATGAAGCAGAAGCCCGTGCCGCCCAGGCAGCCGCGCGTCATGGCGTCCATGCCGAAGGTATCCGGGGTGACGGCGACGCCTTCGGCCTTGGCCCGTTGGCGCATGATCCGGTAGTAGTGGGGGGCGCAGGTGGCCTTTAGGTGCATGCTCGTGGTCTTGCGGAAGTCGTAGAACCAGTTGAGCACCTCTTCATATTCCCTGGCCGTGATGACCTCGGCGCCGAGTTGCGCGGCCCGGCCCGTGGGCACGAGCAGGAAGATGTGCCAGGCGGCGGCGCCGAGCTTTTCGGCAAGCCTGAATATCTCCTTGAAGTTTCCCATGTTGTGCTTGGTGACCGTGGTGTTGATCTGGAACTCCACTCCGGCCGACTTCAGGTAGTCGATGCCGCGTAGTGCCCCTTCGAAGGCGCCGGGCACGCCCCGGAAGGCGTCGTGATCGGCGGCCGTGGGCGCATCGATGGAGATCGAGCAGCGGGCAATGCCCGAGGCTTTGATTTCCCTGGCGTTTTCGGGAGTGATCAGCGTCCCGTTGGGGGCCATGACGCAGCGCAGGTCCAGGCCCCGGGCATGGCGCACGAGGTCGAAGATGTCCGGGCGCAACAGCGGCTCGCCGCCGGTGAAGATGATGATCGGGTTGCCGGTTTCGGGGAATGTGTCGATGAGCGCCTTGGCGTCGGTGGTATCGAACTCGCCCGGCCAGGGATCGAGGCAGGCCTCGGCCCGACAGTGTTTGCAGGCCAGGTTGCAGGCCCGGGTCACTTCCCAGGCGATGAGCCGCAAGGGCGGGGCGCCGGCCGGACCGCCGGCGCCGTGGGGATGGCCGCCGGCCTGGGCATGGCCGTGGCCGTGGGCATGGGGATGCTGCATACGCTGTATGAACCGGCGGGAGGCCGCCGGTTTTCCTCCTTGGGCGTGAACTGGCCCGGAGCCTCGCGGCTGCGGGTGGTTCGGTCAATATAACGCCGTCCCGCTCCGGGGCAAGGCGCGAGGGGGGGCGAAGGGCGTCTGCGTCGTCACGCGAATTTCGGTTGAACCCGGCCCGTCAATTGCCCTATGGTGGCCGACAGTCAGCCAAAGGAGGCGGCCATGATCGACAGGATTACCCAATTGCTCGGCGCCGAAGCCGAGTCGTTGCTCGCCCATCAGTGCAAAACCATCGGCAAGGACCAGCTCCATCTGCCGGGGCCGGACTATCTCGATACGATCTTTGTCCAGACCGACCGGCCGCTGCCGGTGCTGCGTTCCATGGCCAGCCTGATCAACCACGGCCGCCTGGGCGGCACGGGCTACCTGTCCATCCTGCCCGTGGACCAGGGCATCGAGCATTCGGCCGGGGCTTCGTTCGCGCCCAATCCGGCTTATTTCGACCCGGAAAACATTGTCAAACTGGCCATGGAAGCCGGCTGCAACGCCGTGGCCTCGACCCTTGGGGTGCTTGGCAGCGTGGCCCGTAAGTACGCCCACAAGATCCCGTTTTTGCTCAAGATCAACCACAACGAACTGCTGACCCTGCCCGCGATCCACGACCAGACCATGTTCGCCTCGGTGGACCAGGCCTACGACATGGGCGCGGTGGCCGTGGGCGCCACGGTCTATTTCGGTTCCCCGGAGAGCCGGCGCGAGATCCAGGAAGTCTCCGAGGCCTTTGCCCGGGCCCACGAACTGGGCATGGCCTGCGTGCTGTGGGCGTATTTGCGCAATCCCGCCTTCGTCAAGGACGGCGTGGACTACCACACGGCCGCCGACCTGACCGGCCAGGCCAACCATCTGGCCGCGACCATCGGTGCCGACATCGTCAAGCAAAAGCAGGCCACCCTGAACGGCGGTTACACGGCCATCGGCTTCGGCAAGACCGACAAGCGCGTCTACAGCGAGCTGACCACCGACCATCCCATCGATCTCACGCGCTATCAGGTGGCGAGCTGCTACATGGGCCGCATCGGGCTGATCAATTCCGGCGGTGCCTCGGGCAAGGCGGATCTGGCCGATGCCGTGCGCACGGCGGTCATCAACAAGCGCGCCGGCGGCATGGGGCTCATTTCCGGCCGCAAGGCCTTCCAGCGGCCCATGGCCGACGGCGTGGCCCTGCTCCAGGCCATCCAGGACGTGTATTTGTGCCCGGAGGTCACGATCGCGTAGGGAAAAGGCCCGGCTGCGCCGCGTTTTCGCGCTTTGCAAGCTGTACGCCAAAGCCTATACTGTGGCCAGGCCCGCCGGTGGACGGACCAGATCCTCCTCCGGCGGGATGGCTGCGGCGCGGGCCTGCCCGTGCCGTTCGGTGTGCGCGACCCCTGACGGGTGGCTTGGTTCAGGCCCATTCCGGAGGCATGATGGTATTTGACGACGAGACTCGCGCCCTTTTCCAGGAAGAAGTCATGGAAAACCTCGCCGAACTCGACGGGGCGTTGCTGGAACTGGAAAAGTCGCCCGAGGACACAAGCCAGGTCGACCGGGTGTTTCGGGCCGTGCATACCCTCAAGGGGGCCTGCGACATGTTTGGCCTGGGTCGGGTCGTGTCCCTGGCCCACAATCTGGAATCCCTGTTCGACCATGTGCGCGGCGGCTGGCGCCGGGTGAGCAAGGATCTGCTCGATGTGGCCTTTTTGGCCAAGGACCGGTTCTCGTCCATGCTGGCCGAGGGAGCGGACCCGGAGGCCGCCGATGACGGCGGCCTGGGCGAGCGCCTCAAGGTTTTGCTGCGCGATCCGGACCTGCCCGAGGCGGCCCAGCCGTCCGCGGACAAGGAACCGGAAGCGGCCTGCGCCCCGGAATGCGCCCCGGCCGGAAACGGGGCCGCCTGCCGGAACTGGCGGTTGCGGTACGCGCCGTCCGATCCCGGCCACCTGACCCGCACCGATCCCCTGGCCCTGCTCGACGAGGTGCGCATGCTCGGCCAGGTGCGCGTGCAGTGCGATCTGTCCGGGCTGCCGGAACTGGCCGACCTCGACCCGGACGACTGTTCCCTGCGATTCGAGGCCACGTGCGCCATCCCGGGCGAGGACGGCGACAACGCCCTGCGCGACGTCTTTCTTTTTTTGGAAAATCCCGGTGATGCCACCATCGTGCCGGCCGATGCCGCTGGTGAGGCCCTGGCCGCGCCGGCGCCCCGGCCGCAACCCGCGCCCGAATCGTCCCTGCCCAAGACGCCCGAGCCGGCCCCGAATCCGGTTGCGGCCCAGCCGCCCGAACAGGCTCCGGCGCGCCCCACTCCCCAGGCTGTTTCAACGCTTCCGGCCTCCCCGGTCGCGCCGGCCAAGCCCATTGGGGGTGTCCGGCCCGACGCCGCGCAAAAGGCCGCCACGACCGAACCGCGCCGTCCGGCCGCCCCGAAAAAAGAGGCCATGCAGAGCCTGCGCGTGGATGCGGCCAAGCTCGACGATCTGGTCAACCTGGTGGGCGAACTCGTCATTGCCCAGGCCCGACTCACCCAGCTTGCTTCGGTTTTGGGGCATCCGTCCCTGACCGGCGTGGCCGAGGAGATCGAGCGGCTTTCCAACGAGCTGCGCGACAATACCCTCGGCATCCGCATGCTGCCCATCGGCACCACGTTCAGCCGGTTCCGCCGGCTGGTGCGCGATCTGTCCTCGGAAATGCACAAGTCCATCGAGCTCGTGACCGAGGGCGGGGAGACCGAACTCGACAAGACCGTCATCGAGCAGCTCAACGATCCTCTGGTACACCTGCTGCGCAACAGCATCGACCACGGTATCGAGCCCCCGGCCGATCGCCTGGCTGCGGGCAAACCCGAGGCCGGCACCATCGTGCTCGCGGCCGAGCACGCGGGCGGCGAAGTGCTGCTGTCCATCACCGACGACGGCCGGGGCATGGACCCCGAGCGCATCCGGGCCAAGGCCGTGGAAAAGGGCCTCATCGCGGCCGAGACCCGGCTCATCGACAGCGAAATCTACAACCTTATCTTCCTGCCCGGCTTTTCCACGGCGGAAAAGATCACCAACGTCTCGGGCCGGGGCGTGGGCATGGACGTGGTCAAGCGGAGCATGGATTCGCTGCGGGGCAAGATCGAGGTCCACAGCGAACTCGGACGCGGCACCCGCATCACCATCCGGCTGCCGCTCACCCTGGCCATCATCGACGGACTCCAGATCAAGGCCGGCGACGACCGCTACATCATTCCCCTGTCCCTGGTGGAGGAATGCGTGGAGTTGCCCCGGGAACGGGTGCAGGCAAGCGGCCGGGGGCGGTCCATCCAGCTGCGCGGCGAGATTGTGCCCTACATCCGCCTGCGCGAGGCCTTCGAGCTGACCGGCCAGCCGCCGGCCATCGAACAGGTCGTGGTCACCCGCTTCGAGGGCGAACGGGCCGGCATCGCCGTGGACCAGGTCATGGGCCAGCAGCAGACGGTCATCAAGAGCCTGGGCGGCTACATCGGCTCGGTGGCGGGCATTTCCGGGGCCACGATCAACGGTGACGGCACCATGTCCCTTATCCTTGACATCCCGACCCTGGTGGCCTCGGTCAAAAGCTGCGCGGCCTAAGGATCGGGGTAAACGCGTTTGCGGACTTGCGCGGGAAACGGTTTGCCGTATAAGGGGATTCAGGCACAAGCCGGGAGAGGACACGGGTTCGGCTCGCCATACGGACGCGTGCCGGGCGCCCGTTCGCGCTTCGCCTCACCTTAACCGCATTGGGTTTACGTTCGCCATGAAGGATCCTTTCGCCATTTTCGCGGAGTTCATCGCCCGCAAGAAGCTCAAGATGACCCCCCAGCGCCGCCAGATTCTGGAGGTGTTTTTGGTCGAACACGGGCATGCCACATCCGAGGAGCTCTACCGAAAGGTCAAACGGGAGCATCCCAGCATCGGCCAGGCCACGGTCTACCGGACCTTGAAGCTGCTGGCCGATGCCGGCTTGGCCAAGGCCGTGGAATTCGGCGACGGGGCCATGCGGTACGAGATCCTCTACGGGCAGAGCCATCACGACCATCTCATCTGCGAGGAGTGCGGCGTCAACGTGGAGGTGGTGGACCCGGCCATCGAGCGCCTGCAGGAAGAGGTGGCGGCCCGGCACGGCTTCGCCCTGACCGGCCACAAACTCTACCTGTACGGCATCTGCCCGGCTTGTCTCAAAAAACGTCCCGGCCACTCCTAACCCTCTCCGACCGTCATGTCCTTCCAGGCGCCGCCCGTGACCGATTCCTTTTCCGGCCGCCTGGGAAAGGCCCTGGCTCCCCACAAGTATTCCGTGACCGTGGGCATCATCTTGCTGGCCCACATCGTGCTCGTGTTCTGGGGGGGCCGCCGCGCGATTATGTTCACCCCGGTGGTGTTGCTGGCCATGTACCTGCTGGGGTTTGTGTTCCTGCTGGTGCGGGAGCGGTCCCTCATAGCCAGGCTGAACCTGATCGTGGGCCTGACGGCCTTGGGGCTGTCCTGTCTCAATATGTTTTTCGAGGGCGGGGCCAGTCTCGTCATGGCCGTGGCCTGTCATTTCCTGTTTCTTTTCCTGTTGATCGTATTCATGCTGGGGCAGCTGTTTCGCAAGAAGGCGGTCACAGTGGATACCATCATGGCCGGCGTCATCATTTATCTGCTTATGGCCGGCCTGTGGGCCCAGCTCTACGCCCTGACGCTTCTGATCGACCCGGCGGCCATCCACTATCCGGTCACCCACGGCGGCCAGCCGTACATGGCGCTGTATTATTTCAGCGTCACCACCCTGACCACGGCCGGTTTCGGCGATGTTGTCCCGGTTTCGGATCTGGCCCGCATCGTGGCCGCCTACGAATCCCTGATCGGCCAGGTCTACCTGGCGACCTTCGTCGCCCTGCTCATGGGGCGCCATTTCGCCAACCGCTGAGGCCGCGGCTTCAACCCACCGAAACTTCGCCGCCGGGGCGGCCGACGCATTCCAGGAACACCCGGTCCCGGCAGCAGGCGCAGCGTTCCGGATCGAGCCGGCCCACGATGCCGGCAATGGCCTCGGTTTCGTTGCGGAAGACGTTGTCCTGGCCGATGCGCGCAAGACAGCCCCCCCGGGCGAGCAGGTCCAGGACTTCGTTTTTGAGCGAACAAAAAGAGATCATCCGGCCCGAGAGCTTCATGGCGCCGGCTTCGTGGAAGAGCATATGGCAACCGCCGGCGTCCACGAAGTTGATACCCGAGCCCACGATGAGGATGTGGCACTGCTCGGGGCTGGCGTCGGTGATGCGGTGCAGCTCCTCGGCGATGTGGTTGACCGCGCCGAAAAAAATCGAACCGTCCAGCCGCAACAGCATGATCTGCGGGCACTCGGCCAAGCCGTGGCGGCGGGCGTTGACCAGGGGCCGTTGGGGCGAACCGGGGTCCGGGGCCAGGGTGATGAAGTGCGGATGGCTCGTGCGGCGCAGGTACAGCAGCAGGGACAGGATCACCCCGGCGTAGATGGCGAATTCGAGCTCCACGAACAGCGCGGCCAAAAACGTGGCCGCCAACACCCCGGCCTCGGCCCGGTCCGTGCGGATAATGGCCCGGATGGCGCGGGCATCGAACAGGCCGGCCGCGACCAGCATGATGACCCCGGCCATGGCCGCAATGGGGAGATAGGCCGTCACCGGCGCCACGAGCAGCACGATGCCGGCCAGGAACAGGGCCGAGCACACCGCCGCCAGAGGGGTCTTCGCCCCGGCTTCGTAATTGACTCCGGTGCGGGTGAACGACCCGGACGAGGCATAGGCCGAAAAGAACCCGCCCAGGATGTTGGCCAGGCCCTGGCCGACGAATTCCTGGCTGTTGTCGATGTGCTGCTGGGAGCGCGAGGCCACGGCCCGGGCGATGGAGACCGCCTCGGCCAGGCCGAGCATGGCCACGGCCAGGGCGCCGGGGAAAAGGACCCGGAAGGTGTCCAGATCGATTTCCGGCAGGGAAAAGGACGGCAGCCGGTCGGGCAGGGCGCCGAGCATCCTGACGCCGTGGGCCGGGCCGTCGAGGAGCTGGCAGACCAGGCCGCCGGCGCACATGGCGAGCAGCAGGGCCGGCGCCTTGGGCCACAGCCGGCGCACGACCAGGGCCACCAGCAAGGTCGCGGCGGCAATGGCCGTCTCCCGGAAGTGCACCGTCGGCAACTGGCCGACAAATGCCGCCCAGGTCTCCAGAAACGAACCGCCGCGCGGCAGGTGCAACCCGAAAAAATGCCCGAGCTGACTGGTGGCGATGAGAATGCCGGCCCCGGCCGTGAAGCCGGTGACCACGGAATGGGACACGAAATTGACTACGCCGCCAAGCCTGGCCAGGCCCAGGGCGAATTGGACGCAGCCGGCCAGCACGGTGACGGCCAGCACGAGCCGGATGAAATCCGGGCTGCCCGGAGCGGCCAGCTGGGAGACATTGGCGTAGACCACCAGGGAGATGGCCGTGGTCGGCCCGGAAATGAGGTGGAACGACGAACCGAACAGGGCGGCCACGATGACCGGCACCATGGCCGCGTACAAGCCGTATTCCGGCGGCAGGCCGGCGATGGCCGCGAAGGCCACGCCCTGGGGCAGGACAATGACCGCGCCGGTGAGACCCGCCCACAGGTCGGCGCGCACGGTGCGCCGGTTGACCAGCGGCCACCAGGTGAGAAAGGGCAGGATGCGGGGCGCAAACCGTCGCAGCCGTTCCAGGCGGGTCGGGGGGCGGGGGATGTCGCAGGCGCGCACGGACGTCTCCGGGTTCGGGTCGGGGATGTCCGCCCAAGATACCCACCGCGCGCCCGGGGTCAAGGAACGGCTGGCAAAAATCGCGGGAGTGCTTATACTCTACGCCGGAAGTCTGGCGCAATGCTGCCAGGGGAGGTTGTCATGTCCGACTCCATCCATGCTGTGTGCCCCAGCTGTCTGGCCGTCAACCGGGTCCAGACCGGTCGGCTGGACAGCGGGCCGATCTGCGGCAAGTGCCACGCTCCGTTGTTGGCTCCCCATCCCGCGCATTTAACCGACACCAGCTTCGAGACCTTCATCGCCAAAAGCGACCTGCCCGTGCTGGTGGACTTCTGGGCGCCCTGGTGCGCGCCCTGCCGGGCCATGGCTCCGGCCTTCGACCAGGCCGCGGCCATGCTCCATCCCCGGGTGATCCTGGCCAAGTGCGATACCCAGGACGAGCAGGCCACGGCTGATCGCCTGCGCATTCAGGGCGTGCCCACCCTGATCCTGTTCAAGGGCGGTCTCGAAGTGGCCCGGGTTTCCGGCGCGCGCAGCGCCGACGCCATCGTGTCCTGGGTCCGTCAGAACCTGCGCTGAGCGCGCGTTTACCCCTTCCGCATCCTCACGAACCTGTCCGCACGGCCGCCGGGGCGACCCCGGTGGTCGCCCCGGCGTGTTCGTGTTGTGGATGCAGGATGGGGGAGGGGGTTGAGGGGGACGCCTCCGGCGGCCAAAGGGCGCGGCCCTTTGGAAACCCGTC
>JAWRKJ010000261.1:0-11521 GCA_040307025.1 Desulfovibrionaceae bacterium | reverse complement strand
AAAGGCCGTCCCGGCATGCCGGGACGGCCTTTTGTTTTTTGGGGCATGGTACCGAACCTGCCCCCTCGTGAATGGTCGCGCTACCGTTCCTGCCCGGTGACCGTGAATCGTCCGAGGGGACCGCTGCCCCGCAGTTCCGGCGCGTACATGGCCTCGGCCTGAGCCGGAGGCAGGGTGAACACCCCAGGCGTCACGGCCCGCAGCAGGGCATAATAGGCATGCCAGTCCTTGTCCGGCAGATCCGTGAAAAGCAGCACCCGGTCGTCGCGCAGATCGACCGAATCCGGGGCGGCCTTGTCGTCGGCTTCCATCCAGGGCAGATGTTCGGTGGTGGAAAGCCTCGGGTTTTCCACCTCCAGGCCGGCCGGCAGCAGGTTTTCCAGGACCACGTTGGCCAGGGGGCCCTGGGTTGCGCGCACGGCGAACTTGACCACCACCAGGGCGCCTTGGTCCACGGTGTCGTCGGCCAGGGGCCGGCCGTCCCGGGTCAGGTACTCGCGCGTCACCTCCAGACCGGCGGCCTGGGGCACGTAGGCGGCCGGAGCCGGAATGCCACGGGTGCGCACGGAGTAGTAGCAGGCCCCGGGTTCGAAGCCCTGGTCGATCTCCAGGCGCAGGTCACCGGTCTGGTTCACCCCGCGAAGACTGAGTACCGTGTCGCTGGAGAAATCGGCCAGCAGGCCCGACCCGGCACGTACCAAGCCGGTGAAGGGCTTTTTGGCCTTTTGGCGACTGTAGAACTTGCCCAGAGCCAAGAGCGCCACGGCGTTTTCCTGGGTCGAGGGATAGGCCTCGCCTTCGAGCAACCGGCCCACGTCCACGGCCAGGCTGCCGAGTCGCGGGTCTGCGGGGACGGCGTCGAGCAGGGCCGAAAGGTAGAGGGCCTTGTCGCGCAGGGCCGATTCCAGGGTGCCGCCCGTCACCTTGCGCGCTTCGCCGCCCGGCACCGGGCCGGAAGCCAGGATCTCGGCCGCGCGGGCGTTGCCCACGGCCGCGTAGGCTGCTCCGAGCAGGCCCCGGGCATCGGGCGGTAAGCGCTTGGCCCGGGTGTCGCGCAGATTGTCCATGGCGCCGATATCGGCCCGTCCGGCCTTGGCCAGGACGTAGAGGGCGTAGGCGGCCAGACGCAGGTCTTCCGGCTTTTCCAGATTGGCGTTGCGGCCGGTCTCGCCGGCGAAATCAAGGGCTTGGTCGAGCACCGACTTGTCCACGGAGTAGCCGGCCAACCGGGCTTCGACCAGGAAATGGGTCGCGTACAGACTCATCCATGGCTGGGGGGTGTCGCCGCCGGGCCACATGGAAAAGCCGCCGTTGTAGAGCTGCATGCCGGTGACGCGCCGGATGCCGGATTGGACCATGGCCGCCGGCCCCACGGCCTCGAAGGCGGCCGGGTCCAGGGACTGGGCCAGGTCGGCGAAGTAGAGCAGGGGGAAGGCCCGGGACACGGTCTGCTCGATGCAGCCGTAGGGGTAGGCGAGCAGGGCCTTGAGATTGCCGGTGAAGCGGATGAGCGGGAAGCGGCCCACGGTGATGTCGCGCCGGGCCGTGCCGGGCAGGAACTCGGCTGAAGCCAGTTCCGGCAGGGTCAGGGCGGCCGCCTCCAGGGCCCCGGACTGGATGGAGGTCCGGGCCGGCAGGGGCGAGCGCACCGGAATCTGGAAGGTGTCGCGCGAGGACTCGCCATTGCCCGCGACCGTGGCCACGCAGTCGAGCAGGCCTTCGGTCTTGCCGGCCGTGACCGGAAAGACCACCGTGGCCGTGCCGCCCTTGGCGATGGCGACTTGACGTTCGGGTTTTTCCACCGTGGCCGGTCCCGTGATCCCCAGGCGCACGGTGAAGGTGCCGTCCCGGTCGGTGTCGTTGCGCACGGTGACGGCGGTCCGGGCCGTGTCGGAAAAAGACAGGAAGCGCGGGAACGACGGCAGCAGGACCAGCGGACTTTTCACGATGGTCGTGGCCTCGGCCGCGGCGAAGCGGCGGCCGGACAGGCCCGCGGCCATAAGCCTGACCTGGCCCTGGAAGGCGGGGATGTCGCAGGAGACGTCCGCTTTGCCCGTGTCATCCACCCGCACCGGGCCGGACCAGAAGGCCACGGTGCGCTTGGCCGGACTCTGGGCGCGCACGAATCCGGACAGGTCTTCCAGGCCGTCGCCGCCGCCGGCCAGGGCCTTGCCGAGAAGCGGCGGCACTTCGGGCAACAGCAGCGAGAAGGTGTCGTAGGTCTCCACCTGGAGCTGGCGCTTGGCGTAGAAGAAGGCAAAGGGGTCCGGGGTCTTCTGGGCCACGAGCTGGAGAATGCCCTCGTCCACGGCGGCCAGGGTGACAAGGCTCCCGGGCGGAGCGCTGATCGTGGCCGTGAGTTTGCCGTCCGGGCGCATGGTGGCCGGGGCGGACAGGCTCACGGGCAGCTTGCCCGAGGCTTTGTCCACGGCCAAGTACGCCGTGCCAAAGGCCCGGGACGGACCGACCGAGGCCGCCTGCGGGGCCTTGCGCACGAGGGTGGCGGTCACATACACGCCGGGCAGGTATTCGGGCTTGACGGGCAGGTTGATGTCGCCGGTGTTGCCGGGCAGGTCCAGGAGCTGCACGTCGTGGACGTTCGTCCCTTCCACGGTCACGAGGAGCTTGCCGCCAAACGGCGCCCGCACCTGCAACTTGGCGGTTTCGCCCGAGGCGTAATCCTTCTTGTCGGGCTTGAGTTCGAGCCGGGCCGGATTTTCCACGGCCCAGGGCGAATAGCCGAAGCCGCCGGCGTAGAATTCGAGCTGGCAGGCGGCGCCGCTGGCCGGATCGCGCAGCACCAGCCGGTAGCTGCCAAAGGAGGGCGGCGTAAAGGCCACCGTGCCCTTGCCCTTGGGAGCGGCCACGGTCTTGGTCTCCAGGGTCTTGGCGTCCCGGGTGGACTCGTACTTGAACGAGCCGTCCGGGGCTTTGCGCAGCACGGTCTGCCAGGTGTCGCGCAGCAGGGTGGCGGTCAGCTCGGGCGCGTCGACCGGCTTGCCGGCTGGATCGACGGTCACGAACTCGAAGGTCATGGGCCGTCCGGGGGGCGCGGCTTCGCTCTTGAGGCGCTTTAAGCCCGGATAGGCCGGATAGACGTGGACCGGCAGGCGGGCGAGCCCCGTGACGCCGCGTCCGCCGCCTTCGCGCACCCGGGCGGTGAAGATGGCTTCCAGGGCGGCCGGCGGGGACAGGCCCTCGGGCAGGGAGGCCTCGAAGGCTGCCTGGCCCGCCTCATCCAGATTGCCGGTTTCTTGCAGAATTTCCTGATCCTCGAAGCTGCGCTCGGGATCGCCGAAGGTGTAGGCCTCGAAGCCCTTGGGGGCAAAGGGAGCCTTGACGAGGCGGACCCTGGCCTCCACGGGCAGATTGCCGGCCGGAGCGCCGAACAGGTAAAGCCCGGTCACGGCAAAGGGCAGATTCGCGCCCGGTCCGGCCGAGGCCTCCTCGGGGGCCACGTTGACGCTGATGCGATCCGGGACGAATTCCTCCACCTGGAAGCGGTACTGGCCGATGACGGTTTCCCCGGCCACGAGTTCCAGGGCGTAGGCGCCGGTCAGGGACTGGGGAGGCAGGGCCTGGTGCAGGTCGATGACGCCTTCGGCCCCGGTCACCGCGGTTTTTTCTCCGATTTTACGGCCCTTGGGGTCGGCCAGGCGGATGGTCACGGGCATGGCCGGCGGGGCCGCGAGATGGGTGTCGCGCACCACGGCCAACCCTTCCAGGGTCTCGCCCGGCCGGTAGATGTCCCGCTCACCGTACACGAAGGCCGTGTAGCCGGTGGCCGGCACCACGGCACCGCTCACATCCAGGCCGGTGGTGTCCACCCGGAACCGGTCATACAGCAGGAAACTCGTGTCCGCGCCCTTTTCCACCACGATCAGGTAGGGCGTCTTGTCGGCCATGAGCTTGGGGCTGATCTTGGCCCGGAAAAGTCCCTTTGCGTCCGTGACGCCCGAAGCCAGTTCCTGGTTCTGGAAGGACAGGACGCGCACCGTGGCCCCGGAAATGGGCGTCAGGTTGGTATAGGAAGCGGTCCAGACCAGGAAATCGTCCAGACCGTGCTTGGCCACGATGCCGATGTCGGTGATGAGTACGTACCGCTGGAAGCCCTGGAATTTCCCGGGCACGGTCAAGGCGACCCGGTAGAGGCCGGGGGTGTGTCCCTGGATGTATTTTTCCAGGTTGAGCGGCGTGGTAACGACGGCATTGTTTTTATAGGGCAGGAGGATGCGGTCGTTGACGATGCGGTCGCCAAGGCTCGACTGGAGGTCGTCGCCGCTATACTCGTCGTCAAAGACCGAATAGTTCGTGGTAAAAAGCGGGAACAGGTTGTTGGGGTAGACGCGGTCGATGGTCAGGCTGGCGGCGTTGGTGTTGACGTTTTTGACGGCCACGTTCTTGTAGCCGTTGCGGGAGAGAAACATGCCCTGGTCCTGGAAATCCACCGAGGGTTCGAGGTCGGGGATGCGCAGGGACCGGGTGTAGGCGGTGCCGAGGACCGCGCCGTCGGCCGCGGCCAAGCCCTTGTCCAGGGTGACGGTATAGTCCCGGCCCGGGGCAAAGGGGCCGCTTAGGATCAGCTCGCCGTCGTCGGCGGCCAGGGTCCAGTCGACCTTGGGCTCGACATGAATCCGGGCCGAGGTAGCGGCATCGGCCTCCACGGGCGTGGACAGGCCGATGTGGATGGAGGCCGCGCCTTCCTCGGAACTGGCCTTGACCTCGCGCACGCGCAAATTGGGGTCGAGCACCACCGGGATGACCGCCACCGCCTCCTTGGTCAGGGCCATGTCGCCCTTTTCCGGCCGGACACCCGGTGTGATCACGAGCTTCAGTTCACGCTGCTGGGCGGTCTTCTGCACGGCTTCGGACTGGAAGCCGATCTTTTTGGCGGGATAGGAGGTGGTCAGGGACACTTCCACAGGTTTGCCGTCGCCCTGACGCGGGTCGATGAGCCGGATATGGTCGGCCAGGGCCTTGGGGTCCACGGGGCGGTTGAACACCACTTCGCCCTTGGACATCACCATGGCGCCACCCTCGGGGGCGGGTTCGAGGTGGGCGGTCAGCCGGTTGACCTCGAAGGTCCCGAAGGCCGCTTCATAGGCGAGCTGGCCCGTCATGGTCTGGGGCTTTTCCAGAAAGGCTTCGGGCTGCAGGGTCACGGTGTAACGGGTGGCCTGGGCGAAGCCGTCCTTGGCCTCGAAACGGAGCATGTACGGCGAAATCCAGGTCCATTTGCCGGGTATGGTCGGTTCGATGACGGCCGGAGAGGCGGTCGGGGCCGCGCCGTCCTTGGCGCCGAGCACGGGACGGTCAAAGGCCAGCAAGAGGTAGCGCCCCCGTTCCGGGTCCATGGCCAGACCGGCCACGCGTACGGCATCCGTGGCCGGGGATACGGCCGGTTGCGGCGCGGACGCGGATTTGTGGCGAGACGCCCCTTGTTCCGGTGCCTGGGCGACCGGCGGAGAGGAGGGCCGGACAAGCAAGGCGAATTCGGCCAGGGCAATGATGCACAGGGCGAGAATAACGAGATTCTTACCGTTCTTGAGCCATCCGCCAGAGTGTGGTTCGGTCATGCCGGCCTCCCATGGGGCCATTCATACGCGCGCGGGGTATTTTTTCAACATCGGTCCGATCCCCCCCGTATTTTCAAATGAACTCGCCCCATGCTAGTCGAAGAAAACCGACAAGGAGGCTCCATGTCCCGCGTGCGTTTTCCTGTGTGTTCGCTGCTTGTGCTTGTATGCTGCCTGTTACCGGCCGTTGCCCTGGCTTTTGATATCCCGGTTGGGACGCGGCTGACCATTTACGGTCTGTTCCACCAAACACCCCAGGGCGGCATTCTGCTGTCCTGCCCCCAGGAGCCGGATATCGTCTACCTGCCCTTCGATCCCTCGGCCATCATGTCCGATGTCCTCGACATCCAGGTCCAGGTGCGCGGCACCCTGCAAGCGACTTTTCAGCGCGACGGGAAAACCGTCCGCGTCCTGTCCGTGACCCATATCACGCCCTTACGCTCGGATTACGGCGAGACCCACGTCATCGATCACGCCGCTTTCGGACTGCCCGGCGCGGATGCGCCCCAGATCCGCATCTCTCATGATGCCACGTGCTATCTGTACGAACGCTATGCCGTGCTGGAACGCCAGGCCCCTGGCTTCAACGGTCATGTCCTGCATATCCTGGCCCGCAATCCGGGGGACGATCCGGCTGCGGAATGCGCGAATTTCCAGGGCACTCCCCTGTTCAGCATCGATCACGCCGCCGACTACACCTTCGCCGGTCTGTCCGGAAATACCCTGCTGCTCCAAAAAGGCCTCCCGCAACAGCTTCATGGCCTCATGGCCGTCAATCTGGCCCAGGCGCGGCAAACCCTGGACGCCGTGGTCGTGCCCGGCGAGGCCATTGCCGGAGATGTCCTGAACTACCGCCAGCAGGCGCACGCCCAATGCCCCACCGGCCAGATCGCTGTCCGGCCCATGACCCTGGACTTCGCGACCGGCCGTATCCGTGACATCGGCCGGCCAGTCTGTTGGCATTGACGGTGACTTCGGTTCCGGTCTCAATTTCGATTTGACTTTCGATTCCGATGAGATCGACCTCCTGCGGCCAGAGCGCTGCCCTGGCCGCAGGAGATCATCCATGCTGTTCTTGCGGCTGTTGTTGTGACGGCGCAGGCTCGTCCCTACATCCCGGTCTGGTCCCAGAGGGGCAGGCCGGTGGCGGCGTCGAGGCCGCGGTGCAGGCGAGGGCCGTCGATGGGGGTGATGCAGGCTTCACCGGCGAAGAGGATGTTGCCGGGCATGGCATGGCCGCCGGTGATGGTGAAGTCGCCTTTGAGCAGGGTCAGGTGGAGGTGGATGGCGGGCTCGCCGTCCTTGAGGGAGACGTTCCCGAGGCCGGCGAGGATTTCGGTGCCGGTGTCGAGGGTATGGGTGACGTACTGGCGGGTATCCTGGGGGTAGTAGCCGAGGACGGCTTTTTCCAGGGCGCCGATGAGGCTTATATGGCCTTTGGTGATGCCTTGTTCGCGGCAGATGGTGACCAGGGCGGCCAGCAGGTCTTCACCCTTGGGCAGGCGTACGAGCAGGGAATCGTGCATCAGAACATCCTTTTTTTCAATAATTCGGCGCGGGAGTTGAGGGTTTCTTCCAGCCTGGCCAGTTCACGGCGGTCAGCGTCCGTTCTGGCCGCAGCCTTGGCTTTGTCGACTTGGAAGCGGGCCTGCTGGGAGTTGTTTTCGTAGACGGCGGCGTAGGCGAGGTTCAGGTAGGCGTGGAAGTAGTCACCGGCCTGTCCGAGCACCTGGCCGTAAAGGGCGCGGATTTCGCCGTTGTCGGGCACGCGCATGCACACCTGTTCGAGGTAGGGCGCGGCGGCCCGGTAATTGCCTTCCTGGGCCAGCAGCCGGCCGTATTCGAAGAGCGAATCGATATCGTTGGGCTTCAGGCGCACGGCGGTTTCGAGCAGGCTTTTGGCCCGGGAGAAATCGCGGATCTTGAGGAAGTAGCGCCCGGCTTCGCGCAGGAACATGGCATCGTTGGGGGAACTGGCCAGGGCGTCTTCGAAGGCGGCCTTGGCTTGCCGGATGTCGTCGAGGGAGCGGGACATGGCGATGGCCAAGCCGAGTTTATCCAGGGGGGTGAGGTTGTTGCCGAGCTTGCGGTAGTAGGCCACGGCGTTTTTGGCGTCGGTGTAGCGGGCGCGCACCAGGGTTTGGGCCCGTTTGAAGGCGGCATCGTTCTCCTTGCGGTTGCGGATGTCGGCGGGCAGGAGCTTGATGCGGTCACGCAGGTAGGAAGTGCGTTCGACCAGTCCCGGGTGCGTGGACATGTAGGTGGGGATGGTGCCCCCGCCCTGGAGGAATTTGAGGCGTTGGAGGACTTCGAAGGCTTCGAGCAGACCTTGGGGGCGGTAGCCGGCGGCGATGAGGTAGTTGAGCCCGACCTGGTCGGCTTCGCTTTCGTCGTCCCGGGAATATTTGAGGTAGGCCGTGGCGGCCGCAGCCGTGGAGCCCATGGCCACGGCACCGCCGACATCGTAATTTTGGGTGGCGGTACCGATAAGCACGCCTGCCAGGACGCCCACGAGCTGTCCGATGGAGAGGGCCTGCATTTCGCCCATGCGTTTGGCGATGTGGCGCTGGGTGACGTGGGCGAGTTCGTGGGCCAGGACCCCGGCCACCTCGGATTCGTGGTCCATGTTGATGAGCAGGCCCGTGAAGACGAAGACATAGCCGGCCGGCCCGGCAAAGGCGTTGACAGCGTTGTTGTTGATGACGCTGACGGTGAAGGGGAACGGCTGGGGCGGCATGGACCGGGCCAGCCGTTGGACCAGGCCGTCGACGTAGTCATCGATCTCGGTGTCCTGGATCAGCGGCAATTTGGACCGGATCAGGGCATTGAATTGCTCGCCGAGCTTTTTCTCGTCCTTGAGGTCGAAGGAGAACATGCCGGCGTGGGCGGTGGGCACCAGGACCGCGGCGACCAAAAACCAAGCGGCGGCCAGAGCCGCCGCCATGCGTCGGGTCGTGCCCGGGCGCATGCGAAAGCGTGTGGCGGACATGACTCCGTCCCTACCTTCTTCCGGGCGGTTTGAAAAGGCCGGTGAAACTTTGTTGCTATTTGTTCATGAGATCCAGGAATTCCCGGTTTCCTTTGGTGCCGCGCATCTTGTCCAGGAGAAATTCCATGGAGTCGATGGGGCTCATGGGCGCGAGCAGTTTGCGCAGGATCCAGACCCGGTTGAGGACGTCGGGTTCGAGCAGCAGTTCTTCCTTGCGGGTGCCGGACCGGTTGATGTCGATGGCCGGGAAGACGCGCTTTTCGGACAGATGGCGATCCAGGTAGATCTCCATGTTGCCGGTGCCCTTGAACTCCTCGAAAATAACCTCGTCCATGCGGGAGCCGGTGTCGATCAGCGCCGTGGCGATGATGGTCAGCGACCCGCCGCCTTCGATATTGCGGGCTGCGCCGAAGAAGCGTTTGGGGCGTTGCAGGGCGTTGGCGTCGAGACCGCCGGAGAGCACCCGGCCCGAGGACGGGGTGACGGCGTTGTAGGCCCGGCCGAGGCGGGTGATGCTGTCGAGCAGGATCACCACGTCGATCTTGCGTTCGACCAGACGCTTGGCTTTTTCGATGACCATCTCGGCCACCTGGACATGGCGCTGGGGCGGCTCGTCAAAGGTGGAGGATACGACCTCGGCCTTGACCGTGCGCTCCATGTCCGTGACTTCCTCCGGGCGCTCGTCGATGAGCAGCACGATGAGGAAGACGTCGGGGCGGTTGGCATTGATGGAATTGGCGATGGTCTGCAGCAGCATGGTCTTACCGGTGCGGGGCGGGGCGACGATGATGCCGCGCTGACCATGGCCGATGGGGGTGAGCAGATCGATGACCCGGGAGGAGTAGTTCTCGGCCCCGTTTTCCATGACGTAGCGTTTGTCGGGGTACAGCGGGGTCAGGTTGTCGAACAGCACCAGGTTGCGGGAGGCCTCGGGCGGGGCGAACCCGATCTCGCCCACGCGGAGCAAGGCGAAGTAGCGTTCGCCTTCCTTGGGGGGGCGGATCTGGCCCGAAACCACGTCACCCTTGCGCAGGCCGAAGCGCCGGATCTGGGACGGCGAAACATAGATGTCGTCCGGGCCGGGCATGTAACTGTACATGGGCGAGCGCAGGAAACCGAAACCGTCCGGCAGGATTTCCAGGACGCCCTCGCCGAAGATGGACCCGTTCTGGGAGGCGCAGCTTTGCAGCAGGGCGAAGATAAGCTCCTGCTTGCGCATGCCATTGGGGTTCTCGACGTTGTACTGGACGGCCAAATCCATGAGTTCGGACATGCTTTTCAGCTTGAGCTCGGAGAGGTTCATGGATGTCTCCATGAGGCTGGACTTGACGGTCAAAGGTTGGAGGATGTCATCGCTTTCGATGGAATCGGAAAGCACTGGCCCGGTGGGAGACGACGGCGACTGTGGAGGACGCCCGCGGCGTTTAGGTGCGTTGCTCACAAAAATAGCCCGGCGCTACAATGCGCATATTGGAGTGGAAGAAAAACCCGACGCAATGTGAGTTTGACAATGCCGTTCGTTGGGGAGCGGCGCGAAAACTCGCTTGTTTACGGGAACCTGGTTGGTGGAGGACAGACCGACAACGGCCTGGAACAATCCATATACTTTTTCCGGGGGCTGTCAAGGGCGCACCAGCGGTTTTACCCGGAAACACGGATCAGGGGCGAATCATTCCTCGGGCTTGGGCTGCAGGACATCGGCGAAGATCTCGTTGATCACGTCCTTGATCTCCTGCTGGTCCCGCGACAGGGCCAAGGCCAGTTCCAAGGTGAGCAGGCTGGTGGCCTGCTCGAGCAACCGGCGCTCGCCGAAGGACAGTTCCTTGTTTTGCCCGATGAGCAGCAGCTCTTTGAGCACGTAGGCCACATCGGCCAGGGCGCCGCTTTTAAGTTTTTCGGAATATTCGCGGTAGCGCCGGTTCCAGTTCTGGCCGGTGTAGCCGGTGAAATCCGAGCGGTCCTTGAGGGATTCGAGGATGGCCTGCCCTTCCTCGGCCGAGCACAGCGGCCGCAGGCCCACATTGGACGCGTTTTTGACCGGCACCATCAAGGTGACGTTGTTGCTCAGGATACGGACAATGAAAAAAGCTGCCGAAGCCCCGCCTATGACCTGGGTTTCGATGCTTTCGACCCTGCCAACGCCCTGGGCCGGATAGACGACAAGTTGTTCAACGGAAAACACCAGCCGACTCCTTGACGGCGACGGACACCGCAAAGGTACGTCTGCCATCTAGGAGACAAACTAGCCTACTTACCGATTCGTGTCCATGTCTTCCGGCGCGGGCGGGCGAGGAGACTAGACGGCGCCGTCGAAGGTGCCCAGCCGTTGGCGCAAGGCGTCCAGACCGTCCTCGAACAGGGACAGGACCGCGTCCACGGCCGCCGGCACGACCCGGGCCACCACGGGCTGCTCCTCGGGTCGGAAGGTTTCGAGGACATAGCCGGCCACGTCACGACCGGGCAGAGGCCGGCCGATGCCCAGGCGCAGCCGGGTGAAATCCGGCGTGCCCAGCTCCTGGGTCAGGGATTTGAGGCCGTTGTGGCCGGCGTTGCCGCCACCGCGCTTGACGCGCATGCGCCCGAGCGGCAGGTCGAGTTCGTCGTGGACCACGAGGACGTCGGTGGGGTCGATTTTGTAGAAGTCGCAGACCGCCCGCACGGCCCGGCCGGAAAGATTCATGTAGGTGAGCGGCTTGACGCAGACGAATTGGGCAAAACCGCCGCCCGCCAGAACCGGCAGGGACAGGGTCATGGCCTCAAGGTCCCGGCGCGCGGTCAGGGTCGGCTTGGGCACGCCGCCAAGTTCCCGGGCCCGGGCAATCAGGGCCTCGGCGACCAGGAAGCCGAAGTTGTGGCGGGTGGCGGCGTAGCGGGAACCGGGATTGCCGAGCCCCGCGATGCAAGCTTGTATGGCCATGGCGTTTGGGGAAAAAGGAAAATAGACCGGACGGGGGGG
>JAWRKJ010000260.1:0-6638 GCA_040307025.1 Desulfovibrionaceae bacterium | reverse complement strand
GGCCGCCCGGCGTTTCGGGCCGGACGGGTTCGAGACGTTGACCCTGCCGGTCAACCTCGGCGCCCCGGCTGCCCGCAACTGGCTGGCCCGGGTGCTCGGCCCCGGCCCCGAGGATTTTTTTGCCTATGTGGACGACGATGTGGTGGTGCCGCCGGACTGGCTGGAACGGTTGGCCGGGGCGCTGATCGCCGATCCGGGGGCCGAAGTGGCCGGGGCGCGCATCCTGGCCGGGGACACGACCGTGGTCCAATCCGCCGATGTGCGCCTGCTTGCGCCCGAAGGGCGCCATACGGTGCGGCCGTTGCGCAACTGCCCGGCCGGGCCGGATTTCGGTTTGTTGGCCGCCACGCGGCCGTGTGCCTCGGTTTCGGGGTGCTGCCATATGCTGCGGGGGCGTGCCCTGGCCGGGCCCATGCCCTTTGATTTACGTTTCTCGCCCAGCCAGTTCGACGATCTGGCCCGGGACGTGGGCGCCTTCCTGGACGGCGGCCATTGCGTCCTGGCCGGGAGTCTGGCCGTGGCCCACTACCAGCCCGCTCCGGCCGGCGGCATCGCGGAACCGGGCCGAATCGCCGGCGCCCGGGTCAAACTCGACGGCCTGTTCGCCGCGCCGGATATGATAGTCGCCGCAAACCGCGATTCGGATACGGCCTGGACCGAACTTGAGACCAAATGGGAGCGACTGGCCCGGGCTAGTCGAGCATGTACTGGCGCGGATTGACTGGGGTACCGTTGGCATGGATCTCGTAGTGGAGGTGGGCACCGGTGGTGCGGCCGGAATTGCCGGAAAGCCCGATGCGCTGGCCGCGTTTGACCAGATCGCCGGGTTTGACCTCGACCTTTTTGAGATGGGCGAAGATGGTTTCCAGGCCGAAATCGTGGCTGATGACCACGCGCAGGCCGTAGCCGTGCATGAAGCCGGCTTCGGTGATCCGGCCGGCGCCGGGAGCATGGACCGGGGTGCCGGTCGGCGCCTTGATGTCCACGCCGTTGTGGAAATCACCGCCCCGGCCAAAGGGCGAGGGCCGCAAACCGAAGCCCGACGTGATGTATCCGTGCAGGGGCCACAGGGACGGTTTGGCCATAAATTCCAGTTTGCGTTCGGCCAGGGACCGGAGCAGTGCCTGCTGGTGCACCTCCTCCACGGCCATGCGGCCGGCCAGGCTGTCCAGGAAATCGTTGAGCCGCCGGCCCAGGGCTTCGGGCACCAGCTCCGAGGCGGGCAAGGCGCCCATGCCGCCGTTTTCGCCGGGCCGGGTCAGCATGACCCCGAGCTTGGCGTCGAACGAGCCGATGCGCCCCGCCTCGACCACCAGACGCCGGGCCTGTTCGCGCAAGGCGAGCAACCGGGCCTTCTGGGCAACCAGTTGGGATTCGGCCAGCCGGGACCGTTCCACCAGGGCTTCATGACCGTCGTAATAGCGCCACAACAGAAGTCCCCCGGCCGCCGAAACGGCGAGTACGAGCAGGGGCGCCAAAAACATCCAGCGCCGGTAGGTGAAAAGGCGCCGGATACCATGGCGGGCATGGTAGACGAATATATCGAGTTCGCTTTCGAGCATCAGG
The DNA here is from genome assembly GCA_040307025.1 of Desulfovibrionaceae bacterium. Lineage (GTDB taxonomy): Bacteria > Desulfobacterota > Desulfovibrionia > Desulfovibrionales > Desulfovibrionaceae > Solidesulfovibrio. The sequence continues at coordinate 5,072 of JAWRKJ010000260.1, read as the reverse complement.
GCGCTTGGGCCGGGCCCGGGTGGCGGACGGAGGGGGCCTGGCCAGGAAATGCGGTTGCGTCCGACCGGCGGTGACCCGCGCGGCAGCGACGTCCGCCATACCTTCTGTACGATACCGGGCCGGTCAAGGCAACCCCGTTTCCGGGCGCGCTCCCGGCCGTTCCAACCCCCATCGTTTTATTGCCTTCCCTGGCATTTCGCGGCACAACGGCCGTACCTCACCGAGAAAAGGCGGACAGGTCCATGAAACTGCGGCCCGACATTCCGAGCGCCCTGTACAGGCGGACCCTGTTTTCCTGGGTTTGGACAAGCAATCTGAAACTCCAGGGCATTTTGCTCGGCATCATCGTGGTCACGGTGTTCGTGCGGGTGTTGCCGCTTGAAATGCAAAAAAAGATCATCAACCAGGCCATCGGCATGAAGCGGCTCGATCTGCTGTTGACCTACTGCGGCTATTACATCGTCTGCGTGGTCTCGGCCTCGGGCCTCAAACTGGCCATCAACGCCCTGCAAAACGTCGTCGGCCAGCAGTCCCTGACCGACCTGCGCAAACAGCTCTATGCCCACATCCTCACCCTGCCCATGTCGTTTTTCCGCAAGGCCTCGCCGGGCATGGTGGTGTCGTCGCTGCTCTCCGAGGTGGCCAATACCGGCGAGTTCGTGGGCCAGGCCATTGCCGTGCCGGTCACCAACCTGCTGACGCTTTTCGCCTTTGCCGGCTATCTCTTCTACCTTAATCCGCTCATGGCCGTGATCAGCATGGCGCTCTATCCGGTGGCCATCCTCGTCATTCCTTCCCTGCAAAAGCGGGCCAATGCCGCCAACAAGCAGCGCGTGGACACGGGCCGGGCCATGTCCACGCTTATCGGCGAAACCGTTTCCGGCATCCACGAGGTGCACGGCAACGCGAGCTTCCGCCTGGAAAACCGCCGCTTCGGGGCCATTGCCGAAAAACTCTACCGGGTGCGGGTGGTCTGGAACCTGTACAAGTACGCCATCAAGGTCTCCAACAACTTTTTCCAGAACCTGGGGCCGTTCGTGTTGTTTCTGGTCGGCGGCTACCTGGCCATAAACGGCCGGTTCGATCTGGGCGCCCTGGTCGCCTTTCTCTCGGCCAACGAAAAGCTCTACGACCCCTGGAAGGAGCTCATGGACTTCTACCAGGTCTACCAGGACGCCAAGGTGAGCTACGGCCGGATCATGGAGTATTTCGAGGGTGATCCGGAATTCGAGCTGGAACCCCTCGTGCCGCGTCCGCCCGTGGAGCTTAACGGTGAGATCGCGGCCCGGGACCTCGTGCTGGAGGTGGCCGGCGGCATCCAGCTTTTGAAGGGCGTGTCCCTGGACATCGCCCCGGGCCAGCAGGTGGCCTTGGTGGGGTTTTCGGGCTCGGGCAAGTCCACCCTGGCCCTGTGCCTGTGCCAGATCCTCAAATACACCGCGGGCAGCGCCACCCTGTCGGGCCTGGACATCGACGCCCTGCCCAAGTCCGACATCGCCGACAACATGGGCATCGTTTCCCAGCATCCGTTCATTTTCGCGGGCTCCATCAAGGACAACCTGCTCTATTCCATCAATGCCCGGCGCGAGGCCCACGGCGTGACCGGCGAGGCCGGGCTGCCGAGCCTGGACGAGATCATCGCCGTGGTGCAGCAGGTCGGACTTTTTGCCGACATCCTGCGTTTCGCCCTGGGGTCGGTCTTCAAGGAAGGGCGCAAGGAGAATCTGGTCAAAAAGGTCGTGCGCATCCGCGAGGCCTACCACGAGGGCCACGGCGCGGCCCTGGCCGATTCGGTGGAGTTCTTCGATCCCACCTGCTATCTCTATTACAGCTCTGTGGCCGAGAACCTGTTGTTCGGCACGCCCAACCGGGACGACCTGGCCCCGGACCATCTGGCAGCCAATCCGTTTTTCGTGGGCTTCCTGCACGATGCCGGACTCAAGATGCTGCTCGTCCAGGTCGGGGCCGAACTGGCCAACCGCACGGTGGATATCTTGAAGGACGTGCCCTCGCCGGACGCCATCTTCTTTGAGCAGACCCCGATCGCGCCGGACGAATTCGAGGATTACCGGGAACTCACCGGCCGTCTCGGCCGGTTGCGCCTGCACAAGCTCCCGCCTGAGGACGAACGCCGGCTTTTGACCCTGGCTCTGCGCTTCACCCCGGGCCGCCACAATATCGTCGCGCTTTCGCCCATCCTGGAAGGGCTGCTGCTCCAGGGCCGGGCCATGTTCGCCGACCGCATCGATTCCGACCTGCCCGGAGCGGTGACGTTTTTCCGCCGCGAGGACTATCTCTACTCCATGACCGTCATGGACAACATCTTGTTCGGCCGTCTCAAGAGCTCCAATCCCAAGGTGCTGGACCAGATCCAGAAGACCATTGTCAGCCTGCTGATCGAGGAGGACATGCTGGAGCGCGTTCTGGAGATCGGGCTCGACTTCCAGGTCGGTTCCATGGGCGACCGGCTTTCGGGCGGCCAACGCCAGAAGGTGGCGCTCGCCCGGGCCTTTTTGCGCGATCCGGCCATCCTCATCCTGGACGAGGCCACGGCCGCCCTGGACAATGCCTCCCAGGCCCGTATCCAGAACCTGCTCGCGTCCAAGTGGAAGGGGAAATCCACGGTCATCGCCGTGGTGCACCGCCTCGACACCATCGTCGATTACGACAAGGTGGCGGTCATGAAGGCCGGCCGCATTGTCGAGAGCGGTACCTACGCGGAACTCATGGAAAAACGGGGGTTGCTCTATGAGCTCGTCCACGGAGCCCCGGGAAGGGGCTAGCCAATCCTGCGGGTTCGGCCATTGCCTGGATCTCCTGCGGGATCTGCCGCTTCTAAGCGGCGTGCCCCTCGATGTCATCAAGGTCCTGGCCTATCTGTCGGAAGCCGAGACGTTCGCGCCCGGGGAGTCCCTGTACGACCAGGGCGAACCTTTGGAGCGGTGCCGGATCGTGTTGCGCGGCGCAGTGGAGATCGTGCGGCGCGACGGCGAGGCCGAGCGTCCGTTGTGTCGGCGCGGGGAAGGGTTCACCGTGGGGAGCCTGGGGCTTTTGGCCACGGCCAAGTCGCTTTTCGGCGTGCGCGCGGTCGACACGGTCCAGTGCCTGTGCCTGACCCGGGAGAAATTCACCAAAACGGCCGAGCGGTTTCCGGGCATCCTGCCGAAAATCCTGGCCAATGTGGTAGACCACGTCTTTCGTTGGGAAGAAGCCTACCTGCGGACCCATAGGGCGGCGTGCGACCAGCAGCCGGGTGGCGAGGCCGGGCTCAGCTTGTACTAACATCCTCCCGGAGCGCCCGCCGGGTGTTCCGCTCCCCACGGAGGCAGCCCATGGGCCAGGTCGCGACCACCAAATCCTTCGAATCGCTCCACGATGCCTATGCCTTTTTCCAGGACCATTCCACCGAGGCGGACGCCGATCTGGAAGGCTACCTGCCGTATCTGCGCGCCCTGGCCCGACCGGACCGGCCGGGGCGCTTGCTCGATTTCGGCTGCGGGGACGGGCTTTTTTCAGGCCGGCTGCTGGAGCGGGCCGGACTCGACCCGACGCGGCTGGAACTGGCCCTGGTCGAGCCTGATCCTGGCTATCGGGGTGAAGCCGTGGCGCGGCTCCAGGCCTTTTGCCGGCCGCCGGTCGCGGCTTGGCCCGCATTCCCGGCCGACGAGGCCGGACCGTTCGACCTGATCCTGTCCAACCACGCCTTGTATTACGTCCCGGATCTGGCCGGTACCCTGGCCCGGCTGCTGGAGCGGCTTGCCCCAGGCGGGTTGCTTCTGACCGCCATGGGCGACGGCGGCAACATCTTCGCCCAGTGGGTGGACCGGGTCTATGCCACACTCGGCGAAGCGGCCCCGCATTTCCGGTCGGAAGACCTGGAGGCGGCCCTGACTGGGCTTGGGCGGACCTGGCGCCAGGAGCGCATCGACTACGTGCTGGATTTCCCCGATACCCCGGACAACCGGATCAAGATCCTGCGCTTCATGTTGGGCCAGACCTACGCCCGGCTGGACCGGGACTGGCTGCTGACGCTGTTCGATGCCCAGGCGGCCGACGGGCGCGTCACGGCCCCCACGCACCACTACCACTACGTGATCGGCTGAGACGGGGGGCTGTCCGCGACGGTCAGGCCGGCTTTTGGGTCACGAACACCACGGAGTTGTAGCGCAGGAAGCTGGCTTTTTCGCCGCGTTTGTAGGCGGCTTCGTACTGGGCGTGGACAGCGCCGTCGATGATGCCCGGCATTTCGGACGGCTTGTAAAAGGCCACGTGTGCGGCCACGATGGAGGGTTGGCCGCGTGTGGTCAGGCGCTCAGCCAAATCGTCGCCGTAGTCCGTGATCACCAGGGAACCGCCCTGGCGCACCGGATCGCCGTGGTGCACCGGCGGGAGCAAGTCCTGCCGGCGCGTACCCTCGAAGCGTACCCGGGGCGTGGTCGGATGGCCCTCATGCACCGGCACGGTGAACACATGGCGTCCGCCCGGGGCCAGCACCCGCCATATCTCGTCGAAAGCGCGCCAGGGATCGGACACGTGTTCGAGCACGTCCTGGGTGATGACGTAATCGAAGCTCGCGTCGGCAAAGCGCAAGTGTTCCAGGTCCTCGCAGCGCACGCCGTCGGGACTGGTCATCCCCGGGGCGGTCGTTTCCGGGATGTATTCCGAACAGACATAGCCGGGCAGGCCGGCCAGCCGGTCGTGGAGCGGTCCCTTGGCCTGGGCCTCGTAGATTTTCAAGCCGGCCATGGCCGCAAGGACCGGGGGGAGAAGGTTGGCGCCCGGGCCGGCAACGAGCCGGGCCAGGGTCCGGGTCAGGTCCCGGGTTCGCCGGGCCGCCTTGCACACCGAACACCGGGTCTCGCGCAGGCTGTGGCCGGGCCGGATGGGCGCGAACGCGGCCTTGGTGCCGCACACGGCGCACAGGCCGTCGGTCTCGAACACGTCCCAGCCCTGGCACTTGGCAACGGCATCCATCATCTTCCCCCTTGTGACGGAGTCACCTTGATTTCCCCTCTCCAGGGGGTCCGGGGGGAATGATTCCCCCCGGTGGGGTGGGCGCGGGGGGGGGGGGG
>JAWRKJ010000259.1:0-12174 GCA_040307025.1 Desulfovibrionaceae bacterium | reverse complement strand
ATACCCCCGCCCCGGTGGTCGTACCCGGCATGGACGACTTCTCGGTCTTACCGGGGGGCGCGTTTTCTGGCAATGATTTCAGGCTGGGTTGGGTGCCGGCGTCCATCAGGCCCCGGGCAGGGCCCGGGGGGCCGCGGTATCCCCGCGCAGATGAACGATGAGATCCTGCAAATCGCCGGCCAGGGTGGCCAGATCATGGGCGGCCCGCTTGGTGGCCTCGACTCCGGCCACGTTGTCCTCGGCCACCTGGTCGATTTCCTGGACCGCCTTGCCGATCTGCTCCGAGGCGGCGGATTGTTCCTCGGCCGCGGCGGCAATGGCCGTCACCTGGGCATTGGTGTTGTCGGCATGGCCGACAATGGCCAGGATGGCCTGGCTCGACTGGCCGGCCAGACCGTTGGCATCGGCCACGGCGGTGACCGCCTGGTCCATGCTGGCGATATTGCGGCCGGCCGCGTCCTGGATGGCCCGGATGCGGTTTTCCACCTCTTTGGTCGCGACCATGGTTTTTTCGGCGAGCTTTCGGACTTCGTCGGCCACCACGGCGAACCCGCGTCCGGCCTCGCCGGCCCGGGCCGCCTCAATGGCGGCATTGAGCGCCAGCAGGTTGGTCTGGTCGGCAATGTCGTTGATCACGCCCACCACCTGGCCGATGGACTGGGCTTCCCGGCCGAGGCTGGCCATGTCGGCCTTGAGGGCCGTGGCAATGCCGTCGACCTTGGCCATGGAATCCCCGGCCTTTTGCACCACCGCCGCCCCGGTCTGGGCATTTTCCCGGGTATTGCCGGCAATGGCGGCGGCCTCGCCGGCATTGCGCGCGATTTCGAGCACCGTGGCGTTCATCTGGTTGATGGCCGTGGCCGTCTCTGCCACCCGGCGTTTTTGCAGTTCCACGCCGGCGGCAGCCTGTTCGGTCTGGGAGGAGAGCTCCTGGGCCGCCTCGGACAGCCGGCGGGAGATGTCCGCCGCGCTCGCGGCCACTTGGCGCATGCGGTCCAGGGTGGCGGCCAGCTCCGCCTCCTTGGCCATGGTGGCGTGCATGGCCTCTTCGGCGGCTCGGGCTTGCCGTTCGGCTTCGGCCTGCTTATTCGCGACCTGATCCATGTTGGCGCGCAGGTTTTGCACCATGCGGGTGGTATCGTCGCGCAGCTCGGCGAATTCGCCCGTAAACGTGCCCTCGGCCCGGGCGGCCAGATCGCCCGAGGCCACCCGGCGCGAATACGCCCCCAAGGCGGTCAGCGGCGCGGTGATGCCCCGGATGATCCACAACACCACGATCAGGACGATAATTCCGAGCACCCCTTGGTTGGCCAGCAACACCACTTCCACCTGCCGCTGCACGGTGGCGCGTCGGGTCTGGTAGTATTGTTGGATCTTTTCGAAATGGGGCATGAGATCCCGACCGCTGCTGACCATGGCCTTGGTCACTTGGTCGGCCTTGGCGCTGGCCGCCACGTAGGTGTTGAAGCTGCGCTGGTAGGCGTCGATCACCGCGCTGAAATCCTGCTTCTGGGCGGCGGGGATATCGGTGCTGTCGGCCACCATATGGCGCAGCTGTTCGACGCCTTTGTCCACCTTGGCCACATAGGCGCCGTCGTCGCGCAGTTGCCAGTTCTTTTCATGGCGGCGGATGGTCAGCAACAGGACCTGGAAATCCTTGTCCGTCACCGGTTCGAATTTTGTGTCCAGATCCCGGGCCGCGTACACGAAATCGCGCATGAGGCCTTCGTGCTCGTTGTAGCCCTTGGTGCGTTGGATGGCGGCCAGTTCCTCGAAATCCTTGCGGTAGGAGGCCAGGATGGCCAGGGCCTTGTCCGCCTCGTCGTCCATGGCCTGGTCCATGGCGCGCAAGGCCTGGATGGTATCCTGCACCTTGTCGGCATGGGTCAGCACGGGGTCGATGTAGGAGGGGTCGAGCCGGATGAGGAAATTTTTTTCCTCCCGCCGGGCCTGGAGCAATTCCAGGTAGGCTTGGCCCGCAGCGTTTTCCAGGGAGCGGTATTTTTCGGTCAGATGTTTACCAATGCGATCCGCCGCAAAGGAGCAGGCAAACCCAAAAATAAAAATCCCCAGCAACAGATACAGCTTGTGCCGGACTCCCACGACCGTCCCCCCTTGTGCCCGCCGTAGCGGTTTGGATGTGGACTTGATAAAAAGGTAACATTCGGTACACCCCATCGTGAAATTTGTCACGTTCGGAATGACTTTCCTTTTTTCGAAAATCTATCGTCGCGTGGTCCACGGTCTGCATTGACTTGCCCGTGGCCCTTTGCCAAAACCCCAGCATGAACCAACCACCTTGCTTGCGTACCCGGTCGGCCTGCGCCTTGGCGGCCGCATTGGTCCTCACGGCCCCGGAGCTCGCCCGGGCCGATATGCTCACCGGCGGCCTGCTCGGCCGCCTGCTGCGCGGGGACGAGTTTACCGGTCCCCGGTTTGTCGACGTCCTGGTCCTTGGCGGCGTCATTTTCCTGCTGCTGCGGGTCTTGGTCGGGCGTTCCCGCAAAGCCGACACCGACGCCTCACGGCAGCCGGATTCCCGGCCCGCCGCTCGTTCCGGTCCCCGGCCGGATATCCGGCCCGATACCGCTCCCGGCGACGACCGCGATCCGGGTGCCTTGTCCCCCCCGCCCCCGGGAAAGCCCGACATGTACACCATGGCCCAGGCCACCTGGGATGCCCTCAAGTCGCCCGACAGCCGCAAATCCTCGGACCAACCGGCCGCCGCCGGTCCGATCGGCCCCGCCGCCTCGCCGGACGAGGAATTTCTTGCCGGGGCAAAGATGGCTTACAGCCGCATTGTCCAGTCCCTGGCCGCCCGCGATTTCAACGACTTGACCACGTTTGTCGCCCCGGGCTTTCTGGCCGAGCTCAAAAACCGACTGCCCGATGCCCCGGCCGGCCGGCCGGACATCCTGCTTGTGGAGGCTTCCCTGGCCGATTCGCGTCAGGAGAACGGCCGTGCGGTCATGACCGTGGACTACAAGGCCTTGGTGCGCGAGCCCGGCGCGGCGCAAAACAGCGAGCGGCTGGAGCGCTGGCGCTTCAGCCGCGATAATGCCTCGGAGAGAGCCAACTGGTTGCTCGATGCCATGGACCGCAGGTAAGGCGTAAAGGAAATCACGGTGCGGCTGGTCGGCCGGGGGCATAGGCTGTCACCGCGTGGGATTCCAAAGGGCAGCGCCCGTTGGCCGCCGGAGGCGTCTCCCCTGCGCCTCCCCGTCCCCACCGACGTCAGACGTCGCGCAGGGATTCGGCTCCTGGGCGGGAAGCGTAGCTGGACGGGCTTGGTCGCGGATGGTCGCGGCCGAGAAGTTTGCGGTAGAGCTTCCCACCTTCCTCGAAGTCGGGATTGATTTCCAGGGCCCGGGTCACACTGACCACGGCCTGCTCGGTGTTGCCCAGGAAATAGTAGGCCTTGGACATGTTGAAGTGGATGTTCTCGTCGTCCGGGGTCAGGGAGAGGGCCTGGTTGTAGGCGTGGAGGGCGCCGGGGATGTCGCCGCTTTTGCGCAGCTTGACCCCCAGGGTGTTGAAGGGGTTGGGGGTGTTGGGGTCGTATTTGAGGATCTCGATAAACAGTTCCTTGGTCTGTTCCAGGCGGTTGAACTGGGCGTGGATTTCGGCCGCCTTTTGCAGGTAGCGCTTGACCTCCTCAAGTTCCCCCTTGCCCTTGTAGGCGTCGGCCAGGCCCTTGTAGGCCTCGGCGAACAGGTCGTTGATCTTGATGGCCTTTTTGAACGCGATGATGGCTTGGCCGTATTTCTGGCGCACCAGGCAACGGCAGCCCATGTCGTAATACTTTTCGGCCATGTTCTGTTCGGAAATGATCTCTTCGAAGGCCTCGATGGCGTCGTCGAAGTTGCCCATGGCCACCATTTCCCTGGCATCTTCGAGTTGTTGCTGCTCGATTTCATTGACGCGTTCGACCTGGCAGCCACGCAGGACATGCTTGCTGAAGGTCGCCTCGGAGTATGGGCGCAGGATGTAGCCGGCGCAGCCGGCGGCAATGGCGTCGAGGACCTTGTCGCGCTGACTTTGCGTAGTGACCATGACCACCGGTACCTGGGCCAGTTTTCTGTCCCGGCGCAGCAGGCGCAGGAAGCGGAGCGCGTCCATATCCTCGATGCAATCGTCAAGCAGGATCATGTCCGCGCGGTTGGCGGAGAGAAATTCCATGGCCGTGGCGGCCGAAGCGAACTGCTCCACCCGGCGGGGCCGGAAAGGAGCCAGGGAACGCCGATCCCGCTTGGCATGGTCGTCGTTGCGGGTGACGATGACGACAGTGTCGAAAAGGATCGGCGAAAAATCCATGGCAGGACCTCGGGCTACGGAGAGGTGGGCCGGGGGGCGAAGCGGGCGTGGTAACGCGCGGCGAACGCGCGCATCGCCGACGTGCCGGGCAGGACGGAAAACAAGGCGTCCACATGACCGCGCTCGAAAAACAGGCGCCGCGTCCGGTCGAATTCCAGGGAATTGATCCAACTCAGCAGGAGCAAGGCGAAATCATTGATCGTGGTCATGGCCTCGTAGCGGCCGGTCTGGCCGTTATCGATGGCCGTGAGCATGGCCGGTTCGTAGCGCGTGGGATCGTCGGGTAGGCCGAGGAAGACCACCGGGTCCTTGGGACCGGGCTGCTTGAAATATTCGATCATGACCCGCAGGATGTCGAGCTTGTCGGCATCGCGCACGATGCGCAAGAGCAAGCCCGGGTCGGCCTCGCCCACGGCGGCCACGGCCGGAGGCAAGGCCTTGCGGTTGTGCACGGCCACGGCCAGGCGCACAAGTCGCCTGTCCTCGGGCGAAAGCCAGGTCAGACCGCCATTTCGGGACAAGGCGATGGCACCGAGCAGGCCGTGGTTGGCACTGTCTGGATCGCGGAAGGTGCGGTAGCGCTGGTACTGGGGGAACCGGCCCACATCATGGCACAGTCCGGCCACGGTGGACAGCTCGACCATCCGGGGGGAAAGACTCAGTTCCCGGGCCTGTTCCCGGGCCTCGTTCATGACGAGCAGACAGTGTTCGCGCTTGAGTTCCAGGCGTGCGTTGTCTTCGGGCGCATCCATGTGGTGGGCGGCCACGAAGGCGTCGAACCAGTCGAGGGTATGCTGGATCATGGTTTTTTTTGATCGGTGTCGTGCTTGTCGGACGGCAGTTCCGGATCGGGTTCGTCGAATTCCTTGTCCCGCCACGGGCCGCCCGGTCCGTACAGGCGGCGCAGGACCCAGGCCATGCCGCCGAGGATGGCGGCGATGAAAAGAAACTTGAGCAGGACCGAGAAAAAACCCTCGCCCACACCCGGCCCGAATGGCCAGGTTTGGTGCCAGCGCGGCTCCACCGCGGCGGCGGCCTGGAAAATCAAGGCATCGAAAAACGGCATGCAACGCTCCATACGCGCCCGCAGGCGCAACAAATAAGGGTTACCCGGGAAACGGCGGCCTGGCAAGCCGCCCGGGCCCTTCAGCCCTGGCGCAGGGCGGTGACGATGTTCATGCGCGCCGCCCGCACCGCCGGCAAAAAACCGCCGACAATGCCCATGAGGAGGGAAAAGCCCAGCGCCAGCAGGACAATGCGAGGAGTCAGGGAAAAACGGAAGGCCAGTTCCGAAAAGGTCTGGAAATTGGTGGTGGAGAAGGTCACAAAGGAGAGCCCCGCGGCCAAGCACACCCCCATCACTCCGCCCAGGCCGCCAAGCAGCAGCGATTCCAGCAGAAAAGCGACCAGGATGCCCCCCCGGGAAAAACCCATGGCCCGCATGGCGCCGATTTCCGGCACCCGGCCGGCCACGGCCGCGTACATGGTGATCATGGCCCCGATCATGGCGCCCAGGGAAAAGATGATGGTCAGGGTCACGCCGAGCACGGTGAGGAACATGCGCATCATTTCCGATTGTTTTTCGTAATAGGTGGTTTCGCGCCAGACCGCGGCCTGGAGACGCGGGTCGGCTTCGATGTCCGTCTTGTAGGCGGCGAGCTCCCCGGGTTCGCGCAGGGCCGTCACCACCACCGAATAGGCCACCCGGCCGAAGGCCGGCATGAGCTGGTCGACATCACCCCAGATTTCCGAGGAAAAGGCCGTGTTTCCGGCATCGAAAATGCCGACCACCGGCCATTCCCGCTTGCCGAAGCGCAAGGCCTGGCCCAGGGAGACCCCGGCAAAACCCTTGGCCACGCTCTCCCCGACCATGATCTCGGGTGTGCCGGGCCGGGGCAGCCGTCCCGAGACGAGGCGCACCTGGGGCCGCAGGGCCAACGAGGCGGGCTCGGTGCCCCGGATGATCACGTTGGAGACCTTGCCCGTGGAGCGTTTGGTCAGGCCGATGAGGATCACCGATTCCCGGGCGGCCAGGGGGCGGCCGTCGCCCATGGTCGCGACCTCGGGCCGGGTGGTCATGACCGAGGCCGGGCCGCGCTCGATGCCGCTTTGGATTTCGGTCTCGGAACCCTTGCGCAGCACAATGGCATTGCCGGGCGAGCCCGTGGCCACCAGGGTCTGGCGCAACCCCTCGGCCAGCATCAGCGTGGCCGTAAAAACGAATACCACCAGGGCCATGCCCCCGGCGGTCAGCGCCGTGGTCAACCGGCGCGTGCCCAGGTTGCGCCAGGAATAGGACAGCGGGATGGCCATATCAGCCGATCCTCCGAAACGCGGCGGCGATGGCGGTCGTGCGCACCCGCCAGGCCGGTACGGCCGCGGCCAGCACCCCCACCAGCACCCCGAAACACAGGCCCAGGAGCACGGTTTCCCGCGATACGGCGAAAATCGGGAAATACTTGGACAAGGTTTTGCCGAACAGGTCGGTCAGGGGTTTTATGGCGACCATGCCGCAGACCGCGCCGGAGATGGACAGCAGCAGGGATTCGCCAAGGAGCAGCAGCGAGATCGTGGTGCCCCGAAACCCCAGGGTCTTGAGCACCGCGAATTCCCCGGCCCGTTCCCGGGCGGCCATGGCCATGGTGTTGGCGGCCACGGCCAGGATGATGAGGATCACCACGTAGGAAACGATTTCAATGGCGAGCAGGATGGCCGAACTCATGGATACGAAACCGAGGTTGAAGGCCTTTTCGGTCTCGGTCAGGGTCTCGGCCTGGGAATTGACGAACAGTGAATCGATTTCCTTGGAGATTTCCGCGGCGCGGTCGGCGTCACGGATGCCGATCATGAAAAAGCCCACCTCGCCGGCCCGGCGCGGGGCGCGCTGCTTCATGGTCTCGTCCAGATAGGACCAGTGGAAATAGAGGGTGGATTCGTCGGTTTCGGGCCGGCCGGCGGTGTAGATGGCCCGGATGGTCATGGGCCACTGGCCGGGAAAGATGGTGCCGCGCAGGGTGATGGTGTCGCCGATTTTCCAGTGGAAGCGTTTTGCCAACTGGGCCCCGACCACGGCGCCCTTGCGGTCCAGACGAAAAGCCCGGGCCTGGTCCGGCGGGACGACCAGCTCCGGATAGAGCTTGAAAAAGTCGTCGGCGTCCACGGCGAAATTGGCGAAGAAGTTTTTTTCGTCGATGTAGATGCCGCCGAACCAGTTGGCCGCAGCCACGATGGTCACGCCGCTGGTCTGGCGGATGCGGGCCTTGTAGGCCAGGGGCAGGTGCTGGGTCATGGACACGGCGTTGCGGGTCACGAGCCGGTTGGCCGAGGACGCGGCCACCCCGGCGTTCCAGGCGTCGATCACCGTGCGCAACAGCCCGAAGGCGAGCAGGGCCACGGCCACGCCGACAATGGTCAGCAGGGCGCGCAGCCGGTGCCTAAAGGCGTTTTTCAGGATGAGCTTGACGAGCAACATGGAGTTCGCCCTTGATGAGCTGGCGCGTCAGATGGGCGGCCTCGGCCGCGTGGGGGTCGTGGGTGACCATGACGATGGTTTTGCCGAGCTCGCTGTTGAGCCGGCCAAGCAGCCCAAGCACTTCGCCGGCCGACTGGCGGTCCAGGTCGCCCGTGGGCTCGTCGGCCACGATGATGTCCGGATCGGTGACAATGGCCCGGGCGATGGCCACGCGTTGCTGCTGGCCGCCGGAAAGTTGGGAGGGCCTGTGGTCCAGCCGGTCGGCCAAGTTGACGGCGGCCAGGGCGGCCCTGGCGTGGTCCAGGCGCTGTCGGGCCGGAAGCTTGGTCAAAAGCAGGGGCAGCTCCACGTTTTCCAGGGCGGTCAGGACCGGAATCAGGTTGTAGAACTGGAAGATGAAGCCCACGTGGCGGCTGCGCCAGGTGGCCAGGTCGCTGTCGGACAGGCTGGCGATATCGAGCCCCCCGATTTCGATGCTGCCGCTGTCCACGGAATCGATGCCGGCGATGCAGTTGAGCAGGGTGGATTTGCCCGAGCCGGACGGGCCGATCAGGGCCAGGAATTCCCCGGGGGCGATGTCGAAGGTGATGTCGGTGAGCACCGGGATCACCTGATCGCCGCGCCGGTAGGCCTTGCACAGGTGGCGTACGGCGATAAGGGGGGCGGCGGCCGTCACCTAGGACTCCGTCGCACTCACGCGGTCGCCGGCGGACAGATCGGCCGGGGGCGAGAGCACCACGCGTTGCCCGCTTTCAAGCCCCTCGGTCACGGCGCGCATGTCGCCCAAGGGGTCGCCCGGTTTGACCGGGGTCAGCACGGCCCGGCCGTCCTGGACCACGAACACCACGTCCTTGTCGCCTCGCCGGGTGATGGCCGAAGCCGGCACGGCGAGCCGGGGATTGGTTTCGTCCGGGGTCAGGGCCCGGGAGAGAAAGGCCACCTTGGCGCTCATTTCCGGCAGCACCCGGGGATCGAGCGTATCGAAGCGGACCTTGACCAGGACCGTGGCCTTGGTGCGGTCGGCCGTGGGCACGATCATGTGGACCTTGCCGGGAAAACGCTCGCTGGGGATGGCGTCGAGGCTGATTTCGCAGGGCGCGCCGAGTTTCACGAGATGGATGCTCGATTCGGCCACGTCCACCTCGGCCGCCAGGGAGGCCATGTCCGCGATGGAGACCACGGCCGCTTTGGAGGTGGAGGAGGCGCCAAGGGGCGAGATGATGTCGCCCACATCGGCGTTTTTGGTCAGGACAACCGCATCGAAGGGGGCCTCGAGTTCGGTGTAGTCGAGCTGAGCTTCGGCCTGATGTTTGGCCTCGAGCCGGGACTGGCGGTTGGCCTTGGCCTGGGCCAGGGCGGCGATGGCCTTGTCGTAGCGGGCCTTGGCCGTGTCGTGTTCGGACCGGGCCACCACGGCGCGGTCCGAAAGGGTTTTCATGCGGTGGTAGTTGAGGGTGGCGTCGCGCAGTTCGGCCTCGGCCTGGGCCACCTGTTCGCCGGCGGCGGCCAGATCGTGGTCGGCTTGGCGTTTGGCCGCATCGAGATCGGCGTTTTCGAGCCGGGCCACGATCTGCCCTTTTTTCACGACGCTGCCTTCCTCGACCCCGAGCCAGGCGAGTTGGGCCGTGATCTTGGTGGCCAGGGCGGCCTTGCGCTGGGCCACGACATAGCCGCTGGCCGTCAGCTCGGTGATGGCCCGGGACGGATGGATGAGCCCCACCGCGGCCAGGGGCAGTTTGTGGGAGCGGGGGGCGGCCAGCCACACGGCGAGAACGCCGACCACGAGCAGGGCCGCGATCCAGGGCCAGCGGCGCCGCCGGCGGCGCGGACCGCCGGCCGGGTCCGTGCTGTCGCGGTCGATGCGCAGGTGTTCGAGACTGTCGCTCATGGGTTCCTCGGGCGGCGGGTGCGGCCGGTTTGCCGGATGGGCGCTGGTTAGGGGCGCCAGAGGCTCTGGGCCATCTGGTCGATGAGCTTGCGGTGGCCGGCCGGGAAGGCATAGCGGTCGAGCTCGACCGGGGTCACCCACAGGGCCTGCTGGGCGGCGGTCAGGGCCGGCACCGGCGGCACGGCTTCCGGGGCCGTGCCCGACAGGTGGAGCAGAAAACAGTGCAGGGTCACCCGGTAGGTGGTGTAGCCGTGGCGGATAACAGACAACTTGTGGGCCACGGCCGTGGCAAAGCCGGTTTCCTCGTCGTATTCCCGGACAATGGCCGCCTCGGGCGTCTCGCCCGGTTCGATGCGGCCGCCGGGGAATTCCCACAGGTTGGCCCAGGCCCCCTTGGGCAGGCGTTTTTGGATGAAGACGCGGCCGGCCTGGACGAGCACGCCCGTGGCCACGTTGAGGGGCACGATGTCCGGGGTCCGGGACAGGACCGGCCGGTCGGCTACGATCTCCAGGTGCAGGGCCTGGCAGTGGCTGCGCAGCGGACAGCGCGGACAATCGGGCGTTTTGGGCCGGCAGACGAGTCCCCCCATTTCCATGAGGGCCTGGTTGTAGTCCCCGGCCCGTCCGGGCGGGAGCAGCCGCTCGGCCAGTTCGCGCACCCGGGTCTTGCCGGCCGGTTCCTTGACCGGCTGATCGATGTCGCCGATGCGGGCCAGCACGCGCAGGACATTGGCGTCCACCGCGGCCACGTCGACCCCGAAGGCGATGCTGGCAATGGCCGCGGCCGTGTAATCGCCGATGCCGGGCAGTGCCCGGATCGCGGCCACGGTGTCGGGAAACCGCCCGTCGTGCGTCTCCATGACGATGCGGGCGGCGGCCAGGAGATTTCTTGCCCGGTTATAATAGCCCAAGCCCTCCCAGGCCTTGAGTACGGCGTCCTCGTCGGCCCGGGCCAGGGCGGGAAGGTCCGGGAAGCGGTTCATGAACCGTTCGAAATAGCCCACCACCCGGTCCATTTGGGTTTGTTGGGCCATGATTTCGGATATCCAGACCGCGTAGGGAGTGTGGTCACGCCGCCAGGGCAGGTCCCGCCGGCAGGTGGCGTACCAGTCAAGCAGCGCTCCGGTCACTTCGGATTCCCAGGCCATAGTCCGTTCTCCTTGTCGGCCGGCGTCGCGGCCGGGCCGCGAAAAAACCGGTCAGTCTTGCACGACCCGATTGCGCCCTTGGTTTTTCGCGGCATACAGGGCCTTGTCGGCCCGGTGCATGATGTTGTGGAAGGTCTCGTCACTGCCGCGCTGGGAGGTCAGGCCGATGCTGATGGTGATGGCGATGGGCCGGCCCTCGCTGTCGATGGAGGCGGCGGCCACGCTGGCGCGCAGTCTTTCGGCCACGGCCTGGGCGACCTCGGGTGACGTCTCGATGAGCACGGCGCCGAACTCCTCGCCGCCCAGTCGGCCGAAAATGTCCGTGGTGCGCAGCTCCCGCAGACAAACGGCCGCCAAGCTCCGGAGAACCTGATCCCCCTGGTCGTGGCCGAACGTGTCGTTTACGTCCTTGAAGAAGTCGATATCCAGGATGAGGAAGGAAAAGGGCCGGTCCGTGCGCTGGACCCGGGCGAGTTCGCCATGGGCGAGCTCCAGAAAACGGCGCCGGTTGTTCACTCCGGTCAAGGGGTCGGTGAAGGCCAGGGTGCGCAGTTCCTCTTCCATGCGCTTGCGCTCGGTGATGTCGCTGACAAGAAACAGCAGGTGCTTGATCTTGTTTCGTGAAAACCGAACCGCCTGGTAGTCGATCCAGGTACGGTGGCTGGCACCTGTCTGGAAAAACCCCTCATGCCGGGTGGTCAGACCGGTTTCCAGGGTCAGGGCGGCTTGGGTGAGCAGGCCGCTGGTTTCGAGTCGCTCCAGGGAATGCATGGTCAGATTGGCGAGTTCTTGTTTGTCGATGCCGATGATCCGGCTGAAAACATCGTTGACGGTGACGCATTGGCCGTCATGGGTGTAGACGGCGATACCGATGGGCGAGGTCTTGATAATGGTTTTGTTGAATTCGAGCAGATCGGTGAGGTCACTCGTCCGTTTCTCGACCTGTTCTTCGAGGTAATGTTGTTGCAGGCAAGCCTGCTTTTTATCCTTCTTCACCAGGAAGAGCAATGTGCCCGTCAAAAGCCCGATGCCGACCAGTACCGCCGTTGCTCCGGGGCACAGGACCCACACCAGATGATACCAATGGTGCAGGGCGACGGCGCGGGGCAGACTCAAGGAAATGAGGAGCGGATAATCGCCGGCGGGGCTTACGCTGTGAATCGCATCTTTTGCGAGCGTGCCCGGATCCGTCCGCGAGCCGAGTCGGGTCGGGTCGAACGGCGAGGTTGCCAGGAGTGTGCCGTTTTTTTTGAGCAGTTCGATGCTGGCCTGGGGCGGCAGGTTCAGGGCCCCGTAGAGGCGATTGAAATAGTTCATGTCGATGGCGGCCATGATGACACCACCAAATGTGC
>JAWRKJ010000258.1:0-4871 GCA_040307025.1 Desulfovibrionaceae bacterium | reverse complement strand
CGCGCCATGGCGCCATAGAGGGTTTATGTTACTGATCGGCGGGAAAAAAGTCGCGGCCGAAATCCGCCAGCAAGTCAAGAAGGACGTGGACGCCCTGCGTCGGGAATACGGCCGGCCGCCCCATCTGGCCGTGATCCTGGTCGGCGACGACCCGGGCTCCCAGGTCTATGTCCGCAACAAGGAAAAGGACTGCGCCGAGGTCGGCATCGTCTCCCGGGTCTGGCGCCCGGAAAAAGACATCACCCAGTGCCAGCTCGAAAACCTCATCCGCCAGCTGAGTGACAGCGACGACATCGACGGCCTGCTGCTCCAGCTTCCCCTGCCCCCCGGCCTTGACGCCAACCGCTGTCTGTGCCTGATCGATCCCAAAAAGGACGTGGACGGCTTCCATCCGGAAAACGTCGGCCGGCTCTCCATCGGCCTGCAGGGCCTCAAACCCTGCACGCCCTACGGGGTCATCAAGCTGCTCGAATACTACGGTCTGTCCCCGGCCGGCAAAAAAGCCGTGGTGGTGGGGCGCAGCAACATCGTGGGCAAGCCCATGGCCATGCTGCTGGCCGCCCAGTCGCCCTTCGGCAATGCCACGGTCACGGTGTGCCACTCGCGCACCCCGGACCTCGGCGCCGTGACCCGCGAAGCCGATTTCCTCATCCCGGCCATCGGCAAGGCCAGGCTCATCACCCGGGACATGGTCAAACCCGGGGCGGTCATCGTGGACGTGGGCATGAACCGCGGCGCGGACGGCAAACTCTGCGGCGACGTGGATTTCGACGGGGTCAAGGACATCGTTTCGGCCATCACGCCGGTGCCGGGCGGGGTCGGGCCCATGACCCGGGCCATCCTGCTCGTCAACACAGTGGAGGCTTTCCGCTGGCGACGCCAACCGCCGGCCTGCCCGGTCGAGTAGCCGCCATGTTCTCCCTGGCCTCCCTGCCGCACCTGGCCCGAAACGCCAGACGTTTCAAGGAAATCACCACGATCCTGGGGCGGTACGGGTTCGCCGAGTTCCTGTCGCCCACGGCTCCGGCCTTTCTCCAGAACCTGGCCCGCTCGGCCGACGGCAGCCGGCTGACGGCAATGCCCCGGGAGACCCGGCTGCGCCAGGCTCTGGCCGAACTCGGTGGGGCCTTTGTCAAAATCGGCCAGATACTCAGCACCCGGGCCGATCTGGTCGGCCCGGAAGTGGCCCGGGAGCTGGGCCGGTTGCGGGCCGACACCGAACCCGATCCGCCCGAAACGGTCCGGGCGATGATCGAGGCCGAACTCGGCGCCGCGCCCGAATCCCTTTTCACGAGCTTCGACGACCGGGCCGAGGCCTCGGGTTCCATCGGCCAGGTCCACCGGGCCACCCTGGCCGACGGCGCCAAGGTGGTGGTCAAGGTCCAGCACGCCGGGGTCGAGGAAAAAATCCGGGCCGACTGCGACATCTTCATCGGCCTGGCCGAACTGGCCGAACGCGGCCTGGTCGAGATGCGGCTCTACCAGCCCCTGGCCGTGGCCACGGAAATGCGCCGCACCATCCTGCACGAATGCGATTTCACCCGCGAGGAGCGCAACCTGCGCCATTTCGCGGCCAATTTCGCGGGTGACGCCAGGGCGGCCTTTCCGCAAACCCATCCCGAACTGTCCTCGCGCCGGGTGCTGACCATGGAGGAGCTTTCCGGGCTCACCGTGGCCGAACTGGCCGCCGAACCCCGCACTCCGGATCAGGCCGAGCGGCTTTCCACCCTGGCCCGAAACGCCGCCGGCATCTTCCTGGACATGATCTTTCGCGACGGCTTCTTCCACGCCGATCCGCATCCGGGCAACCTGCTCGTGCTGCCCGGGGACCGCCTCGGCCTGCTCGACTGCGGCATGACCGGCCGGCTGGACGAGCGCACCCGCCGCGCCCTGGAGGACGCGCTTCTGGCCGTGGTCGAAAACGACGCCGAGGCCCTGGCCGAGCAGGTCACGCGCCTGGGCCGGCTGCCGCCGGGGCTCGACCGCGAGGGACTTCGCGCCGATGTCGAGGATTTCGTGGGCGACTACGCCAACCAGACCGTGGGTGCGTTCGATTTGTCCGGTGCCCTGTCCGATGTTTCGGCCCTGGTCCGCCGCCACGGCATCCTGCTGTCCCCGCCCGTGGCCCATCTCATCAAGGTTTTCGTGGTCCTGGAGGGCGCGGCCCGGTCCCTGAGCCCGGAATTTTCCCTGATCGAAGTCGTGACCCCCTACTACACGGCCATCATCGCCCGCCGATTCTCGCCGGGCCAGTTCCTGACCAAGCTGCGGCGCGGTTCCAGGGACATCGCCGCCCTGCTCGAAACCCTGCCCCGGGACTTGGCCGAAATCCTGCGCCGGGCCCGGGAAGGCCGCCTCGACGTGCAACTTGCCCACAAGGGCCTGGACGCGCCCATCAACCGGCTGGTCTACGGCATGCTGTGCGCGGCGCTTTTTTTGGGTTCATGCCTGGTGCTGGCCAACCGGGTGCCGCCGGTGTTGTGGGACATTTCCTTGTTCGGCGTCCTGGGCTGCCTGGCCGCCATCGGCCTGGGCCTGCGCCTGCTGCGCGCCATCAAGCGTTCCGGGGAGTTGGGAAGCTAGGACCGGCGCGCGGGGGAACACATTCTACTTCCCCACGGTAGGGAATAGGCGTATGGCTGGCACACCGCACCGCTAACCCCGAGGAACGTCCATGACCAATCCCAAATGGCACGCCCAGACCCTGGCCCTGCACGCCGGCCACGACCCCGATAAGGACACCCTGTCCCGGGCCGTCCCCATCCACCAGACCACAAGCTACGTGTTCCGCGACGCCGCCCACGCCGCCAACCTGTTCGCCCTCAAGGAAGCAGGCTACATCTATACCCGGCTGGGCAACCCCACCACCGACGTGCTGGAACGCCGGCTGGCCGCCCTGCACGGCGCCCCGGCCTGCGTATGCACGGCCTCGGGCATGGCCGCCATTTTCTATGCCGTGGCCGCCATCACGAACGCCGGCCAGAACATTGTCTCGGGCAGCAACCTCTATGGCGGCACCCACACCCTGTTCGAACACACCCTCAAGCGCTTCGGCATCGAAACCCGGTTCGTGGACTCGTCCGATCCGGCCCATTTCGCCGCCGCCATCGACGACAACACCCGCCTTGTCTACACCGAATCCATCGGCAACCCGCGCTGCAACGTGGACGACCTGCCCGGGATCGCCGCCGTGGCCCACGCCGCCGGCATTCCGTTCGTGCTCGACAACACCGTGGCCGCGCCGCCGATCCTCAATCCGTTCGAAATCGGCGCCGACATCGCGGTCTATTCCCTGACGAAAATCATCGGCGGCCACGGCACGGCCATCGGCGGCGCCATTGTCGAGGGCGGGAAATTCGACTGGGCGGCCAGCGGCAAATTCCCGGAGATCACCGCCCCGGACGCCAGCTACCACGGCGCCAATTTCTGGGACATGCTGTGCAAGCTCGAAGGCACGCCCTGCTCGGCCTTTTGCACCAAAATCCGCACCGGGCTCATGCGCGACATCGGCGCCACCCCGGCGCCCATGAACAGCTTCCTCATCATCCAGGGTCTGGAGACCCTGCCCCTTCGCGCCCGGGTCCACTGCGCAAACGCCGGCCAGGTCGCCGCCTTCCTCGAAGCCCATCCGAACGTGGCCTGGGTGAACTATGCGGGACTGCCCAGCCACAAGGATTACGCCCGGGCCAAGCAGTACTTCCCCATGGGCCCCGGCGCGGTCTTCGGCTTCGGCGTCAAGGGCGGCATCGAAGCCGGCCGGCGCTTCATCGAATCGGTAGAGCTGTGTTCGCACCTGGCCAACATCCTGGACGCCAAGACCCTGGTCATCCACCCGGCCAGCACCACCCATTCCCAGCTCACCCCGGACGAACTGGCCGCGGCCGGCGTGCCGCCGGACATGGTACGCATCTCCGTGGGCATCGAGGACGTGCGCGACATCATCGCCGACCTCGACCAGGCCCTGGCCAAGGCCGGACAATAGGCTTCCCCAGGCTCCGGGCCGACATGCGCCGGCCCGGGGCTTGCCCCGGACGCCCATCGGCTCTACCCTGCTCCCCGTATGCCCATGCCACCCCGGGTTTCGGTCATCGTGCCGGTGCTTGCCGAGGGCGCCCGCATAAACGCCCTGGTCGACCACTTGCGGGTGGTGGGCTACGGCACGTCCCTGGAAATCCTGGTCGTGGACGGCGATTCGGCCGGCTCGACCCTGGCCGCCCTGGACCGGACCGGCATCGTCACCCTAACCGCGCCCCGGGGCCGGGCCAGCCAGCAAAACGCCGGCGCGGCCGCTGCCTCGGGCGATATCCTGGTCTTTTTGCACGCCGATACGCGCCTGCCCGCCGGAGCCTTGGCCGCCATCACCCGGTCCCTGGCCGGGAGCCACCGAGCCGGCGCGTTTTCCCTGTCCATCCGCTCGCGCCACCCCTGGTTGCGGCTGGTCGCGGCCGGGGCCAATCTGCGCTCCCGGCTGTTCGGCCTGCCCTACGGCGACCAGGCGTTTTTTTTCCGGCGCGACCTTTTTGACGTCCTGGACGGATTCCCGGATATCCCCATCATGGAAGACGTGGCCCTCATGCGCGCCCTGGCCCGGACCGGCGAACGCCCGGTCATCCTGCCGGAGCGCGTCTCCACCTCGGCAAGGCGCTGGCAGGCCGAAGGCCTGCTGCGCGCCACCGCCCGCAACCTGGCCCTGCTGCTGGGCTACCTCTGCGGCGTACCGGCCAAACGGCTGGCCGCATGGTATCCGGCCATGCCTGAATTGTGCGGGGATGGTCGGGAAGATGCCTCCGGCGGGGGGGGGGGGGGGGGGGGGGGGGGGGGGGGGGGGGGGGGGGGGGGGGGGGGGGGGGGGGGGGGGGGGGGGGGGGGGG
>JAWRKJ010000257.1:0-24251 GCA_040307025.1 Desulfovibrionaceae bacterium | reverse complement strand
GGGCCGCGGCCCGGGCCGCCTGTCCCGAGGTCATCGGCCTGTCCACCCGGGGGGGCGGCCACGCCGCGCCCTACCGGGCCAAGTACCTGGGCGCCCTGCCCGAGGGCCGGGGACGGTTTTTCCTCAAGCTGCGGGAGCTGGATCTGGAAGTCGTCACCCCGCTGACCCGGGTGCATTTCGCGGAAAACATCCTGGCCGCCGCGGCCAGCGCCCATGTGCTGGGGGCCGATGCCGCGGCCATCACCGCCGGACTCGAAACCGCCGTCATTCCGGAGCAGCGTTTTTTTTGCCGGCGCCACGGCTGCTACACCAGCATCGACGACACCTACAACGCCAACCCTCTGTCCATGCGCCGGGCCATTGAGGCCGCCACCGAGGCCGCCCATGGCCAGCCCCTGGTGCTGGTCCTCGGCGAGATGCGCGAGATGGGCGGACAGGCGGTGACCGAGCACGAAAAGCTCGGCGAACTGGCCGGGGCCGGCGGTGCCCGGGCCGTGTATTTCCACGGGGAACACGGTGCGGCCGTGGCCGAGGGCCTCAAGCGCGCGGGCTTCACCGGACATTTCGCCGTGGCCGACACCCCGGACGCGTTTCTTACGGACCTTGCCGGACTCGGTATCACCGGCGGCGTCTTTTTGTTCAAAGGTTCGCGCTCCATGCGCATGGAGGAGTACGTGACGGCTTTCACCCAAAGCATCCAGAGGGACGCGGACGCATGATGTATTATCTGTTGGTGCCGTTGGCGGCGCATATAAGCGCCCTCAACGTGTTCCGCTACATCACCTTCCGCTCCATCGCCGCCCTGGTGACGGCCCTGGTGCTTTCCATTCTGCTCGGACCGCGCGCCATCGCCTGGCTCACCCGGCTCAAGTGCGGCCAGTACATCCACAAGGACGTGGCTGCCCATCAGTGCAAGGCCGGCACCCCCACCATGGGCGGGCTGCTGATCGGCTTTTGCATCGTTGCCAGCGTGCTGTTGTGGGGAGACTTGGCCAACGGATACGTCTGGATGACCATCTTTGTTTTTTGCGGCTTCGGCGTCCTCGGTTTCGTCGACGACCATGCCAAGGTTGTGCGCAAGCGCAACCGGGGCCTGTCGCCCAAGGGCAAGCTTCTCGGGCAGATCCTCGTCGCCGGCGTGGCCGCGGCCATACTCCTGTCCGACCCGGAATATTCCACCCGCCTGGCCGTGCCCTTTTTCAAGCACATCAATCCCGACCTCGGCTGGATGTATTTTCCCTTCGCCATGCTGGTCATGATCGCGGCCAGCAACGCCGTGAACCTGACCGACGGTCTGGACGGCCTAGCCATCGGCCCCATGATCGTCAACGCCGCCATGTTCGCCCTGTTCGTGTACGTGGCCGGCCATGCCCAGATGGCTCGCTATCTCCAGGTGGCGCCGGTGTCGGGCGTCGGCGAGGTGACGGTCTTTTGCGGCGCCATGGTCGGGGCCGGGCTCGGCTTTTTGTGGTTCAACGCCTATCCGGCCCAGATTTTCATGGGCGATGTGGGTTCCCTGTCCTTGGGGGGAGCGCTCGGGTTCCTGGCGGTTTTGTGCAAGCAGGAACTGCTGCTCATCGTTGTTGGCGGCCTGTACGTGGCCGAGACGGTCTCGGTCATTCTCCAGGTCGGGTATTTCAAGATGACCGGAGGCAAGCGGATTTTCCGCATGGCTCCGCTGCACCACCATTTCGAGCTCATGGGCGTGCCGGAATCGAAGATCATCATTCGGTTCTGGATTCTGTCCATCCTGCTCGCCCTGGTGGGGCTCTCCACCCTCAAGCTGCGGTGACGGCCATGCGTGAGATGCTCCATAGCGATCAACTGCGCGGCCACCTGGCGGTGGTGGTGGGGGCCGGCGCTTCGGGCCGGGCCGTCGCGCGCCTGTTATGCCGGCTGGGGGCCACGGTCCGGCTGCTCGAAAAAAAGGCCGAGGCCGCAACCGACGAGCTGCGCCGGGAAGCGGACGCAACCGGCTACGAACTGCGCCTGGGCGAGCACGGGCCGACCGATTTCGCCGGTGCCAATCTGGTGGTGCCGTCCCCGGGCGTGCGTGCGGCCAATCTGGCCCCGGTGCTCCTCGATTGCCCCACGGCCCAGATCGTGTCGGAACTGGAGCTCGCCTCCTGGTTCACCGACATTCCCATCATCGCCGTGACCGGCACCAACGGCAAGACCACCACGGTCATGCTGGTCAGCCACCTGCTCGAAGCCGCCGGCCGCACGGTCTTTACCGGCGGCAATATCGGCACGCCCCTGGCCGAGTATGTCCTGGCCGGCAACCCGGCCGACGTGGCCGTGCTCGAGGTGTCGAGCTTCCAGCTCCAGCTGGTCAAAAGCTTCCGGCCCCGGGTGGCGCTGCTGCTCAATTTTTCGCCCAACCACCTGGACTGGCACGCCGATCTGGACGAGTACCTCGACGCCAAGCTCAACATTTTCGCCGCCCAGCGCCCGGAAGACACGGCCATCCTGCCGGCCGACATGCGCGAGACCCTGGCCGGACGGCGCTTCACCCGGGCCGCCATCACCTGGTTCAGCTCCCTGGGCCGATTTTCCTGCCCGCGCCTGCACGGCGCCCACAACCAGGAAAACATGGAAGCCGCCTACCTGGCTTGCCAGGCCTTCGGCGTGACCGAGGAGCAAGCCAAGGCCGCCTTTGCCGACTTTGTCCCGGCGCCCCACCGCCTCCAGATCATCGGCGAGAAGGGCGGGGTGCTTTTTGTGGACGACTCCAAGGCCACCACCGTGACGGCCATGGAAGCGGCGATCAAAAGCTGCGACCGGCCGGTGCGGCTGCTGGCCGGCGGGGTGTTCAAGGGCGGCGATCTGGCGGCGCTGGTGCCGCTGGTGCGGGAAAAGGTGGCTTCCATCGCCCTGTTCGGGGCCAGCCAGGAGGTCTTTGAGGCCGCGTTTACCGGCGTGGTGCCGATCTTCCACGAGCCCGACCTGCGCACGGCCATGACGCGGCTCTATGCCGCAGCCCGGCCCGGGGACGTCGTGCTCCTGTCCCCGGCCACGTCGAGCTTTGACCTCTACCCCAATTACAAGGCCCGGGGACGGGATTTCCAGGCCGTGTTCGCCGATCTGCCCGGTCCTGTCCGGACCGGAGAGGGAGGCGCGGCATGAGCCGGCCCATCACCACCGCCACCGAGGCCAAGCACGGCCCCTTTGACCTGTGGCTGCTCAGCTCGGCCATGCTGTTGGCCGGGTTGGGGCTGGTCATGGTCTTTTCCTCCAGCGGCGTCATGGCCGAGCGGCTGGTCGGCAACCGCTACTATTTCTTCCAGCGCCAGGGGCTGTTTGCCCTGGTGAGCCTCGTGGTCATGGCCGTGTTCGCCTGGATGCCGCGCCGGCTGCTCCATGGCCAGGTCTATCTGTGGCTGTTCGGTATCATTTTCTTGCTCGTGCTGACCCTCGTGCCGCCGTTTTCGGTCAAGGCCGGCGGCGCGCGGCGCTGGATGCATCTGGGGCCGGTGACGCTCCAGCCCATGGAACTGGCCAAGGTGGTGCTCGTGTTCTACCTGGCCTATTTCTTCAGCCAGAAACAGAGCCTCATCCGTTCGTTTTCCGTGGGGTTTATCCCGCCGGTCATGGTCACCGGCTTTCTTGGGCTCATTTTGCTTCTGCAGCCCGATTTCGGCGGCGCGGTCTTTCTTGGCATGCTCTTTTTCCTCATGAGTCTGGTCGGCGGCACGCGCCTGACCTATCTGGCCGTGTCCATGCTGTTCGGCGTCGGGGCCATGGGCCTTCTGATCGCCTCCTCGCCGTACCGCTTCAAACGCTGGTTCGCCTTTCTCGACCCGTTCAAAGATCCGCAAAACGTTGGCTACCAGCTCGTGCAGTCCTTTTACGCCTTTGGCTCGGGCGGGATCGGCGGGGTGGGATTCGGAGCCGGCAAGCAGAAGTTGTTCTACCTGCCCGAGGCCCACAACGACTTCATCATGGCCGTGCTCGGCGAGGAGCTCGGCTTTGTGGGCGTGTCCCTGGTGTTTATCTGCATCGGCATTTTGCTGTGGCGGTCGTTCCGGGTGGCCTTGGCCCAGGACGATCTGCGCGACCGGTTCACGGCCTATGGCATGGCCCTGGTGTTGGGGTTGGGATTTCTGCTCAACCTGGCCGTGGTGCTCGGCTGCGTGCCGCCCAAGGGCGTGGCCATGCCGTTTTTGAGCTATGGCGGCAGCAACTTGCTGGCCTGTTTTTTATGCGTGGGTGTGCTGCTCAACCTGTCAAGGAGCGCTCGGCGATGATCCGTCTCGTCGTGACCACCGGCGGCACCGGCGGCCATATCTTTCCGGCCCTGTCCGTGGCCGCGGCCGTGAGGCGCATCGACCCCGAGGCCGAAGTGTATTTCATCGGCGGCGGCGGACCTGAGGGCGCCCTGGCCACCAAAGCCGGTCTGCCGTTCGTGGGCTTGCCGGCCAAGGGCGTGTTCGGCCGGGGAGTGCGGGCCTTGGCCGCGCCGTTTTGGATGGCCAAGGCCTTTGGCCAGGCCGTGCGCCAGCTCCAGAACATCCGGCCCCAGGTGGTGGCGGGCTTTGGCGGCTATGCCGGGTTCATTCCGGTGGTGGCGGCCCGGCTCATGGGCATTCCCACGGCCATCCACGAACAAAACAGCATTCCCGGCATGACCAACAAGCTGCTCGGCCGGTTCGTGGACCGGGTGTTCGTCACCTATCCCGACAAGGACCATGCCTTTCCCGTGGGCCGCACGGTCCGGCTCGGCAACCCCATTCGGGGCGACATTGCCGCGGCCGTATCGCCCTGCCGGCCCGAGCGGCGCCATTTGCTCGTCCTGGGCGGCAGCCAGGGCGCCCGGGCGGTCAACGATGCCGTCCTCGACGTCCTGCCCCGGCTGCTCGATGCCGGGATCAAGGTGCGCCTGCAAGCCGGGCGGGCCGATTTCGACCGGGCCGGGGCCCGGGCGGCCGAACTCCTGTACCATTGCGGCCGGGATGCCGACGGGCCGGCCCTGGTGATCGAAAATTTCATCGAAGACATGGGCGAAGCCTACGCCTGGGCCGATCTGGTCCTGGCCCGGTCCGGGGCCACCACCCTGGCCGAGGTGACGGCGGCGGGCAAACCCTCGATCCTCATTCCTTTTCCCTTTGCCACCCACGACCACCAGGCGGTCAACGCCGCGTTTCTGGGTGCGGCTGGTGCGGCCCTGGTCATCCCCCAGGACACCTTGCCCGGGCGTGACTTGGCCGGCACCATTCTCGAACTGTTTAACGACCCGGCGCGCTTGTCCGCCATGGCCGAGGCCGCGTCCGGCCAGGCCATGCCCCAGGCGGCCGAACGCATAGCCACGGCCTTGCTCGACCTGGCGGCGCAAAAGGGAGACGCGCGATGATCGAACCCCTGACCTCTCCGTCTCCGGCCACCGGGGCCATGCGCTCCAAGGTCCGCAAGATCCACATGATCGGCATCGGCGGCTCGGGCATGAGCGGCATTGCCGAAGTGCTCCTCAACCTCGGCTACGACGTGACCGGCTCGGACTTGGCCATGAGCCAGGTGGTGCGGCGCCTGGGCGGGCTGGGCGCGTCCATTGCCATCGGCCACGGCCGGGAGAACCTGGGCGATGCCGACGTGGTGGTGAAATCCACGGCCGTGTCCGCCGACAACCCCGAAGTGCTGGCCGCCCGGGAGCGGGGCATTCCGGTCATTCCCCGGGCCGAGATGCTGGCCGAGCTCATGCGCCTGCGCACCGGCATCGCCGTGGCCGGCACCCACGGCAAGACCACGACCACCTCGCTTCTGGCCACCATTTTCACCGCCGCCGGCTACGATCCCACGGTCATCATCGGCGGCCGGCTCAACGCCTACGGGGCCGGAGCGCGGCTCGGCGCCGGCGAATACTTGATCGCCGAGGCCGACGAATCCGACGGCTCGTTTTTGTGCCTGTCGCCCATTGCCGCCGTGGTCACCAACGTGGATGCCGACCACCTGGACCACTACGCCGGCCTTGCCGCCATCGACGACGCCTTCGTGGCCTTTCTCAACAAGCTGCCGTTTTACGGCACGGCCGTGGTTTGCCTGGACGATCCCGGCGTGGCCCGCATCCTGCCCCGCATCAACCGGCCGACCCTGACCTACGGCCTGTCCGACAAGGCCCGGCTGCACGGCCGCATCGTCTCCATCGGGGCACAGAGCCGGTTCGAGGTCTTTCGCGACGGCCATTCCCTGGGCGAGCTCAACCTCGCCCATCCCGGCCGCCACAACGTGCAAAACGCCCTGGGCGCCATCGGGCTGTCCCTGGAAGCCGGCATTCCCCTGGCCACCATTGCCGAGGCCCTGGCCAAGTTCGGCGGCGTGGGCCGGCGCTTCGAGGTCAAGGGCGAGCGGAACGGCGTGACCGTGGTGGACGATTACGGCCATCATCCGGCCGAGATCCGGGCCACCCTGGCCACGGCCCGGCTCGTGTACCCGGAGAGGCGTCTGGTGGTGGCTTTCCAGCCCCATCGCTTCTCGCGCACCAAGGCGCTTTTCGGCGATTTCTGCACCTGTTTCGACACGGTGGACGAACTGCTTCTGACCGAGATCTATCCGGCCTGCGAGGCGCCCATTCCCGGGGTCAGCAGCGAGAGCCTGGCCCAGGGCATCCGCCAGGTGAGCAAGACCCGGGTGACCTATTTTCCGGATTTCGCCGCCATGGAGGCGGCCCTGCCGGGCATCCTGCGCCCGGGCGACGTGCTGCTCACCTTGGGCGCGGGCAGCGTCTGGCAGGTGGGCGTCCACTACCTGGAGGCCGGCCATGGCGCTTGACGTCAGACCCGGACCGCGTCTTTCCGATCGGACCACCCTGCGCCTGGGCGGACAAGCCCTGGCCGAGGTTGTTCTGACTTCTCCCGAGGACGCGGCCGGTCTGACCGAAACCCTGGCCGGGCTTGGCGGCAAGCCGCTGATCCTGGGCGGGGGCAGCAATTTTTTGATTCGCGACGGGCAGTTGCCCCTGGTTGTGGTCTCGCCGCGCCTGACCGGGGAACCCGAGACCCTGCGCCAGCGTTTCGGTGATGCGGTGCGGGTCCGGGTGGGCGCCGGGGTCAAGCTCCAGCGTCTGGTGGCCTGGCTGGCCACCCAGGGCCTGGACGGCCTGGCTGGCCTTGTGGGCGTGCCCGGAACCGTGGGTGGGGCCGTGGCCGGCAATGCCGGTTCCTACGGCTGCGACATGGGGAGCGTTCTGGCCCGCGTGCTGGTCTGGACCCCTGGAAGGGGTCTCGTCTGGCTCAGTCGCGACGGGTTTGCAACCGGTTACCGGCATTTCGTTCTGACCGGCGCGCCGGAACCGTTTTTGGTGCTGGCAGTCGAACTCGACTGCCAGGTGGACGAACCCATCGACATCCGGCGGACCATGATCGAGCTCGTGCGGCGCAAACGCGCCACCCAGCCCATCAAGGCGGCTTCGGCCGGATGCGTGTTTAAAAATCCGGCCGGTCCCTCGGCCGGCAAGCTGCTGGACGAGGCCGGATTCCGGGGGCGGCGGCTTGGGAACATGGCGTTTTCGGACCTGCACGCCAACTTCCTGGTCAATCTGGGCGGTGGCTGCGCAGCCGAGGCGTTCGAGCTGATCGAGACGGCAAGGGAGGCGGTACGCAGGCGAAGCGGTCACGAACTCGAACTGGAAGTGAGGGTCGCGCCATGAATGTCAGGGTCGGGACCTTGTCCGGTCTGTCCGGTGGCGGCGTCAAACGGCGCAAGAACAACTATGGCTACGGCACCGCCACCCCTCGGGTGACGGTGAAAAGCCGGGTCGTCAAATCGCGCAGCAACCGCAACCGCCATTCCCGGGAGGGGCATTCGCTGTCCATGCCGGGGGTGAGTCTTGGCGGGGTGGGCCGTTTTTTCACCCGGACCGTGTCCATGGTCATCGTGGCTTCTCTGATTCTGGCGGTGAGCGTGGGTCTTTTGGCCGGTTACCGCTGGTTGACCACCATCAACTATTTCGCTTTGCAAAACGTCGAGATAAGCGGCTGTTCGCGGCTTTCCGAGGAGCACATCAAGGAAATGGTCGGTTTGACCCCGGGCACCAATGTCCTGGCCTTGTCCATGGACCGCATGCGCTCGGCCCTTGGCCGCGAACCCTGGGTCGAATCGGTGAGCGTCAGGCGGATCCTGCCCGGGACCATCGCGGTGGATGTGCATGAAAAAACACCATCCTATCTTGTGCAGTATCAGGGAACGCTCTATTACGCCGACGAGGCCGGACGCATCATCGACAAGGTCGAACCCGGGCAGTTCGTGTCCCTGCCCCAGATCGAGGTCGAGTCCGGCATGGAAAAGCATTTGTCCCTCCTGGCCGATCTGCGCCAGGCCATGGCCGAGCATCGGGTGCCCTTCGATCTGAGTCAGATTGCCTGGTTGCGCCTCAGCTGGGGCCGGGGGCTTGAAATCCAGCTTATGGATACGGGAATTTTGTTGTGCCTGGGGTCGCGGGAATGGCAGCGCAACCTGTCCCGGATGAATCAGGTTTGGACGGACCTGCGGCGGCGCGGCGAACTGAGTCAGGTCGCGCTGATCACCGCCGAAGGCGACAAGGTCTGGGTCGAGAAGCGCGACGTTTCGGGGGAGGCGTCGCCGCAAGGCTAGGGGACGGGCCCGGAGTCGGGCACGGACGCGTCGCGGAAACACGCGGGGCAACGGTTTCTTTCGGAATCGAATTCCAGTACCCTGTCGCGTCGGGGTTGGGGCGGCACGGCAGGGGCGCGGCGCCACGCGAGAGGAAACTTGCAGGGAGCGGTTTATGGCCAGGTCGGAACTTATCGTCGGACTCGATATCGGCACCACCAAGATCTGCGTGGTCGTCGGCGAAATTTCGCCCGAGGGCGTGGATGTGGTCGGCATCGGCACGAGCCCGTCCACGGGACTGCGCAAGGGCGTGGTGGTCAATATCGAGCAGACCGTGCAGTCCATCAAAAAAGCCCTGGAAGAGGCCGAGCTCATGGCCGGGTGCGAGATCCGCTCGGTCTACGCCGGCATCGCCGGCAGCCACATCAAGGGCTTCAACAGCCACGGGGTCATCGCCGTCAAGGGCGGCGAGGTCGGCCCCCGGGACATCGAGCGGGTCATCGACGCGGCCAAGGCCGTGGCCATTCCGCTGGACCGGGAGGTCATCCACATCCTGCCCCAGGAATTTATTGTCGACGATCAGCGCGGCATCGCCGATCCGCTCGGCATGGCTGGCGTGCGCCTGGAAGTGCGGGTGCACATCGTGACCGGCGCCGTGACCAGCGCCCAGAATATCATCCGGTCCTGCCACCGGGCCGGGCTCGACGTCTCGGACATCGTGCTCGAATCGCTGGCCTCGTCCAAGGCCGTGCTCACGGGCGAGGAACGCGAGATCGGCGTGGCCCTGGTGGACCTTGGCGGCGGCACCACCGATCTGGCCATTTTCGCCAACGACTCCATCAAGCACACGGCCGTCCTGGCCCTGGGCGGCACCAATCTCACCAACGACATCGCCTTTGGCCTGCGCACGCCCATGGCTTCGGCCGAGAAGATCAAGATCAAGTACGGCTGCGCCCTGGCCGAGATGGTGCCGAAAGACGAGGTCATCGAGGTCATGAGCGTTGGCGGCCGCGAGCCCCGGCGCCTGTCCCGGCAAGTTTTGGCCGAGATCTGCGAACCGCGCGTGGAGGAGATGCTGGCCCTGGTCGACCAGGAGCTCATCCGCTCGGGCATGAAGAACCAGATCGGCGCCGGCGTGGTCCTCACCGGCGGCACGGCGCTCATCGAAGGCATCCAGGAACTCGGCGAACAGATTTTCAACCTGCCCACGCGCATCGGCTACCCTGACAAGGTCGGGGGCCTCAAGGACGTGGTCAACAGCCCCATGTACGCCACGGCCGTGGGCCTGCTCATGTACGGCGCGGAAAAGGAGGGCGTGGAACAGCGCTTCCGCATCCGCGACGAGAATGTGTTCAACCGCATTCTGGGGAGGATGCGGAAATGGTTTGTGGACGTGAAATAGTCCGCAGGCGGCTTTGTCAGGGGATAACCAGGGAGATATGATAGGGGGAGCATGTGATGGAATATCTGGAACTTGAACAGGGTTCGAATGCCCGCATCAAGGTCGTGGGCATCGGTGGCGGCGGCGGCAACGCCGTGGAGAACATGATTTGCTCGGCCATGTCCGGCGTGACCTTCATCACGGCCAACACCGACATCCAGGCCTTGCAGAAATCCCAGGCCGAATACCGTATCCAGCTCGGCGAGAAGCTCACCAAGGGCCTCGGCGCCGGCGCCAACCCGGAAGTGGGACGTGACGCCGCCCTGGAGAGCATCGACCAGATCCGCGAGGCCATCGGCGATTGCGACATGGTCTTCGTCACCGCCGGCATGGGTGGCGGCACCGGCACCGGTGCGGCACCGGTCGTGGCCCAGGTGGCCAAGGAAGTCGGCGCCCTGACCGTGGCCGTGGTCACCAAGCCGTTTTATTTCGAAGGCAAAAAGCGCTTGCTTTCAGCCGAAAAGGGTGTGCAGGCCCTGCGGGATACGGTGGATTCCATCATCACCATCCCCAACGACCGCCTGCTCTCGCTGGCCTCCAAAAAGGCCACCTTCATCGAGATGCTCAAAAAGGCCGATGAAGTCCTCTATTTCGCGGTCAAGGGCATTTCCGACCTCATCATGGTCCCGGGCCTGATCAACCTCGACTTCGCCGACGTCAAGGCGGTGATGAGCGAAATGGGTCTGGCCATGATGGGCTTCGGCACGGCGCGCGGCGAATCCCGCGCCCGCGAGGCCGCGCTCAAGGCCATCACCAGCCCGCTGCTCGAAGACGTCACCATCGACGGCGCCAAGGGCGTGCTCATGAACATCACCTGCGGCCCGGACCTCACCATCGAGGAAGTGGACGAAGCCGCGTCCACCATCACCGAGGCCGTGCACGAGGACGCCAAGGTCTTCTTCGGCACCGTGTTCGATCCCGACGCCACCGACGAGATGCGCATCACCGTCATCGCCACGGGCATCGAGTCGGCCATGGCCCGGGACGGCATGCAGCAGGTCAAGCGCGAGGAGACCAAGCCCGTGGAGGTCATCACCAGCCTGCCGCGCTCCAAGAGCACGCCGCCGCCTTCCGGCGGTCCCGGTGGCGGCTCCTCCCAGAGCCCGCGCAGCGTCCGGGTCCTCAGCAGCCAGGGCAACGACTACAATATCCCGGCCTACCTGCGTAAAGGCGGCAAGAAGGGCGGACCCGAGGCCGCGCTCAACCAGGCGCCCATCAAGACCCAGCCCGTGGGCGAAGAGGAGTTTATTTTCGACGAGGAGGAGTTTGAAATTCCCTCGTTTATCCGCATGCAGGCCGACTAGGAGCCGGGAGGGGCCAAGCCCCTGCCGAACCTCCCCGCCGGGGGGCATCCTTCCCTCCGGCCCCCCCTGCGGGGGTAGGGACGTGTTTTGAGCGAACGGGCGAAGGTCTATTTCGGTCTGGACAGGCCGGCCGTGCGCGAGTGGGGTGGCCGGTTACCCGTGGCCCTGCTCGTGCCCGGGGAAGCGGCCATGGCCCTGTCGGCGCTCGGCTGGCAGGCGGTGTGGCGCCTCCTCGACACGGACGCCACCCTCGCCGTGGAGCGGGTTTTCTGCCGCGCTGGGCAGCCCCCCCAGACCGAGGACGGCGGCCGGCCCCTGGCCGATTTTCCGGTCATCGCCTGTTCGCTGGCCTACGAGGAAGAATATCTCCCGGCCCTGGCTGCCTTGGCCGCGGCCGATATCCCCCTGGAACGCAGCCGGCGGCCCGACTTCCCCATTGTCGTGGGAGGCGGGCCGCTGGCTTTTTTGAATCCTGCCCCTATCCTGCCGGCCTTGGACCTGCTCTACGTGGGCGAGGCCGAGGCCGGATTGACCGCGGTCCTGGGCAAGCTGCGCGACATGTGCCTGACCGGCGCGGACAAGGCCGCCTGTCTGGCCGCCGTGGCCGAATTGCCGGGCGTCTACGTCCCCGGGCTGACCCCGGTGCCGGTGCGCCGGGTCCGGGCCATGGCCCAGGGGTGTCCCACCGTGCTCGCCGAGCCGGCCCATTCCTGCTTCGTGTCCGGCCATGCCGCCTTCCGCGACATGTTTCTGATCGAGGTCAACCGGGGCTGCCCCTACGGCTGCCGGTTCTGCGCCGCCGGCTACATCTACCGGCCGCCGCGCCAGGCGGACCTGGCCGGACTCAAGGCCCTTGTCGAGGACGTGGGCCCGCGCAAGGTCGGGCTCGTGGGCACGGCGCTCACCGACTGGCCCGATCTCATCCCCTTTTTGACCTGGCTGCGGGAACGCGGGACGAAATTCTCCTTGTCCTCGGTACGGGCCGACGGCCTGACCCCGGAGCTCATGACCATCCTGCGCGCCGCCGGCCTGCGCACCCTGACCCTGGCCCTGGAAGCGCCGAGCGAACGTCTGCGCCGGGCCGTCAACAAACAGCTCGCCGTCGAGGACCTTCTGCGGGCTGTGACCCTGGCCGGCGCCCATGGGGTCAACCACCTCAAATTCTATCTGATCGTGGGCTGGCCCAGCGAGACGCCGGACGACTACCGCGAACTCGGGCCGTTGCTCGACGCCGTGAGCGCGGCCGGCGGCATCGGCCACGGCAAAAAGGGCATCGCCCACGCCACGTTTTCGGTGAACCCGCTCGTGCCCAAGCCCTTTACCCCCATGCAGTGGGCGCCCATGGCCTCCGAGGCGGCCATCGAGGCGGCCTATGCCCGGGTGCGGGAAGCGGTTGCCAAGCGCAAGGGCTTCCGGGTGGAGGTCGAACCTGCGTCCATGGCCCGGGTGCAGGGCCTGCTGGCCCGGGGCGATGCACGCGTGTTTCCGCTACTCGTGGGTGCGACCGAAAACGGCCTGCGCCGGGCGCTTCGGGCCTGGGACGGCGACCCGGCCTGGTATCTCGACCGGGACCGCCCCTGCGACGAGCCCCTGCCCTGGGATTTCCTCGATATTGGCGTTTCCAAGGACTATCTCTGGCGGGAATGGGAGCGCTACAACCAGGGCTTGGCCACGGCCAAATGTCCGCCGGCCGGCTGTGCGACCTGCCGTCGTTGCGGGATTTACGAGCCCCCCGAAGAGGCGTAAGCGGCGACCGAGGAGGATGTCATGACCCTGCCGCTGTATGTCGCCTTTCTCGCCGCCGCCGCGTTTTTGCTTATCATCCCCGGTCCCACTGTGCTGCTCGTGATTGGCTACGGCCTGTCCGAGGGTCGCAAATCCCTGTGGGCCCTCGTTTCCGGGGTGGCCCTCGGCGACGGGTTGGCCCTGGCCTGCTCCGTGGCCGGACTTGGCGCCGTGCTTGCCGCCTCGGCCACCGCCTTTACCGTCCTCAAATATGCCGGCGCGGTCTACCTCGTTTATCTCGGCATCGGCATGATCCGCTCGGGCGGCAGCGCCGCCCGGCCCCTGACTTCCAGCTCGCCGGGGCGCAAATTCGCCCACGCCTTCGCTGTAACCGCCTCCAATCCGAAGTGTATTCTTTTTTTCGTGGCGTTTTTGCCCCAGTTCGTGAATCCCGGCCAGCCGGCCGGTCCCCAGCTCGTCCTGCTCGGCGTCACGTTCGTCCTGCTGTCGGCCATAAACGCCACCTTCTATAGCTACCTCTCCGGCTCGGCCGGCAATCGCATCCGGAATCCGCGCTTCCTGCGTCGTCTCACCGGCGTCGGCGGCGGGGTCATGATCGGCGCCGGCCTGCTGACGGCGGTGGCCAGGCGGTAAAGGAATCGGGGCGCTGCCGCAACCGATACGTTGCATTTGTTAAAAAAACTGTGCTAGAACTATATTTGAATACTACAGGAAAAGAAAACGCGTGTTATGGAAATACGAAAAGGATACTTGAAAGATCTTGAGAGCATAATGGGAATTGTTGAAAATGCCATCGTTTCCATGGATTCGGAAGGTATCGATCAATGGGATGACATATACCCCAATGATGAAACTCTTGTCAGTGATATTGAACAAAGTTATTTGTATGTATTTGATGATCAGGGAGAAATTAAAGGTTTTGTGGTTTTAAATGAACATCAGGAAAAAGAATACGTAGCGATTCCGTGGAAATACGACACAGGTAGACAGTTGGTCATTCACCGGTTGTGCACGGACCCACGATACAAGCGAAGAGGGATTGCCACGGCGCTTATCGATTATGCCGAGCTTTGGGCAAAAGCGCATCAGTATGCATCGATACGACTGGATGCCTTCACGGGGAATCCGGCTGCCTGTGCGTTGTATGAAAGGAAGGGGTATGAAAAAAGAAGAATCGTAACCTTCCGAAAAGGTGCATTTTTTTGTTTTGAAAAGAAATTGTAAGAAACATATCGCGCCGTCGGGGCGTTGCATACCGCATGCGAGGGGGTACAATCGCCACCCGCCGCGTATCCCACCTGACCCGTTCGGGGGCGGGGGAGGGGCGACGCTCCTCGGCAGGTCCCAGGGCAGCGCCCTGGCCGCCGGAGGCTTTTTTCACCGAAATCCTTCCGCGACGATTCCCAACCGTCGCAAAATCTTCTGCAACGACACCCGTTCGAGTCCCGAGAGCCGGGCCGCCTCGGAGATATTGCCGTGCGTCTGGCCGAGCAGGCGTTCGACGTAGCGGCGGGTGAAGGCGTCCACGACCCGGGCCTTGGCTTCCAGGTAAGGCGTGGGGGTCAGCCCGTCGTCCTCGGGTTCGGCCGGATCGACCTGGCCCTGGTCGGCGGCCCGTACGGCCTCGGGACCGATGACGTCGCCCCGGCAAAAGACCGTGAGCCGGCGCACGAAGTTGCAGAGTTCCCGGACATTGCCCGGCCAATCCCGGCCGGTCAGGGCGGCCAGGGCTTCGGCCGAGAAGACCTTTTCCCCAATGCCGGTTTCGCGGCAGGTGCGGTCCAGAAAAGCGGTGGCGAGAAGCGGGATGTCCTCGCGGCGTTCGCGCAGGGGCGGCAGGCGCACGGTGAGCACGTTGAGGCGGTAGTACAGATCCTCGCGGAAGGTCTTGGCGGCGATGCGGGCTTCCAGGTCCTGGTTGGTGGCGGCCAGGATGCGCACGTCGATGGGGATGGACTTGCTCGATCCCACGGGGCGGACTTCGCGTTCCTGGAGCACGCGCAGAAGTTTGGTCTGCACGCTCATGGGGATGTCGCCGATTTCGTCGAGCACGAGCACGCCGCCGTTGGCGGACAGGAAAAGGCCCCTGCGGTCGCGTTCGGCGCCGGTGAAGGCCCCGCGCACGTGGCCGAACAGCTCGCTTTCGAGGAGCTGGTCCGGGATGGCCGGGCAGTTGACCGAAAGAAACGGGCCCGAGGCCCGGCGCGACAGGCTGTGGATGGCCCGGGAGGCCAGTTCCTTGCCCGTGCCGGATTCGCCGCGAACGAGCACGGTGTAGTCCGAGGCGGCCACGGCGGCGATGGTTTCCTTGATCTGGGCCATGGCCGGCGACTGGCCGAGCAGGCCGGCATCGGCGCCACAGGCTGCGGCCATGGCCCGTAGCCGGGTATTTTCGCGCAGCAGGGCATGGCGTTCGAGGCCCTTGGCAATGACCCGCGCCAGCTGGTCCGAGTCCACGGGCTTGGTCAGGAAGTCGTAGGCCCCGGCCTTGAGGGCGGCCACGGCCGTGTCGATGTCGCCATAAGCGGTCAGCAGCACCACCCCGAGGTGGGGCGTGCGGGCCAGAGCCCGGGGCAGGAGATCGAGGCCGGACAGGCCCGGCATGCGCAGGTCGGTCACGAGCACGGCGTAGGCGTCCCGTTCGAGGGCGGCCAGGGCCTCGTCGCCGGACAGGGCATGGTCGAAGGCGGTGCCGGGCAGTTTCGGGGTGAGCAGGCGGGCCAGACCCCGGGCGAAATCGGGCTGGTCGTCGACGATGAGCACGCGCGGGGTGTCAGTCATGGGGCATCTCCAGGCATTCGTCGCGGCAGGCGGGCAGGGTCACGGTGAAGACCGCGCCGCCCTCGTTTTCCACCGTGACATCACCGCCCATGTCGCGCACCAGTCCGTAGACCACGGCCAGTCCCAGGCCCGAGCCGTGGCCGGCCTCCTTGGTGGTGAAAAACGGTTCGAAGATATGGGGCAGATCCTCGTCGGGAATGCCCGGGCCGTTGTCCGCCACGCGCACCCAGACGGTTTCGCCATCATCGCCGGGACCGGCGGCCAGTTCGATGACGCCTTCGCCGGAGCGCACCGCGTCCAGGGCGTTGAGCACGAGGTTGGACACCACTTGTTCCAGGGCGGCGGCGTCGGCCCGGGCCATGGCCAGGTCGCCCGGCAGGCGGGTGACGAGGCGGACTTGCCGGGCCTGGGCCTGGACCTCGAAGATGCGCGACAGGCTCGCCAGCACCGCGCCCACGTCGCAGGGGCCGGTATCCGAGGGCCGGGGCCGGGCGAAATCGAGCAGGTCGCGCAGGACCTTCTTGGTCTGCACGGCATGGCGTTCGATGACGGCCAGGTCGTCCAGTGCCTGGGGATCGCTGATCTGGGAACGCAACAGTTCGGCGTAGCAGGCGATGACGCCCAGGGGGTTGTTGATCTCGTGGGCCAGGCCGGCGGCCAGCTTGCCCACGGCGATGAGCTTTTCGCTTTGGCGCATGCGTTCGAGCATGCGGCGTTCGGCGGTGTTTTCGCGGGCATAGACCACCATCCGCTCGGGTTGGCCCGAGGGGCCGACCACGGGGTAGCGGGTGACGGCAAAGGTGCGCCCGCCCGGGAGGCTGACCGTGGAAAAGGAGGTCTCGCCGAGCACGAGGGTGTCGCTTAAGGTGGCGAGTCCGTTTTCCAGGGAATCGGCCCCCAGCAGTTCGGGCGGCAGATGCGCGTGTTTGCCGGTCCGGGGGACGGTCTGGGGCGCGGCGCCCGGGACAGGCACGTCGGCCTCGTTCTGGCCGGCGCGGAGCGCGCGGACCAGTTCCCGGGCGGCATCGTTGGCCAAAATGACGTGCAGGGTGCCGTCGAGCAGAAACAGCGGATCGGAAATGCCCTCGAAGATGGAGGCAAGCAACATGTTCTGGTTGAGCAGCGAGCTTATGGCATCGAGGTTTTCCAGGGCGATGCCGAGTTGTTGACCCACGGCCCGGTAGAGGTCCGTGGCCCCGCTATCGGGCCCCGGGCCGTCGTCGGGGAAATACAGGCGCAGCAGGCCCCGGCTGATTTCGGTGGTGCGCACCGGAATAAGGGCGGTACGGGCTTCCAGGCGGCAGAGGTCCTCGGCCACGAGTTTGCGCCAGTCGTCCGGCGGCGGAGGCGGGCTGGCATCGGACGGCCAGATCACGGAACCGCCGCCGGCGAATTCGCACTCGTAGGCGGCCTGGACCGCGCCGAAGCGGCCGGCGATGCGAGCCAAAGCACTGGCCAGCAGTTCGGCCCGGGTCTGGGACAGGTTGAGGATGTTGAGCAGATCGACGAACAGGGCCACGTCCGAGCGGCGTTCGTCGGCTTCGTGGGCCAAGGCGGCAGTGCGGGTCGCCACCTTGCGCTCCAGGTTCTGGGCGTGGTCCTCGATGTTGCTGTGGGCCTCGCGCAATCGGGAGGCAAAGGCCTCGATGCCGGCATGCAGCTCCTCGATTTCGCTGGCATCGGGGCTCGCCGGCGGGGTTTCGCCCGCCTCCTCGGGAAAATAGCGGCGCATGACCGCCGTGGTGCGGCGCAGGTTGACCACCACCAGCCGGTCGAAAAACACCTGGATGGTCAGGTAGAAGACGGCCAGGCCCAGGGCGAACAGGGACAGGAAGCCGACGGTCGCGCCCTTGATGTGCCCGAGGGCTCCGGCCACGGGCATGGTCACCAGATCGAGCCCCACCAGCTCGCCGTCGTGGCGCCAGAAACCGCGTGTGTTGCCGTAGCGTTCGAGGAGCGCCTTGGGCGCCACGGCCGGATCGCCGTGGCAGTGCAGGCACGAGGCCTCGAAACGCACCGGCCGGGCAGCCACGAACACCTCCTCGCCCTCCCGGGTGGTCATCTCCTCCAGCCGGGTCAGGGTCGGATCCTCCTCGAACCGGGCGATCAGGCCGCGTTCGAAGGCGTCGGCCTCGTAATCGGGGTTGCGGGCGCCCTGGGCCACGCGGCGGTAGCGGAATTGGTCGCCCCGGGCGTTCAGGTCGCTCATGACCTTGCGCGTGACGTAGGAGGTGGACATGGCCTCCAGCAGAAAGCCGTCCGGCGGCAGCAGGTCGTACATGGCCGGTCGCAGCATCTCGCGCACGTAGGCCTGCACGGCCTCGGCCTGGGACAGGACCAGGGAGGCCTTGTGCTCGGTGTCGGTCACAAGCTGGTGGCGCAGGTTCATGGAAATGATCACGGCGAAGAAAATGCCGAGCACGGCCATGATGACCGAAAGCCCCACCACGAAGCGGTGTTTGATGGTCTTGGTATGAAACTTGGCCATGGGCGCTCCCGTGGTGTTGTTGTGGGGCGGGCGGACGAAAAAGGCAATGCAACCCTGGAGGCGCGCGGTGCTAACCGGAGTTTGCAGTTGCCGGCAGGTTGTTCTCCTAAAAATCATGAATATTTGACTATTTTAAATAGAAACGTCCTGGCCTCCTCCTTGCACAAGAAAGCTATCCCGCCTTGTCGCCGGAGTCGGCGATTCCCGGTTTCCCGGGGCTGGCCGCCTGCGGCGCGAGGCGGGGTGGCGTTGGGGTTGTTGCTACGAGGGCGGTCGGCATCGGTGCGCGCCGGGTCGGCCAAGCGAGAGGAGGAAGTCATGGCGGAAAAGAAGTGGCTGACGGAAGACAAGCTGGCCCTGACTTTGGGGCTTATCTTGTTCGGCTTGTCGCTGCTCAACTTCGGCGGCATCGATCCGCTGGGCTGGGCCGTCAAGACCAATGTCTGGCTGGATGCGTCGAAAATGTTCTCGGCCTCCACGGGCGCTTACAAGGAGCTGTCGGGGATTGCTTCCCTGATTTTGACCTGGGTGTTCGTGACGGCCATGCTGGCCTTTGGCATCAAGGCCTTGGGCGGCGATCCCAAGCGGTTCATGGTCAGCTTTTCGCTGGTGTTTTTCATCAGCTATTTCTGCTATGCCCTGGGGCACTACGCGACCATCGCCGCCACCCCCAACCAGTTGGCCAAGTTCAACCTCAAGTGGGCCATGGGCCTGACCGGTGAGGCGGGCTTCATCGTCGCCCTGCTGGCCGGCATTTTCATCGGCAACTTCATGCCGGGCCTGGCGGCCAAGCTCAAGGACGCCCTTAAGCCCGAGATGTACGTCAAGATCGCCATCGTGATCCTCGGCGCCGAGCTTGGCGTCAAGTCCGTGGACGCCCTGGGTCTTGCCTCCGCAGTTATTTTCCGGGGCCTTTGCGCCATTGTCGAGGCCTACCTCATCTACTGGGCGCTGGTGTATTACATCTCCCGGAAATACTTCAAGTTCAGCCGTGAGTGGGCCGCGCCGCTCGCCTCCGGCATTTCGATCTGCGGCGTATCCGCGGCCATCGCCACCGGCGGCGCCATCCGCGCCCGGCCCATCGTCCCAATCATGGTTTCTTCCCTGGTCGTGGTGTTTACCTGTGTGGAGATGCTGATCCTGCCCTTTGTGGCCCAGCACTGGATGTATGGCGAGCCCATGGTGGCCGGCGCCTGGATGGGCCTGGCCGTCAAGTCCGACGGCGGCGCCATCGCTTCGGGCGTCATCACCGACGCGCTGATTCGGGCCCAGGCCCTGGCCGTGGACGGCATCAAGTACCAGCAGGGCTGGGTGACCATGGCCGCCACCACCATCAAGATCTTCATCGACGTGTTCATCGGTGTGTGGGCCTTCGTCCTGGCCGCCATCTGGTGCACCATGATCGAATGCAAGCCTGGCCAGCGCATGCAGTTCAGCGCCATCATCGACCGGTTCCCGCGTTTTGTGCTCGGCTATGTCATCACCTTCGTGATCATGCTGATCCTGTGCGCCAAGGGCGGCGATCTGCTCAAGATGGGCAAGACGGCCATTGCCGATACCGGTCCCTTCCGGGGCATCTTCTTCGTGCTGACGTTTTTCACCATCGGGGTGGTCTCCAACTTCAAGAAGCTGTGGGACGAGGGTATCGGCCGGTTGGCCCTGGTCTATATCGTGAGCCTTTTCGGGTTCATCATCTGGATCGGGCTTTTCATCTCCTGGCTGTTCTTCCACGGGGTCAAGCCGCCCCTGGCGTCCTAGCCGTCTGAATCCATCGCAAGGAGGCATGCATGGAACCTGAAAAGAAGGATGCGAGCTTTACCGAAGAGCTCTCCAAGATGGAGTGGGAACCTTTGCTTCCCATCGAAAAGAAACTGATCGGCTGGAGCATTTCCCTGGGCGTGGTGCTGCTGTTTGTGTTGTATTTCGTCAGCGCCGAGTTCTTCCCGGGAGCGCACGGCTAAGACCGCGTGGTCCAGACCTTTTCCGACGGGCGGTTCCGCAAGGGACCGCTCGTTTTTTTTCCGGCTCCGGCCCCCCCGCTGTAAGCCCTGCACCAAGCCTTGCCAAACGCCGGTATCGGCATTATCTGACACCTTCCTGATCTTAACCTTCGTCGGAAGATACGCCTACTATGCCGGAGCGCACGCCCCATATTTCCCTGCCCCTTGAACGACTCGTCCCACGGGTCCTTGATATTTCCGCCGACGAGCTCGAAACCTGGCCCGAGGATGCGAAAAACCTCGCCGTGGCCGTGGCCTCCGAGCTGTTCCTCGTGCGGTCCAATCCGTTCATCAACCCGGCCGACGTCAAGGCCTCGGTGGAAAAACGTCTGGGTGAGGCCAACCCCAAGTCCTGGGGCGAGTATCCCCGCACCATCCGCCGGGCCTACAAGGCCTTCTGGGATGTTTTCGAGGCGGACAGCCGTTTCCGCGACAATCTCGTCGAACGCCTGCGCCGGTTCATGCCGGCCGAGGACGTGGTCACCGCGCCCCATTCCCTGGTCGAGTGTTCCACCGACGCCACGGACCTGCGCATGGAGATGCCCTTGTGCATGCTCCTGCCCGAGTCCATGGAGCACATCCGCCATATCCTGCGCCTGGCCAACGAGCTGGAATTCGCCATCATTCCCCGGGGCGGCGGCTCGGGCCTGACCGGCGGCGCCATCCCGGCCCATCGCCGCTCGGTCATCCTCAGCCTGTCCAAGTTCAAGCGCATCCTGGACATCGACCCCGAGGCCATGACCCTGTGCGCCCAGACCGGCGTCATCACCATGACCGCCATCAAGGCGGCCGAGGCCAAGGGCCTGCTTTTCACCGTGGACCCGGCGTCCAAGGCCGCGTCGTCCCTTGGCGGCAACATCGCCGAGAACGCCGGCGGTCCGTTCGCCTTCGAATACGGCACCACGCTGGATAACATCATCAGCTACAAGATGGTGGAGGCCACAGGCGAGATCATCGAGGTGCGCCGGGTCGACCACCCGCGCCACAAGATCCGGCCCGACGAGACGGCCGTTTTTGAGATTATCGAGGAATCCGGGGCCGTGCGCGACGTGGTCAAGCTCCCCGGCGACCAGATCCGGGCGAAAAACCTCGGCAAGGACGTGTCCAACAAGTTCCTCGGGGGCCTGCCCGGCGTGCAGAAGGAAGGCGTGGACGGCATCATTTCCGAGGCCTGCTTCGCCCTCTATCCCATCCCCAAGTATTCGCGCACGTTGTGCCTGGAATTTTTCGGCCGCTCCATGAAAAACGCCATGTGCGTGATCCGCGACGTGGTGCACCTGCGCGACCGCATCCGCGAGGAAGGCGACGCGGTCAAGATTTCGGCCTTGGAGGAATTCAACTCCAAGTATGTGCGGGCCATCAATTACGTCAAGAAATCGAGCCTCTACGAGGGCGAACCCATTTCGGTCCTGCTGCTCCAGCTCGATTCCGACGACGAGGACGCGCTGTTGCGCGCCGCCGCCGACATCGTGGACATCGTCGACCCGTACGACAACGTGGACGTGTTCGAGG
Source organism: Desulfovibrionaceae bacterium (assembly GCA_040307025.1). Taxonomy (GTDB): domain Bacteria; phylum Desulfobacterota; class Desulfovibrionia; order Desulfovibrionales; family Desulfovibrionaceae; genus Solidesulfovibrio. Next base: position 2,417 of record JAWRKJ010000257.1, on the reverse strand, counting down.
CCAAGGACGCCAAAACCGCCGAACTCTACTGGGAGGACCGCCACAAGCTCTCGGCCATCTCCAAGCGTACCTCGGGCTTCAAGGTCAACGAGGACGTGGTCATTCCGCTGAATGTCGTGCCGGAATTCGCCGAATTCCTGGAGGATTTGAACCTCCACTGCATGGCCCACGCCTACCGTGACGCCTTGCAGAACGCCAGCCGTCTGCCCGGCATCCCGGCCACCGACGATTTCATCGCCATGGAGCTGGAGTTTTGCGACCGGGTGTTGCGCGGCAAGACCACGGCCCGGGACCTTTCGGACACGGAGGTCGAGGTCCAGACCCATTATTTTTTCACCGACCTGGCCTCGCGCTATCCCAAGCTCAAGGACCGCCTCGCCGCCATCCACGCCGACATGGCCGCCACCCGCATCGAGGTTGCAAGCCACATGCACGCCGGCGACGGCAACTGCCACGTCAACATCCCGGTCAATTCCAACGACCAGGAAATGTTGCGCCATGCCTGGGAAGCGGCCGAGAAGGTGTTTGAGAAGGTCACCCAACTCGGCGGCGCGGTCTCGGGCGAACACGGCATCGGCATCACCAAGATCGCGTTTTTGGAGCAGGCCAAGATCGACGCCCTGCGGGCCTACAAAAAGCGGGTCGACCCCAAAAACATCATCAATCCGGGCAAGCTCACCACCCGCACCCTGGCCGTCGAGCCGTACACGTTCTCGTTCAACCGCCTGATCCGGGACCTCAAAAAGACCGCCCTGCCGGACAAGGATACTCTCATCGACATCCTGTCCGGCATCCAGTTCTGCAACCGCTGCGGCAAGTGCAAGCAGGTCTGCCCCATGTTCGCCCCGCAGTACGGCATGCTCTATCACCCGCGCAATAAAAACATCAGCCTCGGCGCGATCATCGAGGCCATCTACTATTCCCAGATTTCCCGGGGCGAGCCCGATCCGGGACTGCTCGAACAACTGCGCGCCATCATTGACCATTGCACCGCCTGCGGCAAGTGCACCGGCGTGTGCCCGGTCAAGATCGAATCCGGCAAGGTGGCCTTGGGGCTGCGCAACTTCCTCGACCAGCAAGGCTGCGGCGGGCATCCCATCAAGACCAAGATTCTCAATTATCTGGTCGAAGCCCCGGCCAAACGCGTGCCCATGGCCGCCAAGGCCATGGCCTACGGCCAGCAGTTCCACAGCCGGGCCATGGGGCTCGTGCCCGGATTCTGGCGCAACCGCATCGAGAATCCGGCCATGCGCGGCCCCAATCCGCCCCTGGGCCTGCGCAGCCTCTCCGAGCGCCTGGAACTCGACAAGGGCTCCATCTTCATTCCTCAGGAAGGCCGCGAGGCCCCGGAAACCGTGCTCTATTTCCCGGGCTGCGGCGCATCGGTGTTTTCCAGCGCCATCGGCATGGCCGCCGTGCACCTGCTGTTGCGGGCCGAAGTGGCCGTGCTCATCCCCCACCAGCATTTGTGCTGCGGCTATCCCTTGCTGGCCGCCGGCATGGGTGAGGCTTACCGCCAGAACCGGGAGCGCAACCGGGTCGCCCTGGCCGCCTTGCTGGAAGAGGCCGATCACCTGGGCCTCAATCCCACCCATGCGCTGACGAGCTGTGGCACCTGCCGGGAATCCCTGGAAGAACACGATCTCAAGACCCTGCGTCCGGACCTTGTCCATATGGACGTCACCCAATACCTCATCGGGCGTCTCGACTTCCCGGCTCCGGTCGACGCGGGGCCCATTTTGTACCATGCCTCCTGCCACTGCGAATGGGCCGATGTGCCCAAGCAAAAGGCCGCCGGTATGTACCAGACCGCCCTGGCTCAAACCACGGGCCGGCCCGTGACCCTGTCGCCTTTCTGCTGCGGCGAGTCCGGCATGGGCGCCATGACCACCCCGGCCATCTATAACAGACTGCGCCAGCGCAAGCGTGATACCCTGACCGAACAACTTGCCGACGCGCCCGAAGCCATGCCCATCCTGGTCGGTTGCCCGTCGTGCAAAATGGGTATCCAGCGCATCCTGCTCGAAATGCGCGACAAACATGCCGTCATGCATACCCTGGAATACCTGGCCGAGGCCCTCGACGGCCCGAAGTGGAAAAAGAGCCTCAGAAAAGCCGTCAAGGCCGCCCGCGTTCGCGGTTAAGAGGAAGAGTCCCCCGGCGACCGGCCGGGGCGCTGCCCCGGACCCTGCCATGGCGCTGCCCTGGACCTGCCGGGGGGATCATCCCCCCCGGACCCCTGGGCGGTGAAGGCGGGCGGGGATGCGGTCGGCTGGCGGCACAAGCCGCGAAGCGCGCCCCAACAAGTGCCGGCGGCGAAGCGCCGCAGGGATATGTTTATTGAAGTTGGCCGTTCGGCCCGCGAAGCCCGTTGAGCGTTTTGGGGAGAGAGGGGGGCGCGGGGGGAGGGAGACTCT
>JAWRKJ010000256.1:0-15216 GCA_040307025.1 Desulfovibrionaceae bacterium | reverse complement strand
CCCCCCCCCCCCCCCCCCCCCCCCGCCGGAGACATCTTCTCTCTTCCTTCTCTTAAATATTTCCCAGTGCCGCCTTGAAACGGGCGACGCGGGCGGGTGGTTCGTGGATTTCGGCCACCCGGGCCAGGCTGGCCAGCTGGGTGATGCGGTCGGCCGGAGCCGGGTGGGTCTTGGCGAAGTCGTGGCCGCCCGGAGTGAGCCGTTTTTGCATCTCGGTCAGCATGTCCGGCAGGCCGGCCGGATCGTAGCCCGTGCGGGTGAGGATGGTGATGGCGGTCTTGTCGGCTTGGTACTCCAGAGCCTTGGAATAGCCGTTGTTGACCATGGTGCCCATGATGTCGCCGATGGAGTCGGTGAAGATCGAGGTCAGCTGGGCCAGGTCTCCGCCCACGGCGTGCTTCACGGCCTCTCCACCGATGATGGTGAAGGCCTCGGTGACGCGGGAGCGTTTGATGGCGCGCAGGGCGTCCTTGCCCTGGACGTGGGCGATCTCGTGGGCCAGGACCGCGGCCAGGGCGTTTTCGCCCGAGCAGCAGCGCAACATGCCCCGGGTGATGAAGATCAGGCCGCCCGGCGCGGCAAAGGCGTTGATCTCGGGCGAGTCCATGATGAGGAAATGGTAGCCGCCGAAGGTCTGGGGCATGTCCGAGAACATGGCCAGGGCCTGGCCGACCTCGTTGACGTAGGCATTGGCCTGCGGGTCATTGAGGGGGTGGTAGCGGGTGAGCAGGGTCGCGCCCACGGCGCGGCCGATGTAGTATTCCTGTTCCGGGGTGAAATCCTCGGCCGCATGGGCAATGGCGGTGACGCCCTTGACCGCCGAGGTCGCATAGTCGCCGACGGGCGAGCCGCCAAAACCGCCGATGGACCCGAGCACCCGGCCCACGGCCCCGGGGTCCTGGCAGCCGACCAGCAGAACCAGGGCCGCAAGCAGGCCGGCAATACCCAGCAGGAGCACGCGTTTTTTCATTTCGCGCCTCCCTGGGGCTTGATGCCGCCCTGGGCCAGGAAGGCGAGCAGGGTGGCCGGGTCGTATTTAATCAGTTCCATCCGGTCGATGGCGGCGTAGTTCCCGCCGTGGCTGCGGCGGTAATCGGCTTCGACCTGGGCCGAGAAGCCCTTGCCGGCCAGGGCCATTTCCTTGCCCGAGACGCCTTCGGCCGCGCCCGTGCCGCCGGACAGGGTGAGCTGTTTGTCGGTCAGGGTCGAGCGGTGCATCCAGCCGGAAGCGCCGTCGGCCAAGGAGACCTTGACCCAGTCGCCCTGTTCCTGGACCACGGAGACGGACTGGCCGTAGTTGGCCTTGCCCACGATCTTGCCGAGAAAGGACGGATTGTCCCTGACCTGGCCGTCGCGCACCTGCACGTTGAGGACCGTGGCGGCCAGGGCCAGCACGGCGCACAGGGAAAGGCTCAGCCCCAGAATCAGGGCAGGTTTGCCGAAACGCATGGAACGCTCCTTTGTGGCGCCCGGACGGCGCCGGCTTCGACCCCTCCCCTCGGGCAGGCGGTGAGGCCGGGTTGTCGCTGCGACAGGGCAGGAAGTCGCGAGCCTTGGGAAACGTTGGCGTGCTTTAACGCTTTACGGTCACATGGGCCAGCTTTTCGAAGTAGCGGATGATGCTGCCGTGATCGTCCTCGCCGCAGCCGTCGGCCAGCATGGCCTGCATGATTTCCATGACCGAGGCGGTGAGCGGCAACGGCGCGTGCAGCTCGTTGCCCGTTCGCATGACATTGGCCAGGTCTTTCACGTGGAGCTTGATGCGAAAGCCGGGCTCGAACTTGCGGTCCATGACGAGCGGCGCCTTGGCATCGAGCACGGTGGAACCGGCCAGTCCCCCGCGGATGGCCTGGTACACGAGGTCTGGATCGGCCCCGGCCTTGGTGGCGAGGACCAGTGCCTCGGACATGGCGGCGATGTTTAAGGCCACGATGATCTGGTTGGCAAGCTTGGTCACGTTGCCGGCGCCGACCGCGCCCACCCGGACCACCGAGGCGGCCATGGCGGAAAGCACGGGCTTTACCGCCTCGAAATCGGCCGCGTCGCCGCCGGCCATGACCGAAAGCGTGCCGTCCACGGCCTTGGGTTCGCCGCCGCTGGCCGGGGCGTCGAGGAAATGCACGCCGGCCTTGGCCAGTTCGGCCCCGATCTCCCGGCTGGCCAGGGGGGCGATGGAACTCATGTCCACCACGTAGATGCCGGGCTTGGCACCGTGGATGACGCCCTTTTCGCCGAGCACCACCGCGCGCACCTCGGGCGAATCCGGCACCATGGTGATGACGCATTCCGAGGCCTCGGCCACGGCCGCCGGGGATGGGGCATACGTGGCGCCGTGGCTGGTGACGGCTTCCACATTGGCCGGGGTGCGGCTGAACACGGTCAGCTCGAAGCCGGCTTTAAGCAGGTTGCGACACATGGGCTTGCCCATGATGCCAAGTCCGATGAAGCCGATTTTTTTCATGGCGGTTCCTTTTTGGGTGTTAGAGGGAAAAACCCATGGCCGGAAGCCAGGCCAGGGAAGTGGCTGTGTCGGGGGCGGGCACATATTCCAGGCCGACGAAGCCGTCGTAGCCGAGCCGGTCCAGTTCGGCGAACACGAAGGGGTAGTTGATCTCGCCGGTGCCGGGCTGGTGGCGGCCGGGATTGTCGGCGACCTGGATGTGGCCGATGCGGCCGATATGGGCGCGCAAGGTGGCGGTGATGTCGCCTTGTTCGCGCTGGGCGTGGTAGACGTCGAACTGGATGGCCACGTTGGGGCGTTCCACGGCCTCGATGATCTTGTCCACCTGTTCGGCCCGGTGGAGCAGGAAGCCGGGGATGTCGAAGCGGTTGATGGCCTCGATGACCAGGGTCAGGCCGTGGGCGGCCAGGACGTCGGCGGCGAAAATCAGGTTGTCGACCAGGATCTCGGCCGACTCGGATTCGGAAAAGCGTTTGGGCCGCACCCCGGCCAGGCAGTTGAGTTTTTTGACGCCCAGGGCCAGGGCATAGGCCACGGCCGTGTTCACGCCCTGGCGAAATTCGGCTACCCGGGCCGGATCGGCGGCAATGCCCCGGTCCCCGGCGTCCCATTTCCCGGCCGGCAGATTGCAAAGCACCTGGGTCAGGCCATTGGTGTCAAGGGCCTGGCGCAGCACGGCCGGCTCGTAGGCATAGGGGAACAGGTATTCCACGAACCGGAAACCGGCGGCACTGGCGGCGGCGAAGCGGTCGAGAAACGGCAGTTCCGTGAAAAGCATGGTCAGGTTGGCGGCGAATCGCGGCATGGCACCCTCCGTGCGGCAAGGGGTTTCTTCGGGGACGCTTCAGGCGTCTTCGGGCGCCGGACCGGCCTTGGCCGGGTCGAAGCAGGGCGCGCCCGAAAGAAAACAGGCCACCATGGCCTCGATGCTGGCCTCGCTGACCATCAGCATGTCGGTCTGGCGGGTAAACTGCAACAGCCGGCCCATGTGGCCGAGTTTTTCCTCGATGACGTCGGCGGGGAATTTCTGGAACCGGCCGGCCACCCGGTCGGCGGCCGTGTCCACGGTGAAGCCGAGTTCGGCCAGGATGCGGCCGATGGCCCGGGCGCGTCGGGCGCGCTTGATGTCGTTGGCCGCGCCGCCGGCAAAGGAAAAGGTGATGTAATTCTTGTTGACCGTGGCCCCGCAGTAGCAGTCGAGCACGCCGTAGTGGTAGCCGACCCGGGAACTGAAGTTGAGGTACTTGTCGGAGATGATGGCGTAGGATTTTTCGCCGAAGCGGTCCTCGCCGGGTTTGGGCTGGGACAGGATCTGCTGGGACATGACCGACAGGAACCCCCCGAGGTTGACCGGACGCACGGCCCGGTCCTCGCCGGTCAGCACAAGGCCCGTGAGCAGGGCGGCGAACGGCCGGGAAGCGATGTCCTCGGGCGCGACCCGGGACTTGTCGGCCGCTTCGTCCTTGATGCCGCCGCCGAGATCGATGATGTGCAGGTCCAGGCCGGTGGAGGCGGCCAGGGTGACGGTGCCGCCGCTCTGGCCCGCGGCAAGATCGCTGACCGCGAACATCTCGCCGTAGGACCATTCGTGCAGCAGCCGGGTCACATCGTGGAGGCTCGTGCAGCCGGCCGGGCCGAAGGACTTGGCTCTGGGGTCGAGCAGGGTCAGGGGGACGATGCGGCTCGCCACTGCGGCCAGGATGGCGTGCACCTGGGTGCCGGCCATGAAGGCGGTTTCGGCCTTGTCGGCGGTTTCGGCCAGCAAGCCTTCCACCCGGCCCCGGTAGATGCGGCACGAAGCCGCGTCCACGGTGACGGCCTCGCCCTGGACCAGCCGGCGGGTGGCGCCATCCAGTCCAAGCAGGGTGGGCACGCCGAATTCCCGGGACAGGGAAGCCATATGGCCGGTGACGCTGCCGTGGTCGGTGACGATGGCCGCGGCCCGCTTCATGGCCACCATGAACTGGGGCGAGCTGTGGGGCGCCACCAGTACCGCGCCCGGTGGAAAGGCGTCCAGGTCCTCGTCGCAGCGCACGAGATGCACCGGTCCGCAGCCGACTCCGGAACAGGCGGTCTGGCCGCCTTCGGCCAGGACCTCGGCCCCGGGCACGGGCGGGCTGGCCTGGCGGGTGGCCTCGGCCACGGCGGTCAGGGGCCGCGACTGGAGGATGATCAGGCGCCCTGCCGGATCGAGCGCCCATTCCATGTCCTGGGGCCGGCCGAAATGACGCTCCAGGGCCAGGCCCCAGGCGGCGAGCTGCCGGGCCTGGTCGTCGCTCAGGCAGGGCGCGGCGCGCTTGTCCTCGGGCACCGGGGTATCGGCCAGTCCGCCACCGGGCGCGGGCACGAGCATGCGGGGCTTGTCCGGGATGTCCCGGGCCGTCACGATCAGGGTCTCCCGGTCCAGGTGGAACGTATCCGGGGTGATGACCCCGTCCACGGCGTAGGGGCCGAGGCCCCAGACGGCGTTAATCAGCACATCGCTCGCATGGGGGGCCTCGGGCAGGCGGGTGTAGAGCACGCCGGCGGCCTCGGACGGCACCATGGTCAGGCAGGCGGCGGCCATGGCCACGTCGTCGTCCGGGATGCCCTTGAGCAGCCGGTAGGACATGGCCCGGGGGGTGTACAGGCTCGCGATGACGAGCTTGTAGGCGCTGTCCAGCCGGTCCGGGGCCACGCCGAGCATGGTCAGGTACTGGCCGGCGAAGGAGAGTTCCCCGTCCTCGCCGATGGCGCTGGAGCGCATGGCAAAGCGCGGGGCCGGTCCCGGACAGGCGGCGAGGATGGCCTGGGTCGCGTCCGTGATGGCCTGCCCCACGGCCTTGGGCAGGGGCGCGCGCAGGATGGCGGCCTGGATGTCCTCGGCCGCGGCGGCCAGGCAGGCCGGATCGTCCGGGGTGATGCCGAGCCGGATGCTGGCAATGGTCTCGAACAGTCCTGCCTCTTCGAAAAAGGCCCGGAACGCGGCCGTGGTCACGGCGAAACCGGCCGGCACGGGCAGGCCGGCCCGGTTGGCGATCTCGCCGAGATTGGCGCATTTGCCACCGGTGGCATCCACCATTTCGCCCGTGATCTCGGACAGGTCGAGCACGAGCTTGCCCCGGTGGGGATTGACCCGGCCGCCGATGGCGGTCTTGATCTCGTCCGAGAGCCGACCGACCAGGGCCACCAGTTCGGGCTGGGGCCGGCCGGACAGACGCTCGAAGCTCTTGATCATGCGGATGGCGTGGAAAATGGCCCGGCTGGACCGGGAGCGGATAAAGGCCATGCCGAAGATTTCATGTCCGTCGAGCATGACCTCCATTTCCGAGCAGATTTTGAGCAGCTCGGTGTTCGATTCCAGAAGCGATTGGAAATGATTGTATTTTTCACGAAAGATGGCGGCTGTTTCAGCCCGGGACGGGGCATGGCGACTCCGGGACAGGCTGGTGACAAGGGAGCGCAGGCCGCTAAGCACGGTGCCCATGGGCCTGCTCCGCGGGAACGGTTGTCCGGGCCGGCCGCGCGGGGTCGGAGGGATTCCCTTTTGCCCCCGGGCGACTTCCCGGATAGGATCGCTTCACCCCCGGCCGCATCCGGGGCCAGGAGGTCAACATGGGTTCGAATCTGGCGATCGTGACGCTGGTCATTGTGCTGTCCCTTGTGGTCGGAGTGGCCATCGGGAGAAAACTGCGCCGCAAGCCATAGGGTGGCGTCCGCGAAATCCAACCCCGGTGGATTTTGTCGGTTCCTACTGTAACGGATTGTTGTTACCCGGTCGATCACGTTTTGGCACAGATCGTGGCGCGTCGCCGGGAGGCGCGTCCACCAGGATGGGCAATCAGGGCTCGGGCGGCGTTGCCTCGGCCCGGGGCAGGTCGGTCTGGAGGCGCAGTCCCCAGACCTCGGCCAGCCGGTCGAGGCAGGCCGAAGCCTGGTGGAAATCGTAACGTTCGATGGCCGCAGCCAGGTCCAGAAGCTCCGGTGGCTGGGGCTGGTTGGCGAGCAGTTCGCGCAGGGCGGCCAGATCCTCGTCGGCCCGGATGCTGCCTTCGCGCAGATGGGTGGCCAGGGCGCCAAGCAGGGCGGGCAAGGCCGTGGCAGTCGCGGGCGGTACCGGCGGCGATGGCCTCTCGCTGGCCCCGGGCAGCCGTCCCTTCAGAATCCGGCCAAGGCCGGCAAGCAGTTCCTCGCGATCGAAAAGTTTGGCCAGGCAGGCGTCCATGCCGGCCTGACGGCAGCGTTCCGCTTCGCGGGCGGCGTCGTGGAAGGTCAGGGCCACGATGGGGATATCCGGGGGACAGGGCGGATTGACGCTCGCGCCAAGCAGGTCGCGGATGAGCCGGGCCGCTTTCAAGCCATCCATTTCCGGCATTTCGATGTCCATGAGGATACAGTCGAAGGGGCGCTCGGGTCGTTTCCCCCCGAAAAGGAGGCGGCAAGCCTCCTTGCCGTTGACGGCCGCCACCACCTCGTGGCCGGCGCTCTTGAGAATCTGGGAAAAGATGGCCCGGTTGAGCCGGGCGTCATCCACGAGCAGGACGCGCCAGGATGGTCCGGCGCTCTGGAGCGTTGGGGCGTTCACGGGCGGTCCCAGCCGGGCCGCGTCGGTCAGGGTTCGTTCCAGGGCGTCTTGAAAGGCGGCCAGGGCCGGTTCCGGGGGCTTGGCCCCGGCCAGCAGGCTTTCTTCCAACTCCCGGGCACTGGCGGCCAGGTCGGTGGCGGCGATGTTGCCGGCCACGCCCTTGACGGTGTGGACGAGTCGCCGGGCGCCGTCCAGGTTCCCTCCGTCCAGGTGCCGACGCAGCTGATCGGCGCAATCCCCGTATTCCCGGACAAATTCCGCCACCACATGCCGCAGCAGGCGGTCGTTGCCGCCGAGTCGGGCCAGGGCCGTGGCCAGGTCCAGGCCGGCGGGCGTTTCCGAACCGTGGAGGGGCAATGCGTTGGCCTGGGGCATTTCGGGGAGGATCAGGGGGGCTCGGGCGGCCTGGACAGTGTTCAGGGCGGCCGCCGGAACGATCCATTGGCCGAGGGTAGCCAGGAGCCGGCCGATTTCGATGGGCTTGGTCAGATAGTCGTTCATGCCGGCGGCCAGGCAGCGGTCCCGGTCCTCGGCCAGGGCATGGGCGGTCAGGGCCACGATGGGCAGCTCGGCCAGGCCGGGCAGTTCGCGGATGGCCCGGGTGGCGGTCAGGCCGTCCATGACCGGCATCTGCACGTCCATGAGCACCACGTCGTAGGGCCGGGTCTGGACCATGTCCACGGCCTCGCCGCCGTGGCCGGCCACATCCACCGTGGCGCCGCAGCGCAGCAAGGTCTCACGGGCCACCTGCTGGTTGATGGCGTTGTCTTCCACGAGCAGGATGTGGGCTCCGGCCAGGGGAACGTCGCTCGGGGCCAGCGTGGCAGCTGTCTCCGGCGCGTCAGGGGGCAGGGGGCAGGTTCCCGGAAGCTCCGGGGTGAAGTTGACGCGGAAGGAGAACAGGCTGCCTTGTCCGGGCGCGCTTTCAGCCCGCAGGTTTGCCCCGAGCAGGATCAGGCCGCGCTGGACCAGGGCCAGCCCGAGCCCGGTGCCGCCGTAGGGCCGGGACATGGAATCGTCGGCCTGGGTGAAGGATTCGAGCATGTCCGGGATGGTCTCCGGGGCCATGCCGATCCCGGTGTCACGGACGGAAAATTCCAGCCGGGCCTGGCTGCCTTCGCAGCCGAGCCAGCGGATTTGCACGATCACCTGGCCGTGCTCGGTGAATTTGACCGCATTGCCGATGAGGTGGCCGAGGATTTGTTCCAGCCGGGCCTGGTCACCGCGCAGATGCGCAGGGATGGTCGGGTCGAGGCTGGTGACGAGGGTCAAGCCCTTGTTCCGGGCCGTATCGGCAAAACGCGCTCGCAGCCGGTCGAGCAGTTCGGCCGGGGAAAAGGGGAGGCAAACCACGTCGGCCAGGCCCTTTTCCAGCCGGGAAAATTCGGTGATGTCGTCCACCACGTCGAGCAGTGTCTTGGCGGAGACCCGGATCTTGACCAGATAATCCGGCATGGCCGCGCAGTCCTGGCCGGACAGGGCCAGATTGGCCAAGCCGATGATGGCCGAAAGCGGCGTGCGGATTTCGTGGGTCATGCGGGCCATGAAGTCGGTCTTGGCCTGGGAGGTTGCCTGGGCCTGGCGCCGCAGGTCGGCAATGGTGGACTCGGCCGTTGCCAAATCGGTCCGAAGGCGGTCTCCCGCGGTCCGGGCCCTTTCCAGGGCGGCTTGCAACGCCGCGGCTTCGACGGATTCCCGCTCCATGATACGACTCCGCTGGAACGCGCTGGAAGGGAAATGGGCAAGGCCCCGGGCAGGCAACTTCCTGCGGCAAAGTGACTTTTTCCACCCGCGGCGTCAAGACCGGGGGCAGGGGGTGGGCCGTTTGGACCGGGGTTTCCCCCGGATGCGGCCTGGCGTATAAGGGACATCCCGCCAAGGCCGGTCCATGGTGCCGGTCGGGCAAACGGAGGGCGCATGCAGGTCGCACCGCTTATTACCGGCGACGGACAGCTCGTGGAGGTCGGGGAAATCCACTACAACGCGGAATTGGCCGCTCCCGAGGCCTATGGGATCATGCGGTTTTCCCGGACGAGCGATGCCTTGCGCGGGCTCGTGCGCGATTTGCGCGACCGGGCCGAAAAGGAAGGCCGACCCCTGACCGATTTCATGGATGTCAGCGGTCGCAGCGGCCATTCCCGCATCGGCCTGGACGTACGCCTGACCGGCGAGGCCCCTGTGGTCTCGGACGGCACCCGCAGCGTGGAGATTCCGGTGGTGGTCTCGGCCCTGAATGACCAGTTGGCCGCTTCCCTGGCCGACCTGCGCGGGCTGTGCGGAGGCGGCGGCGTGGACATCGGCCGGCTGTTCATTCCCAGGGGCCCGTCCCTGTCCCGGGCGGCCATCCTGGATGCCTTGGACCGGGGCTGGCTGCTGTTGCCCGACCGCCACGCCATCACTGACGACGGCGTGGTGGCTCTGCCCCTGGAAAACGTCCGCTACGTGCTGTCGTCGCGGCTGTTGGGCGTGGGGCGCAATTTCGCGGAGATGGTGGTCAAGGGCAAGCACGGCCTGGGGATTTTCCAGAGTTTGTCTCCGGCCGGGTTGCCGGCGGAGATGGCGCCCAAGGAATTTTTGGTCGGCGCGGTCCGCATCGCGCTAGGGCCGTATTCGGCCTGCATCGACCGGGATCTGTCCAAATCCGGGGTCTTTCATCTCGCCTCGCGCCTTCTCGACGGCATCCGCACCTCGGGGATGGCCACCTTACGCCAAGTGGAGCTTTATAACGGCGGCGAGGAGGCCGTGTCCACGGACGGCCTGGCCGCCCGGTTGCGGCTCTACCCGCCCGATAGCCAGGTGGCGCGGCTGGCGAGCCGGATTCTGGTGCCGGAGCGGGCCCGGGAGGTTTTGGCCGCGGGCGTGGATTTCGCCGATCTGACCGATATTTTCACCACGGATTCCTGCCGGATTCTTTTTGACGAGGTCACCCCGGAACCGGAACTCGGCGGCGTGTACGGCCGCATTCTCATGCCGGGCAAGATGATCGCCATCCCCTGGGAGCAGGAGGAGGGGGCTTGGCTCCAGGAATTCCAGTGGCGGCTGGTTTACGAGTACGCCCGGGGCAACATTCCCGAGGGCGTGTTGACCGGGGAGGAGATTCCCAAGCGGTTGCGGCCGTTTCTGGACGACCTCAAGTACGTGGGCGGCGAGCAGACCTTGTCCAAGGTCTTCGTGGCCGATGCCCTGCCGCCGGTGGATACCTTGCGCGTGCTCAAGCGCAACGGCATCGGCGTGGTGGTCAGTCGGGGCATGGGCTGTCGGGCCGGGCGCCTGTGCAGCCAGCCCAGTTTCCCCATGGATCAGGCGCTTTACGAGGAACTCGTGCGTCTGGAGGCCGAGGGCATGCGGTTTTATTTGCTGCTGGAACCCAATGGCCAGGCCCAGGTGCGGGAGTTTTTCCGGGGGTTGTGGGTGACCCGGGACGGCAAGGAACGTCTGCCCCGGGTGCATACGACCATGGCCATGTTCGGTTCGTCGTGCGACGTGTTGCGTCCGGCCCTGGAGGCGCCGATCCGGGAATTTTTGAGCCGTTTGCGCGCCAATCCCCGTCTGGGCGAAGGGTTTGCCGTGGCCCACGGCTCCGGGCCCGGGGTCATGCGCACGGTGGATGATCTGGCGGCCGAATTGGGCATTTTCCGCCTTGGGGTGGGCATCGATGCCGAGGAGATCGGCCAGATTCCCAATTTCGCGCCCGAGGCCATGGCCCAGTTCACTAATCTGGCCATGAACACGCGCCAGGACATCCTGGACCGGCGCTCGCTGTTCAAGATCTTCAACCTCGGAGGGTTCGGCACGAGCTACGAGGTGAACATGGCGCTCACCTTCATGAAGATCGGCCACTGCCTGCCGGCGCCCTACATCTTCGTCGATCCCTTGGGCCTTGGCCCCGGAGGCGGCCAGTTCTGGGAACAGACCCTCGGGCAGTTCCGCACTCTTTCCGGGAATTTGTCCGCCGGCGGGCATGACCTCGGGCCCTTGGGGCCGGGGTGGATCGTGGCCTGCTGCCATGCGGTGCGCAGCTACGAGGAAGGACTTTCGATCATCGAGGCATTTCTGGACGACCCGGCCCGTTACTGGCGCGAACGCGACATTTCGCCGGAAAAGGTGCGGCTGGCCCGGACCAATCTGCTCAAGGCCGCGGTGCCCATCCCCGCCTATATCGACGAGGCCCTGGCCGACGGCTAGGCGGCCGCGTGCGGCGCAGGGCGCCTTTAGCGAGGCGTTTCGGCCCCGGCCAGGGGCGTGTCGGGCAGGCGCAGTTGGCCGAGCAGGCGGCCAAGCAACGCCACGGCGGCGCTGGTGGCCGCTTCCGGGATATCGGTCAGGCTGGCCGTGACCAGATCACCCTGGTGGCTGGCGGCGAATTCGGCCGCCTGGAGGATGTCCGTCAGATTGGCGGCCAGGCGTTCCCGACGGGCCGCGTCAGGCCCCATGGCCCGGAAGCGCAGACGGGCGTAGTTGCGGCCGGGATGCGGACCGCACACCGCGTCGATCAGGAGATGGTGGCCGGCTTGGCGGGAGCTGACCGTGACGTAGTCCCGGGCGGCCAGGGCGTAATCGGGGCGGCTCGCGCCGGGTTTGGCGGAAGGCGCCGTACTTGGCGCGGCGGCCTCGGCCAGGCCGGAACGTAAAAGGCCCTGCCACAGGGCGGCAAGTGGCAGGGAGGCCACGTTGTCGGGTGCGAGGCGCGGTTCGGTAGCGTCCTCGCGCAGCCCCCCGCCGAGATCGATGACCGGAAGTTCCAGGGGCGTGCCCGCGCCGAGGAAACGCAATTGGGGCGCCAGGGTGTCGAGCAGTCCGTCCTCGGCCGCGAACAGGGACAGCACGGCGGTTTCGTGGGCGAAGCGGATGCTGTCGCGCAGGGTGTGGCAGGCCTCGGGGGTGAAGGCCGGGCCGGCCACGTCGGACAGGGTCAAGGGCACCACGAGGTCATGGACCCGGCTGCGGGCCGGGGACAGTGACGCGGCGGCCAGACGGTGCAGGGGCGCTGTCGGGCGACCGAGCAGCTCCCGCAGATCGCCGATGGCGTCCGGGGCATCGGTTAAGAGGTTTTCCCCGGCATCCAGGACGGCGAGGCGGCCTTCGGGCAGGGCGGTCAGGGCGCCGCTGGCCCGGGTCAGAAGCGGCCGGCCGATCTCCCTGGCCAGGATGGACAGATGGTCGCCGGGATTGCCGCTGGCCACCACCATGCCCTGGCAGCGGGACAACCAGCGCGCCGCCTCGGTGGTTGCCGTGGGCAGCACGGCGATGACCGGCCCCTGGTCCGCCGGCGGGGGCGGCGTGTCGCCGCTCACCTGGTACACCCGGCCAAGGCCGCGGCCGGCCACGGCCGTCATGCCGCCGCGCAAAAGTTCCCTCGGTCCGTCCGGCGGGCGATGGCCGCTCCAGGCGATGCGGGCCGGCCGGGATTGGAGCAGCCAGATTTTTTCCGACGCATCCACGGCGTATTCGAGGTCGCGGTACGAGCCGGCCAGGGCTTCGGCGGCCAGGGACAGCCGGGCGAGCCGGGTCAGAATACCGGTTTCGAGCACGGCCCGTTTTTGTTGGTCCGCCGGTACAGCCTCCCGCCGGATGCCGCCGGCCGGATCGGACACGGCGCGCCGGGTCTTGCGGGCCGGCTGGATCACCGCGTCCGTGGGGTCGTCGCGGTCCACCCGGTAGATGTCGACCGGCACCGAGCCGTTGACCGCGAGGATGCCGAGACCCGGCACGGCGGTGATGAGCATCCGGCCGGAAACCGGGCGCACCGGGTCCACGGTGAACACCACCCCGGCGGCCACGGCCGGGACCATGACCTGGACCAGGACGGCCATGTCCAACGTGGCGGCCGGGAGTCCGGCTTCCAGGCGGTAGGCCACGGCCCGGTCGGTGAAGGCCCCGGCCATGACCTTGGAAAAGCCTTGGGCCAGGGTCTCGGCGGACAGGTTCAGTTCGGTGGTGTACTGGCCGGCGAAGGAATGTTCGGGACGGTCCTCGGTCAGGGCGCTGCTGCGGGCGGCCAGGGCGAGGGGGCCGTCTGCGGCCGGGGCCAGGGCGGCGGCCGCCTGGTGCAGATCCGCCTGGAGCCAGTCGGTCAGGGGAGTAGCCAAAATGTCCCGCCGGATGGCGGCGCAGGCCTCGGCCAGGGCGGCATCGTCCGTGCCGGCCGCGCGCAGGGTCTGGCGGATGCGCTCGTCGAGGGCGGTTGCGCGCAGAAACTCCCGGCAGGCCCTGGCGGTCACGGCAAATCCGTCCGGCACGGGAAAGCCGTTGCGCAAAAGCGCCGACAAGCCGGCCGCCTTGCCGCCGACCTGGCCGGGTTCGAGGGGCAGGGCCAGGGGCAGGCACGACGGCGCCCGCCCGCCGGCATCCAGCTCGTCCAGGGCCGCGCGCAGGGATTCCTCCAGGCGCAACTGCCGGGCATAGAGCGCCCAGGCGCCGTCGGCGGCCAAGCGCGACACGCCGTCGACCATCTCGAAGGTCACGGCCAGGGCGTCTTCCACAAGCCCGGTCAGTTCGTCGGCCGGCGCGGCCTCGGCCAGGGCCGTGCCCACCTTGTCCAGTCGGGCCAGGGCGCGTTCGTGGTTGGCGAGCAGGATGCGGAAGGTGTGGTAGCGCACCTTGAGGGCATCGAGGGTCGCCCGGGCGCGCGTTTCCCGCCGATCACGCCACTTTCGCCACAGCTTGCCGATCATGGCCGGTCCTCCCGCGGGCCCCGGGATTTTCCCAGGGTCTCGAAAAAGGCCGCTTCGAGCAGGGCGGCGTCGCCGTCGTCGGTGAGTTCGGTATCGCGCTGGCGGGCAAAGGCGCACAGGCTGCCGACCAGGCTCAGGGCCTCCTCGGCGGTTTCGGGCTCCACCAGCTTGAGCCGGCCGACGACCAGATCCCCGGAAGCCTCCACCTTGAATTCGTAGCGGGCCAGGACATGGCGCACGAAGGCGGCCCGGGCCGCCCGGCCGGCGGCATTGGCCAGTCCGCCGACAAACCGGAAGAAGATGGTGTTTTTCTCCGGGCTCTGGTCGATGTAGGCGTCGATGACCGTGAAATGGTAGCCCAGGCGCAGGCTGACGTTGCAGTAGGACCGTGCGGCGATGGCGCAATTGCCGCTCGGATCGGGCAGGGCCCGGCTCATGGCGCCGAGGATGTCGCCGAGGCCGACCTTGGCCGGGGCGGTGTCCCACATGCCCGGGGCCAGCATGCCGCGCAGCAGGGCGGCCAGGGGCCGGGAGCGCACGGCGGCCAGTCCCGTGGTGCCGGGAATGAGCCCGCCGCCGATGTCGAGCACGCGCAGGTCCAGGGGCACGGGCAGGGCCAGGGGCACGGCCAGGCGGTCGGACACTCCGGCCTGACGCAGGTCGGCCAGCACGGCCACGGCCCGGTCATGGGCGAAATGCAGGATGTCGTGCAGGGTGCGGCAGCCCTCCACGGTGAAATCCGGAGACAGCGGGTCGGTCAGGTGCAAGGTGGCGATGCGGCGCAGCAGCCGGCGCAGGGTCAGGTATTCCGGGTCGTCCGGCGAAAGTCCCCCTTCCGGTGCCGGCCGGTTTTCCGTGGCGCCGCGCAGCACCACCCCGGCTTCCACGTCCACCGTGACGACCAGTCCCCTGGGCAACGCCGTCCGGGCCCCGGCCAGGCCGAAAAGGGCCGGCACGCGGTATTCCCGGGCCATGGCCGCCAGATGCCCGGCCGCGTCGCCGACTTCGGCCACCATGGCTCCGGCCCGGCGCAACAGCGGCGCCAGGGCCGGCGCGGCCGACCGGGCCACGGCAATGGCGCCGTACGGGAAATCGGCCATGGCCGTCTGTTCGTCCACGGGCACGACCACGCCCGAGGCCACGCCGAGACAGGCGGCCTCGCCCCCGGACAGGAGCACTTCGGTCGGTAACGGGGTGGTCGTGTCGTCCGGGGCTTGTTCAAGCACCCCCACGGCATCGAAAACGATCTGTCCCGAGCCCTCCAGGCAAAACCCCAGGGAGACCGGCGTGCCGAGCAGGCGTTCGGCGGCCAGGGCCTGGCCGGCCAGGCTGGTCAGGGTCTCGGCGCAGGGCAGGGTGCCGGCGTCGCTTTGGCGTGCGCCGGGACGCGGGGCCAGGTCCTGCCGGCGCAGGGCAAAGGGGTGGAAGCGGTCGCAAAAAAGCGTGTCGACGCGGTCCGGGTCGTCGTCGGGCCAGCAGTCGATGCGCAGGTGCGTGGTCGCCTCGGGCTCGCGCAC
>JAWRKJ010000255.1:0-5372 GCA_040307025.1 Desulfovibrionaceae bacterium | reverse complement strand
CCAGACAGCGGTGAAGGCCGGAATTTCGATGAGGCCGGCCAGGGCCGGCCGGCAATGGATGCCCGCCGCTTCCAGGATGGCGCGCCAGGAGGCCGGACTCTCCCCGGCCAGGTCGTTGCAGGCGTGGGCCCCGGCCACGGTGAAAAAGGGCCTGAGCCAGACCGTGGACGTGCGCGACGCCGCCAGGGCCGCCCGGATGCGTTCGATATCCGGGCAGGGCGCGCCGCGTTCCCGGGGCATGGTGCCGAAATGGGTCAGGGGATCGAGCCGGGTGAGGCGTTCGCCCAGGGCGGTATAAAATCCGGCCCCGGGCGGCGGGGCGCCGTGGCCCATGACCACAAGCCCCTCACCCCGGGCACGCCGATCGGCCAGGCCCGAAACCACTGCCTCGGCCACCGCGTCCACGTCGTCGCGGTCGGATAAAAGCGGCGCGCCGACCGAAACGGCCAGCCGCGCGCCGCCGTTTTCGAGGTAACGCCCCAAAGCCGCGAGCATTTCGTGGTATTCCTCGCCCGGCACCACGTGCAGGGACTGCACCACCACCCGGCGCAACCCGCCCGCGACCAGGGCCTCCAGCACCGCCGCCACCTGCCGGACCCCGCCGAAATCCGAAGCCGGGCCGTGCTTGCGACCGACCGTGCGGGCGATCTCCACCCGCCAGTTCGGGTATGCGGCGGCCAGCCGGTCCCGGAATCCGGCCAAGGCGGCCATGGCCCCGGGATGCCGCGAACCGTGGGCGGCCAGCACCAATGCCTGCTGCATGGCCGCGCCTAGCCCCGCGCCGCCAGCAAGCCGGCACCGGCCGCGACCAGCATGGCCGCGACCACCCCGCCGATGACGGTTTCCAGGGGCAGAAACGGCAGATGCACCCACAGCGGCGGCACGTTGAGCACATCGGCCATGGCCGACTGGGTCAGGCGCAAGAGTCCGAGTCCGGCGAGGCTGCCGGCGGTGCCCAGAAAGGCCGCGCCGCTGACCAGGGGCAACCGGATGGCCCACTCTTTCGCGCCCACCAGACGCATGATTTCCACCTCGTCGCACCGCCGGGCAAAGGACAGGCGTACGGTGTTGCCGACCACGAGGGCGATCAGAAAGGCCAGCACCGCGGCCAGGGGCCAGACCACCCGGCGACTGAGCAGGCCGATGGTTCGCGCCAAGTCCACCTGGGGGGGATTGAAACGTACCGTGTCCACGCCTTCCATGGACTCCAGGCGGTCGAGCATGGCTTTGGCGAAATCCGGATCGGCCGGGGAAAGGCGGAAGGCGAGCAGGGCGGTGTAGGGCAGGGGATTCTTGCCGCGCAGCCAGCCCAGGTCGGTTTTGGGATTCAGGGACTGGCGCATGACTTCCAGGGCCTGGCCCGGGGTGAAGGTGCGCAGGTCGGAGAGGTAGGGCAGGGCCCGCATCCAGTCCCATTGCCGGCCGACGAGTTCGGGATCGGCCCCCACCCGCCAGTAGACCTGGAACTGAATGCGGCCGCGGGCACTCAAAAATTCCGTATCCAGGGCATGGAGAGCCAGGGCGAAGATCCCGCCCAGGTAGACCGTCACGGCCACGGCGGCCACGGTCGCAAGACACGACCAGGGTTGACGCAGCACGTCCCGGATGCCCTGCCAGCAGAGTCGCCCCGGCATCAGGCGTCCCCTTCGCCGGGCGCGTCGCCGGACGTGGCGTCGGCCTGCCCGGGCGCGCCGTCACCGAGCCGGACCACCAGGGCTTCGGGCGCGGTGGCCATGAGCTCGCGGTTGTGGGTGGCCATGAGAACGGTGGTGCCGTGGGCATTGACCTGGCGCAGCACGTCGAGCAGGCGCAGCGACAAGTCCCAATCCAGGTTGCCCGTGGGTTCGTCGGCGAGCAAAAGCTTTGGCGCGACCACCACGGCCCGGGCAATGGCCACGCGTTGCTGCTCGCCGCCGGCCAGTTCCCGGCATTTGCGGCGGGCGTGGCCACCGAGCTCCAAGGCATCGAGCACCGCGAGCACCCGCTCTCGCACCCGGGCCGGAGCGATTCCCCGGACTCGCAGCGGCAAGGCCACGTTGTCGCGCACGCTCCAGTCGGGCAGAATTTTGTAGTCCTGGAAAATGACCGCCACGTCCCGGCGCAGCTGGACCCGGCGCGCCTTGCCCAGCCGGGACAGGTCGTAGCCGGCCACGCCCACCCGGCCCTCCTGCAACGGCAAGGCACCGTGCAAAATCCGTAGCAGCGTGGTCTTGCCCGAGCCTGACGGCCCGGTCAGGAAGGCAAACCGGCCCTTGTCCACGGAAAAAGACACCCCGCGCAGGGCATACCGGTCGCCAAAACGGTGGGCAAGATCACGGATATGGATCATGATGTGGAGGATCGAGGGGAGGGACCCCCCTCACTCCTCTAACCGCACTTCGTATAGCCGCAGTTCTTGCAGACGTGGCAGCCTTCCTCGAATACGAGTTCGGCGCCGCAGTCCGGGCATTGGGGATGGACGAGGTTGCCGGTGTCGTCATGGATGTTGCGGCCTTGCAGGTAGCGGTTCTCCAGTACCCAGGACACGGCGTCGGGGATGGACAGCAGCAGGCCTTTTTTCTGGAACACCGGATTTTCGCCGCCGATGCCCTTGAGCTGGCCCACGATGTCGGCCACGTCCACGCCCGAGCGCAGGGCCAGGGACACGAGCCGGCCGATGGCCTCGGCCTTGGCCGTGACCGACCGGCCGGATTTGCCGATGGTGGCGAAGACCTCGAAGGGCTTGCCGTCGACCTCGTTGACCGTGAGGTAGAGTTCGCCGAGGCCCGTCTTGACCTTCTGGGTGAAGCCGAAAACGATGTCCGGGCGAACGCGCACCTTGCTTTGGGGCTTGGGCTGGGGGGGCGTCGCGGTGCCGTCGCCCGTGCACAGGACCTGGGCCGATTTGCAGCCGTCGCGGTAGACGGTCACGCCCTTGCAGCCGAGTTCGTAGGCCAGCCAGTAGATTTCCCGGATGTCTTCCTTGGTGGCGGAATTGGGCAAATTGACGGTCTTGGACACGGCGTTGTCGGTGTATTTCTGGAAGGCGGCCTGCATCTTGAGGTGCCAGACCGGTTCGATGTCCATGGCCGTGACGAACACGTCGCGTAATTCCTCGGGCAGCAGGCCGATATGGGCGATGGAACCCTTGCGGGTGACCTCCTCCATGAGGGTGTCGGAATAGGCGCCGGCCTGCTTGAGGGCGTCCACGAAATACGGGTTGGACTCCACGAGCTTTTCGCCGTCCATGACATGGCGCGAAAACGCCAGGGCGAACAGCGGTTCGATGCCCGACGAACAGCCGGCGATGATGGACAGGGTGCCGGTCGGGGCGATGGTCGTGGTGGTGGCGTTGCGGTAGGGGCCGAGGTTGCGCTTGCCGAAGGTCGAGTCGGCATAGGCCGGGAAGGGGCCGCGCTCGGCGGCCAGGGTCTTGGAGGCGGAGCGGGATTCGGCCTGCATGATCTCCATGAGCTTTTCGGCCAGGGCCAGGGCCTCGGTGCTGTCGTAGGGAATGCGCAGCAGATAGAGCAGGTCGGCAAAGCCCATGAGCCCCAGGCCGATCTTGCGGTTGGCATGCACCATGTCCGTGATCTGGGGCAGGGGATAGCGCGAGGCGTCGATGACGTTGTCGAGAAAGCGCACGGCCAGATGCACGGTGTCGGTGAGCCCGGCCCAGTCCACGCCGTCCGGCGCGCTCGGATCGTGGAACGCGGACAGGTTCACCGAGCCGAGGTTGCAGGCCTCGTACGGCAGCAGCGGCTGTTCGCCGCACGGATTGGTCGATTCGATGGCCCCGAGGGCCGGGGTGGGATTGTCCCGGTTGATGCGGTCGATAAACACGATCCCGGGATCGCCGGATTCCCAGGCCTTGCGCACGAGCAGCGCGAACACCTCGCCGGCGTTTTGCTTGCCGGCCACGGACCCGTCCCGGGGATTGACCAGGGAGTAGTCTTCGCCCTTTTCCACGGCCTGCATGAAGCGTTCGGTCAGGGCCACGGAGATGTTGAAGTTGGTCAGCTCGTTTTCGCGTTCCTTGCAGGTGATGAATTCCAGAATGTCCGGGTGGTCCACCCGCAGGATGCCCATGTTGGCCCCGCGCCGGGTGCCGCCCTGTTTGACCTGCTCGGTGGCGGTGTTGAAAATGCGCATGAAGGACACCGGTCCCGAAGCCACGCCGCCGGTCGAACCGACACGGCTTTTTTTCGGGCGCAGGCGCGAAAAGGAAAAGCCCGTGCCGCCTCCCGACTTGTGGATGAGCGCCGCGTACTTCACGGCGTCGAAAATTTCCTCCATGGAATCGCCCACGGGCAGGACGAAACAGGCCGCCAACTGCCCAAGGGGCGTGCCGGCGTTCATGAGGGTGGGGGAGTTGGGCAGGAAACGGCCGTCGGTCATGAGGCCGTAAAAACGCCTTGCCAGGTCCTCCACGGTGAAGGGCGACTTGTCGTACTTGGCTTCCTCGCCGGCAATGGCCGCGGCCACCCGCCAGAAAAGCCCCCGGACATCCTCCATGGGCTCGCCGTCCGGGCCTTTTTGCAGGTAGCGCTTGGTCAGGACCACCTGGGCGTTGGCGTTGACGGAAGCCTCGGGCAGATCGGCGGGCATGGGCAGTGCGGTCATGGAATATCCTGGATTGGAGTGCTCGAAAAAAAGGTGCCGCCCAGGGCGGCTGCCTCAAAATTGCATGATTTCAGTTCGTTGTCCTGAAGCGAAACGGCGCGGGCCCGGGGCCTGACGTCATGACTACCTAGCGCAGGTTCAGCCGCGCGTAAACACCGCTCGCAGGCAGCCGTCCTCTTCGGTCACGGTGAGCCGCCAGCCCGAAACGGTCATGACCTGGTCGTCCAGGGTGGGCCGGGCCAGGGGCGGCACGAGGAATTCCAGTTCCCGGGCCCGGGATAAACGGAGATACCAACCTATCTCCAGCCCCAACCCTCAGCACTTGTCGCGCAGGTCGAGAAAAATCCGGTCGTCGGGCATGCGATCCCCCTACAGCTTTTCGAAATAGATGAGCGCGCCCATGATCACGAAGGCCACGGCCGCCACTTTCTTCATGATGTCGGGCGAGATGAAATTGCACAAGAACTCGGCGAAGATGACACCCAGCAGGCTCGTGCTCACCAGGGCCAGGGACGAGCCCGCGAACACGACCCAGGGCTTGCGGGAATCGGCTGCGGTCAGCACGCAGGCGAGTTGCGTCTTGTCACCCAATTCGGCCACGAAAATGGTGGCAAAGGTCGTCAAGAGGAGCTTCCAATCCATAAAGAGGCCTCCGGCGGGGGGGGGGGGGGGGGGGGGGGGGGGGGGGGGGGGGGGGGGGGGGGGGGGGGGGGGGGGGGGGGGGGGGGGGGGGGGGGGGGGGGGGGGGGGGGGGGGGGGGGGGGGGGGGG
>JAWRKJ010000254.1:0-11816 GCA_040307025.1 Desulfovibrionaceae bacterium | reverse complement strand
GCCAAGGCCGACGATGCCTTGCGCCAGTCCCTGCTGGAGGAGCGGGTCCAGGATTATATTCTCAAACCCTTCCGGGTCGAGGAATTGCTGGCCAGGCTCGGCCGGTTGCTGGCCGACCGCCAGCGGCAGCAAGGCGAACTGCGGCGTGGCGAGCGGCTGTTCCAGGAGACCTTCGAGCAGGCGGCCGTGGGCATCGCCCATCTGTCTCCGGACGGCCACTGGCTGCGCGTCAACCGCAAGCTGTGCGACATTGTCGGTTACGCCCCCGAGGAACTGCTGGGCACGCGGTTCCAGGATATCACCCATCCCGGCGATCTGGTCGACGATCTGGCTTTGACCAAGAGCCTGCTTGCGGGCGAAATCGACCACTTTTCCATGGAAAAGCGCTATATCCATAAAGACCGGCATCTTGTGTGGATCAACCTGACCGTGGCCTTGGTGCGCGACGCGGCCGGCCAGCCGGACTATTTCATTTCCGTGGTCGAGGATATCGAACGCCGCAAGCAGGTGGAGGCGGAACTCGTGCATTCCCGGGCCGCCCTGGAACGGTCCGTGGCCGAGGCCACGGTCCTGGCCAAACGGGCCGAAGCCGCCAATCGGGCCAAAAGCGAATTTCTGGCCAACATGAGCCACGAGATCCGTACCCCCTTAAACGGGCTGATGGGCATGATGCAGCTGCTCAAGACCACTAGGCTCGATGCCGAGCAGGTCGAATACACCGACATGGCCATCCGTTCGGGCGGCCGGCTCACCCGGCTGCTCGGCGACATCCTCGACCTCTCCCGCATCGAGGCCGCGCGCCTGGCCCTCAATCCGGTGCCGTTTCGGCCCCGTGACGTGCTGGCCGCCATCACCGAGACCTTCGCGCCCCTGTCCCGGGACAAGCATCTGCCCCTGGTCTGCCAGGCCGGGACGGACGTGCCGGGAACCGTGCTCGGCGACGAGGTGCGTGTGCGCCAGATCCTGTTCAATCTGGTCGGCAATGCCATGAAGTTCACCGAACAGGGCGAGGTCCGGGTCGAGGTCTGGCGGCTCGCCCCTTGCCCTGATGGCCGGCTCCGGCTCCTTTTTACCGTGGCCGATACCGGGGTCGGCATCCCCGACGACAAGATCGGCCTGGTGGGCGAGGCCTTCACCCAGGTCGACGGCTCCTACACCCGCCGGCAGCAGGGAGCGGGCCTGGGTCTGACCATCAGCAAACGCTTGACCGACCTCATGGAAGGCAGCCTCGTCATCGACAGCGAGGCGGGCAAGGGCACGACCGTCTACCTCATGCTGCCCCTGGCCCAGCCAGAGGCCGGGGTGGAACAATCGGCTGCGGACACGGCCGACGCCTCGCGTCCCCATCGGGTCTTGCTGGTCGAGGACGACGCGGTCAATCGGGTGGGTGGCCGGCGCCTGCTCGAAAAGCTCGGCTGCTCCGTGGTCGAGGCCACCAATGGCCAGGAGGCCGTGGATGCCTTTGCCCGGGAACCCTTTGACTGCGTGTTCATGGATGTCCAGATGCCGGTCATGGACGGCGTCGAGGCCACCCGCCGTATCCGCGAGGCCGGAGGAAGTACCGTGCCCATCATCGCCATGACCGCCTATGCCTTGCGCGAGGACCGCGAGCGCTTTCTGGCCGCGGGCATGGACGACTATGTGCCCAAGCCCGTGGAGGCCGAAACCCTGCGCGCGACCATGAAACGGGCCATACAGCGGCGAAGGCGGCGGAATTGACGCCTGGGGCTTGAAATCCCTTTGCCATCAAACCGTCATCTTTCTACCATAGGTTCGTCGCCAAAAGGCGGGTTGGGTCAGCGGTGCCGCCCGCCAAGGAGACAGCGGCTATGTCCGGATCGCGCAAAATCGGCCTGGAGACGGTGTTGCCCCGGGAGGCGGTGCCCGAAACCCTGGCTCGGCTGACGGCCGAGGCCCCCCAGGGACGGTTGGTCCTCGGGGAGGACAGTCTGTCCCTGGACGACTGGACCGAACTCAAGGTGAGCGTCAAGGCCCTGGGCGCCTCCTGCCTGGTGGCGGTGCGCGTCAAGCAGGCCGGGTCGTCCACCGTGTCCGCAGGGCATGCCGCCAAGGCGGAGAGGGGCGCTGTGCGCTACAAGGACCTTAAAAAGCGCATGAAGCAGACATTCAAGCACATCGGTCTGGCCCTTGCGGCCGGGCAGACCCCGGATGTCGGCGTGCTGGCCGATTTCATCGCCGATTCGCGCTGCATGACCACCTATCCCGGCAAGGGAGATGCGTTGTATCCGGCCTACAATGCCGCCGTGGACCGCCTCGAAGCTGCGGCCGCCAACGGCGATCTGGCCGCCATGACCGAGACCGTGGCCGCCCTGGGCCGCATGAAAAAGGAGTGCCACAGTCGTCATGCCTGATTCCGATGTCTTGCTGCATCCCGTCGAACCGGCCCGCTGCGTGGCCATCGACCTGGCCTTGGTGGACCGCGAGGTCACCGAGGAGGACGACCAGGCCTTTGCCCGCATCAACGACACCAAGCTCTCCCCCGAACAGGTGGAGCGCATCGTCAATCCGTCCCGAACCTATCCCCGCCAGGAGTACGTCCTGGCCGTGCACTGGCACCCCGAGCACGTGCCCATGGAACTGCTCGCCCGGCGCATCGACAAGCTCTACCCCAACCGCGTCGACGAGCTCATCATCCCCACCCAGCACAACGTGCTCATGGAATACGGCGGCAACTGGGGCGTGGAGGTGGACTGCTACTCCAGCGGATTCAATCGCAAGGTGCAGCTGCTCCTTCATTTCCACGGCCTGGACATGGACAGGGCCGAGGTGCTCGTGTCCATGCTGCGCCACACCCACCGTTACCGGGCGTCCCAGCTTTTCGAATACCTGGATGCCCTGACCGAGCCTTCCCAGGAGCGCCGCCGCCAGTTGGCCGCCTCCCGGACCAACGCCGAAGAGGATCTGGTGACCTTTGTCCAGATCCAGGCCGCCAAGATCAAGGAACTGCTCCTGACCCACGAGGCCGACCTGCCCGACGACACCTACAAAAACAAACTCGTGCGCAACTTCCTCGACGCCTTGCGTTCCCGCTATGCCGACCGGCTGATCAACAAGGCGCAAGTCTATGCCAAGGCGGTCAAGGATGTGGTCAAGGAGGAGTTCTCCCTGTCCTATTTCTACCGGGCCACGGAGATCATCGAGGAGGCCCGGGCCCTGGGCGCCGGGGTGGTCATTCCCCACCCGGAGCAGTTCTGGCCGATTTTGCTCGCCGACTACGACGTGGACGGCATCGAGGTCTGGAATCCCCAGTCCCAGCAGTACACGGAATTTCTGATCAACGTGGTCAACCGTCGCAACCGCATGGGCTGGCACGGCCAGCGCCCTATTCTCATCTTCATGGGCGACGATTGCCATATGAGCGAAAAAACACGCGATCCGGCCGAACAGGACCCGGAAAAGGCCAGCCGGGAGATCGGTCTCCAGCCGGCCTGGCACGACTATGCCATCCGCAAGAGCTTGATTATAAACGGGGTCAGCCGGCGCAAGATCATCGACATCTACCGCTCGCGGCTTTGCGCCTGAGCGGGGACGGGTCTTTTGCCTCTGGCGGCTTGTCGCCGGGAGGGCGCGGACGATGGCGGCTCGTCCGGGGAAGGGTATTCGCGTCGACGGCGGCCGGAGTCTGGTCGCGGCCGTGAGGCCGAGGGGGAAGTTGTGGAAAAGGAATCCCGGTTCAAGTTCGAATCCGTGCAGGACGCCGAATCGTTGCGGCGCTATCTGGAGGCGCTGACAGCCGGATTCGCCTCGGGCGACATCCGTTTCTCCAGCCGGGACGGCGAAGTGGCCCTCCACCCCCGGGGCATGATCGGCTTTCTGGTCGAGGCCAAGTCCTCGGGCGGCCGCATGAAGCTCCACCTGAAATTTTCCTGGCGCGAAGGCAGCGCGGACAGCGAGGTCGAGGACAGTCTGACCATCGCCGCCGGCGAGACCGGAGACGAGCCATGACCATGCCCGGCCTGCGCATTCTGGAGGGCATCGAGGAGAATTTTCGCTTCATGGTCCTCGAGGTCTCCAAGCAGGTGGCCAGCGCCCTGCTCGTGGTGGAGCGCCCGGACCCGGAGCGTGTGCGCCGTATCGAGAGCCGCGACGACTACATCGACAATCTCAAAAGCGTGATCGAGAACGCCTGCTGGGGCCGTATCCACGGCGCCCGGGACACCTCCAAACGCACCCTGGATATCGTGCGCGCGGCCAACATCGTCAACATCAACCTGGAGCGCATCGCCGACTACGCCGTCAACATCGTCTCCCAGGTCCGCTACCTGACCGATCCCAACTTCATCCGGCGCTACGACTACCGCGATCCGTTCATCGACGTGGACCAGGCCCTGGGGCTGGTCTATCCGGCCCTGACCCGCCAGGATGTCGGTCTGGGGCTGCGTATCTGCCGGGCGGAATTCTCCCTGGACGCCCGGTTCAAGGCCGCCTTCGACGCCATCCTCGACGACCTGCGCCAGGGCGAGTCCCCGGAAAACGCCATCTCCTGCTTCAATATCTTCCGCTACCTGGAGCGCATGGGCGATGCGTTGCTCAACATCGGCGAGGCGGTGATCTTCGCGGCCCTCGGCGAGAAGCTCAAGATCCACCAGTACCAGGCCCTCAAGGATTCGCTCCAGCTCGGCGGGGTGGAAATGCCGGTGCAAGCCGGGGAATTCGAGTCCATTTGGGGCACCCGGTCGGGCTGCCGCATCGGCCGGGTCCAGGACGAACACGGCCCCCGGTCCAAGGGCGTGCTGTTCAAGGAAGGCAATGCCGCCAAGCTGGCCAAGGAAAAGGAGAGCATCGAGCGCTGGGAGCGGCTGGTCCCGGGATTGCCGCCCCGGATTCAGGCCTTCCAGACAGACGGCGAATCGGCCTCCATGCTCCTCGAATACCTGGGTGGCTGCAATTTGCAGCAGATGGTGCTGACCTCGGACCGGGAGATCGTGGAAAACGCCTGTTTTCTGGTCGAGCAGACCTTGTCCGGGGTCTGGGAACAAACCCTGGACCGTCGGCCCGTGCCCACGGATTTCATGGCCCAGCTGCGGGCCCGGCTGGACGATGTCTACCGGCTGCATCCGAGCTTCGCCTCGGGCCCCAAGAGCCTGGCCGGGGAATATATCGCCTCGCCGGCCGAACTGCTGCGCGCGGCCGAGGAGGTGGAACAGGAGCTGCCGGCGCCGTTTTCCGTCTATCTGCACGGCGATTTCAACCTCAACAACCTCGTCTACGACCACACGGCCCAGCGCATCCACTTCATCGACCTGCACCGCTCCAAAAACGGCGATTACGTCCAGGATGTGGCGGTGTTTCTGGTCTCCAACTTCCGGTTGCCGGTGTTCGGCCTGCGCGCCCGGCAGCGGCTGGAGATGGTGATGCGCATCCTGCTGGCATTCGCCCGCAATTTCGCGGCCGGCCAGGGGGATGCCACCTTCGCCGCCCGGCTTGGCCTGGCCGTGGCCCGGTCCATGGTCACCTCGTCCCGGTTCGAGATGCACCGTCGGTTCGCCCAGGAGATGTTTTCCCGGGGGATGTTCCTGCTCGAGCGCCTGGTCGCCCATGTCGACCGGCCCTTCGCGACCTTCGTGTTTCCCGAAGCCATCCTGGAGTATTGACCGGCCCGCCGCGGCCGGGGCCCTCTTGCTCGCCGTCTGCTCGCCGGGTATAGGAGGAGATATCGGGGGGTCATCTCCTTTTTCGGGGTTCCGGATGTGCCGCTCCGGGCGTCTGGCCCGCGTGGCGGTCGGACCGCGCGGGAGTTTGTGTTCATGCCGCTCAGACGCCTCACCCGTACCTGGCAATGCAGCATCGCCTGCTTGGCGGCGGCCGTGCTCGTCTTGCCGGCGGCTTGGTTTGTGCTGCACGCCAAGGATGTCGAACATGCCGCCGCCAGGCGAACCGCTGTTGTGGAGCGCTTGGGTGCGGTCCGGGCCGGCATCGAGACCGCCCTGGCCGCGCGGTTGACCTTTTTACGCGCCTTGCAGGCCTTTGCCGCCCACCGTCCCGACTTGACCGAGGGGAGTTTCACCGGCTTTGCCCGGGACCTGATCGGGGAGACCCCGGCCATCCGGTCCGTGCAGCTGGCCCGGGACAATGTCGTTTCCCACATCTATCCCCGGGAGGGGAGTCCGGGCATCCTGGGCTTGCGCCTGCCACAGGATCTGCCTGCGGATCAGGCTGCGGCCGTGGACCATGTTCTGGCCACGGGACAACCGGTCCTGACCGGGCCGGTGCGGCTGCTTCAGGGCGGCCTGGGGCTGATCGCCCGGGCACCGGTTCGGATGCCCGGAGACGGTGAGGACGGGCATGCCCGGCCTTGGGGCCTGGCCACGGTCATCATCGATGCAGAGGCTTTCTTTCACGACGCCGATCTGACCGAAGCCCGGGGTATTCGCTTGGCCATCCGGGGCGATGGCGCCCTGTCCGACGGCAAACAAATGATTTTCGGCGATCCGGCTCTTTTTGCGGATCGGCCGGTCCTGGCCGTGGTCCCTGTTCCGGGCGGGACCTGGGAACTGGCCGCCATTCCGGCTTCGGGCCGGACCCGGGCGCCCAGGGGCGGCTTGCTGGCCGGAGCGATCGGGAGCTGGCTTGTCCTGACCGCCGTCATTTGGGGCTTTTTGTCCTGGCCGGCCCGGCTGGCCAGGGCCGTGGACACGGCCACGGCCGCCCTGGCCCGAGCCCGGGACAACCTGGAGCGCGAGGTCGGGGAACGCACCCGGGAATTGCGCGTCGCCAATGAGGCCCTGCGCCAAAGCGAACAGCGCTACCGGATCTTCATCGACGCCACCTCGGATATGGTCTTCCTGAAGGACGAGAAGCTGCACCATGTGGTGGCCAACCGGGCGCTGGCGACCTTTTTGGGCCGCGAGCCGAGGGATGTGGTGGGACTCGACGATTTCGCGCTCATGCCGGCCGACTTGGCCGCGAGCTGTCAGGACACGGACTTGCAGGCCATTGCCGGCCAGGCAACGGTCACCACGCTCCAGTCCCAGGGCGGCCGAATGTTCGAGGTCCGCAAGTTCCCGGCACCCCTTGGATCTGGCCGGACGGGGGTGGGCGGCATCATCCGCGACGTCACGGACCGGTTTCGGGCGGAGCAGGCCGTGCGGGAAAGCGAATCCGCCTTGCGCGGCCTGCGGGACAACGCCCCGGTCGGCATCTTCACTTCGACCCCGGACGGCCGCTACCTGACGGTCAACGCCTGCCTGGCCCGGATGTACGGCTATACCTCGGCCGAGGAGATGCTCGCCCTGGTGAACAACATCCAGGATCAACACTACTCCGATCCGGACGAGCGAGATGCCATGTTCGGGACCCTTGATGCCGCAGGCGTGATCGCCGGGTACGAGACCCGCCGGGTGACCCGGTCCGGTGACGTCATCTGGGTGCTACTCAACATGCGGGCCCTGCGCGATGCCTCCGGTGCCGTGTTCCGCTACGAAGGGTTCTGCATGGATATCAGCAAACGCAAGCGCGTCGAGGCGGCTCTCGCCCACCAGGAACGGCAACTGCGCGTCATCTTCGACAATTCGCCCCTGGGGCTGGTTTATTTCGATTCCCAGGGCGCGGTGATCAAGTGCAACGCCCGGTTTTTGGAGTTGGTCGGCACCACGGCCGAGCGGGTGGAGGGCAAGCGCTTCCTCGCGTTGCTGCCCGATCCGGTCCGGGAGGCCCTGGCCCATGCCCTGCACGGCGAACCGGCCCTGGCCGAAGGGCCGTATCCGTCCGTCAACGGCGGTAACAGCCTCTATGCCCGGGCGATGTTCAATCCTGTGGAGCCTGGGAACTCCGCCTCCGAGGTCATTGCCACCGTGGAGGACATCGGCGCCGCCCGGGAACGGGAAGCCTCCCTGCGTCTGTTGTGGGCGGCGGTGGAGGCCTCGCCGGCTTCCATTGTCATCACCGACGCCCAGGGCAACATCGAATACGTGAACCCGCATTTCACCGCCCTGACCGGCTACACACCCGATGAAGCCCGGGGCCGCAATCCGAGCGTGCTCAAAAGCGGCATCCACGAAGACGTCTTCTACCGGGAGATGTGGGAAACCCTGGCCGCTGGCCGGGTCTGGCGCGGAGAGTTTTGCAACC
Organism: Desulfovibrionaceae bacterium; assembly: GCA_040307025.1. Classification (GTDB taxonomy): domain Bacteria; phylum Desulfobacterota; class Desulfovibrionia; order Desulfovibrionales; family Desulfovibrionaceae; genus Solidesulfovibrio. Next base: position 3,725 of record JAWRKJ010000254.1, on the reverse strand, counting down.
GGAAGAAAAACGGCGAGCTTTATTGGGAGGATTCCTCCATCTCGCCCATCCGGGACGAAACCGGGGCCATCACCCATTATATGGCGGTCAAGGAAGACATCACCGCGCGCAAGGAACTGGAGAAAATCCGTGAGGACGTGGAACGTATCATGCGCCACGACCTCAAGGCGCCCCTCAACAGCATCCTCAACCTGCCCGATTTGGTGCGCGGTTTGGGGGAACTCACTGCCGACCAGGAGGAACTTCTCGGCACCATCGAGCAGGCGGGACAAGCCATGCTCGATCAGATCGAGCTGTCCCTGGCCCTCTACAAGATGGAGACCGGAACCTATGTGCCGGCCTTGCAGCGCGTCGACCTGCTGTTCGTGCTCCGCAATGTGGTGGGCATGCTGGCCAATCTGGCCCGGTCCCGGGAGGTGACCGTGGCGGTGGCGGCCGAGCCGGCGGAAGCTGTTTTCGCCCGGGCCGATGCCGTGTTGTGCCAGACCATTTGCAGTAATCTGCTCAAAAACGCCATCGAGGCGTCCGCGGCCGGCCAGACCGTGACCGTGCGCCTGTTCGCCAACGGACAAGTCCACCTCGCGGTGCACAACCCCGGCGAAGTGGAGCCATCCATCCGTCCGGTCTTTTTCGAGAAATACGCCACGTTCGGCAAGGCCGACGGCAATGGTCTCGGCACCTATTCGGCCCGTCTCATGACCGAATGCCAGGGGGGCAACATCCGGCTCGATTCGAGCGCCGCCGACGGTACCACGGTCACGGTCACGCTCTCCGGCCCGGACGCGCCAACCGTCTGATCCGTCAGACCCCGGCCGTGAAAAGGAGCAGCAACCGGCCCGGCTCCGGCCGGACCGTGGCGCCCACGGCCGAGGCTGCGTCCAGAAGCTCCTGGGGCAGGGCGGGCGCGGCCTCGGGCAGGCCCGAAAGGGCAAACCCCGGACCGTCGGCCGAGACCAGGGGCGCGATCTCCAGGCTGCCGCCAGAACCCACGGTCTTGATGCCCCAGGCCAGGCAGACGTGGATCAGCCGGCACACGCGGTAGGGATCTCGGTTGACCTGGGCCGGGCCGCCGGTGGCGACGCCCAGGCTGACCTCATGCTGGCTGGCCAGCCGGCCGGCCAGGGCGGCCATGGTGGCGCCGGCTGCGGCCAGGTCCACGGCCCGGCAGGGCGTGTCCATGCAGTGGGCGAACTGGCGCAGGTTGGTGAGCAGGGCATTGCCCCGGCGGACCTGCCGGGTCACGGTGCCGGCCAGGCTGGCCAGGCGTTCGGGATCAAGGGGCTGGCCCCGTCCGGCCAGACAGGCCAGATCCTCCAGCAGTCCGGCGCTTTCGTGGATCACGGCCAGGACATTGCCCCATTCGTGGGCGGCGCTCGCCACCACCGTTCCGAAAAAACGCAGTTCCTCGACCCCGTAAGTCTTCTCGTCTCCAGGCATGACCCGTCTCCTGTCGGCCTGCATCACTCGCGCTTTCGCGGTCCGTCCTTGGGAGGGGCCAGGAGGGGCGTCGCCCCTTCCGGCCGCCGGAGGCGTCTGCACGCCCCACCCTCTATCCGCCCATGGCCTCGTTGATCTTGCGCAGGAGTTCGTCCAGGGCCACGGGCTTGACCAGGTAGCTGGCCGCCTCGGCCGAACCGGCCCGGAAGTCTTCCTCGGAACCGTGCCCGGTGACGAAGATGAAGCGTAGGCCGGGGCGGATGCGTTGGAGCTTTTTTTTGAGATCAAGGCCGCTTAAGCCTGGCATCTTGACGTCGAGCACGGCCAGGTCGAAGGCCGACGCCCGGACCATGTCCACGGCGGTATCGCCGTCGGTGGCATAGGCGGTTTCCAGGCCGCGCAGGGCCAGGCGCTCGGCCAGGGCCGAAACGAGTTCCGCCTCGTCATCCACGAGCAGGACTTTCACCGGCGTCTCCTTTTTTCAAGGGAAAGGTCACCGTAAACGTGGTGCCCTTGCCCAGTTCGCTGACAACACCCAGCTGGCCGCCCAGTTCCTGGACCAGGCCGTAGGTGATGGAAAGCCCGAGCCCGGTGCCGCCTTTCTTTTTCTTGGTGGAGAAAAACGGTTCAAAGATGCGTTTGACATCGGCCGACGGAATGCCGCAACCGTCGTCACTGATGGCTGCGGACACCTTGTCCGGTTCGGGCTGGGCCATGGTGATGCGCAAATGGCCGCCGTCGTCCATGGCCTGGAAGGCGTTGTTGATCAGGTTGAGAAAGATCTGCTGGAGCTTTCCCCGGTCGGATTCGATCACGGGCAGGGTTTCGGGAGCGGTCACCTCCACGGCGATGCCGCGGTATTCGGCCTCCTTGGTCAGGAAGCCGAGCACCTCGTCAAGCAGTTTGTGCACGTCCACCGGGGCGATGCTCACCTCTTCCTGGCGGGCGAAGGAGAGCAGTCGCTTGGTGATGGTGCCGGCCCGGGTCACCGAGCCGAGGATGGAGTCGAGCAGGCCGATGAGGCGTTCGGGCGTGGCCTGGCCGGCCTGGCCGAACTGGAGCAGGTCTTTGATGAGCCCGGCCTTTTCGTTGATGATGGCCAGCGGGTTGTTGATCTCGTGGGCCACGCCCGCGGCCAGGCGGCCGATGGAGGCCATGCGGTTGGTGTGTTCCATCTGGTGCAGGGTCTTGGCCCGGGTCTGGTCGGCGGCGTGGATGCGGCTGACCATGGAGGTGGCCACGCCCACGATGACGAGCAGGATGACGCAGACGCTGCCGGCCAGAAAGCCCACCAGATCCAGGCGCATGGCATACCAGGGCTTCATGAGCTCGGCCTGGCGCTTGACCACCATGAGGATCAGCGGCGTGCGCTCGATGGAGGCATAGCCGACAATGAGGCCGTTGGTGGCATCGGAAGTCTTGTAGACCGCGGTGTGCTCGGCCGGCGGCGGCACGGGCAGGCCCAGGTGTTCGAAAACCGTGCCGTGGGATCGGGAATCGGTTTGGAGCACGCCGGCCGTGTTGATGAGAAAGGCGTCGCCGCCCCCGGACAAGTCGAGATTGTTGAGGATGTCGTTGACGCGCTGGGTGTCGACGGTGGCCCGCAGCACGAAAAATCCGCCGCCCGGCCGGTCGGCGCGCACGGAAATGCCCATGTGGGGCACGTTGCGAAAGCCCAGGAAAATGTCGCTGATGAAGTAGCCGGACTCCACGGTCTTTTTGAACCACTCCTGGTCGGAGTAGTTGATGCCGAGCAGGTCGTAGGGGCCGACGTAGGTGATCTGATGGCCGGTGTCGTCGATGACGCCGAGGTCCATGAAGCCGCCGAAAGCGGCCTTGAGGTCCTTGAGCAGTTCGGCCAGGCGCTCGGGCGTGGCCAGGGAGGCGTAGGCCTCCTCGCGGGCGGCGAAATTGAGCGCGGCCAGGCGTTCGTCCAGGAAATACGACAGGGTGCGCCGGGTGTTGGAGGTGGTGATGAAGGTGCGGTGGAGGTTTTCCTGGTTGACGGCCCGCTTGGTGACGTTGAAGTCGATCACCGACATGATGCAAAGCGGGGCCAGTGAAACCGCGGCCAAGAGCGCCACCGAGAGCCACCAGATGCGTCGGTAGTTGAAAAGGCTCCTGTAGGGACCCGTATCATCGGTCGCGGTCCAGAACTGCGGTCGCAGTCGGCTAACCAAACCCATGGCGGTCCATCCTCCCTGGCAGTGGGCGAGACCCTGCTGCGGGCCTTCGCCACCGCGTTCCCTGGCGGTCGTGCGGCGCGCCGGACAACCGAACCTCGCCCC
>JAWRKJ010000253.1:0-21531 GCA_040307025.1 Desulfovibrionaceae bacterium | reverse complement strand
CCCTCCTGGCCGCCGGAGGCGTTCCTTCCCCTCTCCCTAGAACTTCACCGTAATGCCGCCCACCACGGTCAGGGGCGCGCCGGGGTAGTAGCTGGCCGAGCCGGTCTGGGTATCATCCGAGGGGGCGCGGATGATGGCGATGTAGCGTTCGTCGAACAGGTTGAGGATATCCAGGGTCAGTTTGCACTCGTTGTTGTGGAAGATCGGGGGCAGATCGTAGCTGAGGTTGAGGTCCACGATGTTGTAGGGCCGGACGTATTCGTTGTTCTGGGCATCGCCGTAGCGGCTGTCGATGTAGCGGTACAGGACCGTGCCCGTGAACTTTTCGTAGGTCACGGTGGCGCCGAGCTTGGCCATCCACTGGGGCACGTCCGGGACCTGGTTGCCGGTGACATCCAGGCTGGAATTGAGGGCCGTGCGAATGTTTTTGGTGAACTGGAAGCTGTTGTAGGACGCGGCGCCAAACAGGGTCAGCCAGGGTCTGGCCCGCCAGGACGCTTCGAGTTCCGCGCCGTAGGACCGGGCCTCGGCGCCGGATTGCAGGTAGCTCGCGCCGATGGCCGGATCGTAGGCCGAGACCTGCTTGTCGTGGAAGTAGGCGTAAAACAGGGTCGGGGCCACGGAGAAGGTGCCGTTGTTGTAGCGGGCACCGACATCGATGTTGTCCGAGGTTTCGAGCTTGGTCTCGTTCCACAGGTGCTGCAGGGTGATGCCCTTGGCCGTGAACGCGGCCTGGTTGTTGGCGTAGACGCTGTAGAGGGGGCCCTGGAGGGGATAGGCGTAGTTGCGGCCGTACATGGCCCGCAGGGTCAGGCTGTCGGTCAGGTCGTAGCTCAGGCCGAAGTTGGGCAGCCAGGCGGTCTTTTCGGCCGAATTGGTATTGCGGGCCGGAAGCTGGCCGGCGCTGTAGGCGAAGGCGTCGTCATAGGACACGTCGGGCACGCCCTTGGTGCTGAAGCTTTTCACCCAGGGCATGTTGGCGGACAGGTATTTGAGGCCGCCCGTGGCGTGGAATTTGCCGAAATCGCCGTTGGCCTGGACGTAGGGCGCGTTAAATATCCGCTCTCCCACCTCGTTGAGCATGTTCCAGGCCTTGAAGACGTAGCCGGTGGACGTGATCCGGTAGGCCGTCTGCCCGGCCACCGGGGGCGGATAGACCGTGATGTCCTGGTGCCAGAATCCGGCCTTGAACTTGAAGGGATCGAATTTCTGTTCGATCTCGGCCACGAAACCGAACTGGCCTTCCTGGAAGTTGGTGCGGTTGACGTTGAGGGAATTGGCCGTGGGCGTCGTGGTGATGTTGGTGAAATAGCGTTCGCCGGAATCGCCGGCATAATAGGGCTTGAAGGTCGCCGTGGCCCCGGACCAGAGATCGGCTTCGAGTTTGCCGAACACGGCCCACTCGTCGGCGTGCTGCCAGTTGTAGCCGTAGTAGCCGAAATCGGCCGTGGGGACGCCGGTGCGGCCGCTGTTGAAGTCGAACCCCCGGTAGTTGCCCAGGTTCTTGGACTGGTCATAGGTCAGGGGGCGGTATTCGTCCTGGCGGTACTGGTTGTAGAGCCCGTAGGCTTCCAGGCGCACGTGGCCGTAGCACATGGGCTGGGCCAGGCCGGCCATGAGGTTGGTGCGCTGGGTGCCGCCGGTGCCGCGCCACTTGTCGTCCTGGCTGTAGGAGGCCGAGCCGAAGAACCGGGTGCCGACGTTGGGGAGTTCGCCGAGGTCGAACCGGCCGAAGGTGCGGGTAAAGCCGAAGGAGCCGTAGTGCTGGGACAGGCTCACGCCGAGCTTGTCGGCCGGCGCCAGGATCTGCATGTCCACGGCGCCGGCGGAGTTGCCGAAGCCAAATCCCTTGTCCGCGGCAATGGGACCCCGGCCGAGGCTCAGGTTCGACACGTTTTCCATGTCCAGGAAATTGCCCATGCTGCCGTTGCCGACGTTGACCCCGAGGGGCAGGCCGTTGATGGTGCGCGAGAGCCGGTTGTAGGTCAGGCCGGCCTGGCCCCGGATGCGCAGGTTGTTCTGGTCCTGGGTCAGCCCGTAGGGGTCCGTGCCTTCGGCATTGACCGAGGGGAGCAGGTTGAGGGCCTTGTAGGGATTGGTCTGGCCCGGACCGCCGAAGGTGCGGATGGCCTCCTGATCCAGGGAGGTTTCCGTGGCGGGCTGGGATTTTTCCTCCTGCAGGGGGCCGGGGGCCTTTTCCCCGACGACCACGGTTTCACCCAAGGAATAGGTGCTCGTGGTCCCGGCCTGGTCCTGGCCCAGGACCAGGGCCGGAACGAGCAGGCAGGCCAGGCCAAGCGCGGCCGCTACGATGCGTGATTGCCTCATTTCATGACTCCCCTCTTGCTTGCCGGTTTGACCAATGCCGGCGGGATCACCCGCCAGCCTTCCGCGACGTGGGCCAGCCTGACCGGAATGGCGTACATGGCGGCCAGATGTTCGGCCGTGATCACCGAGGCCGTTTCCCCGGCGGCCAGGATCGTGCCCCCGGCGAGGAGCACGACCCGGTCGGCCACGGCCAAGGCGTGATCGGGCATATGGGTGGAAAAGACGCAGGTCCGGCCCTGGCCGGCCAGGGCGGCGATGCGGCCGAGCAGACGCTGCTGGTTGCCGAAATCCAGGGCGCTTTCCGGTTCGTCCAGGACATGGACCGCCGCGCCCTGGACCAGGGCCCGGGCGAGCAGGGTGAGCTGGCGCTCGCCGCCGCTGATTTCGGTATAGGGGCGCTGGGCCAGGGCCGAGAGTCCCAGGGCCGCCAGGCAATCCCGGCCGCGCTGCCGGTCCTCCCGGGTGTAGGGGGCAAAAAGGCCGCGCCGGGGCAGATGCCCGAGCATGGCCACCTCTTCCACGGTATAGGGAAAGACCGGCCGGTGGTTCTGGGGCAGGTAGGCCACCTGCCGGCCGAGCTCGCGCCGGGACGTACGGTTCAGGTCGTGACCCTGGAACCGCACCGTGCCGGAGGCGGGTTTGAGCAACCCGAGCAACAGCTTGAGCAGGGTGGTCTTGCCGGAACCGTTGGGACCGAGCAGGGCCGTGACCCCGCCCGCGGCTATGGTCAGGGACACATCGCGCAGGACGGTGCGGCCCTGGTAGGCGACCCGGACCTTTTCCAGTTCATAGAGGGGAGTCATGCGAAACCGCCGCGCCGGGAACGCAGGAGCACGGCAAAACAGGGGATGCCGCACAGGGCGGTCAGGATGCCGACCGGGGCTTCCACCGGAAAGGCGGTCCGGGCCAGGGTGTCCATGACCACGAGATAGGCGGCGCCGAACAGGGCCGAGGCCGGCAACAGCCGGGTGAGGGCCGGGCCGGTCAGGCGCCGGGCCAGATGCGGGGCGATGAGCCCCACCCAGCCGATCACTCCGCCAAGGACCACGGTCAGGGCCGAGGCCAGGGTGGCCAGGAGGATGACGCCGTAGCGGATGCGGGTCACGGGAACGCCCAGGCAGGCCGCCTCGTCGTCGCCCATGGCCAGGGCGTCCAGGGGCCGGGCCAGGGCGAGCAGGCCCAGAACCGAGGCCAGCATGGGCACGGCGGCCAGGGTGGCGGTGCGGGCATCGACCAGGGCCAGGGAGCCCATGAGGAAATACACGATGGCCGGGAGCTGGTTGTAGGGATCGGCCACGTATTTGACCAGGGAGGTGAGCGCCGTAAAAAAGGCGGCGCTGATGACGCCGCCAAGGACGATGGCCGTTATGGCCTTCTGGGATTGGAACACCGCGAGCAGCACGGCCAGTCCGGCGGCGGCCAGACCGCAGGCGAAGGCCATGGCCTGGACCCCGGCCAGGCTCCAGGACCACAGCATGGCCAGGGCGGCGCCAAAGGAGGCTCCGGCCAGCACGCCGAGAATGCCCGGCGAGACCAGGGGATTGACGAGGAGCGCCTGATAGGCGGCCCCGGAAGCGGCCAGGGCCGCGCCGCAGGCCAGGGCGGCCAGGATGCGCGGCCAGCGGATGCCCCAGACGAGATTGGCCACCAGGGCTTGGCGCGGCCCGTCCAGGCGCCCAAGCAACAGATCGCCGATTTCGCCCGGCCCCACCGACATCTTGCCGACGAACAGGGAGATGCCGACCGCAGCCACGAGCAGGCCGACCAGGCCGGTCCAGCCGGCCACGGCCAGCCGTTTGCTCACGACCGGACCTCCCGGCGGCCGGCCTCGAAGGCTTCGGTGGCCTGGCGGCGCAGCGCACCGAGATCGTGGTTTCGGATGGTGTCCCAACCGAGCCAGGCCAGCCGGGCTTCGTCCGGCAGGTGGCAGGGCACGTCCGGGTGCAGGGACGGGAAAAACGCCCCGGAACAGATACGCCCGACTTCGGGGCCTTCCAGATGGGCGGCAAAGGCGGCGGTGGCGTCCTTCGCCTGGCGCTTGACCAGCAGGAAAAACGGCATGGCCGCGGCGCCGTCCCGGGGCCAGACCACCGCGGCCGGATTGCGCAGGCTGGCCAGGCGGGCGAAGAAATAGGGCATGACCGCCACGGCCGGGCAGTCGGGCTTGCCCGTGCCCAGGTGCTTGATGACCTGGGAGGGATGCCGGCCGGCCTTGACCCCGCGTCCGAGGCGGCGCGCGCCGTCCGCCCCGAAGTGCGATTGGACGTGGAGCATGAGCGAGCCGCTGGCCTTGTCCCCGGAGCCGCACACCACCACGTCCTGGATGAAGGCGTCCGACAGCAACGCCTCCCAGGAGTCGGGTACGGGCCGGCCGGCAAGGCGCGCGGGATCGGCGACAAAAACGAACACATTGACGCCGATGGCCCGGTAAAGCCCGAGCGGATCGGCAAAACCGCAGGCGGCCAGCCGGTCGTTGACGTGCGGCCAGGGCCGGGGCGCGAAGTGCTCGGCCGTGACCCAGCGTTTTTGAAAGGTGTGGTCGAGCAGGCTGTTGTAGCCGGCGGCCATGGTCAGGGCGGGGATGGCGTCCAGGGAGTCGATGCGGTCGCCCTGGTTGGAGATGGAGGCCTCGTTTTCGGACTGGACGGTCACGGCCACGGTGACGCCGGTGGCCTTGGCCTGGGCGGCCACGGCGGTCTGGAAGGCGATTTCGAGCGGCGCCTTGAGGGCGCAGGGGACATTGGCCTCCAGGCACGGACCCGTACCGTCGGGCTCCGGGTTCCAGACCTGCCCGACCTGGGCCGCGAGCTGGGCCAGGAAGGCCTGGGGATCGGCCTGCAATTTTTCCAGGATTTCGCGTACGGACAGGAACGCGGCCACGGTCTCCAGATCCTTGGGGTTGACCAGGGCATCGAGTCCCAGGGCGGCCAGCAAAAACCGTCCCTGGGGGACGGTTGCAAACAGATGGGCGAGGCTTCCTTCCAGCACGTCTTGATCGTTCCCTGGGGAAGCGTCGTCAGGGGGGGGAGTTGTGGGCATGAGCACCGGAAACGCCATGCGGCATGGGTTGTGGTTCACAGAAAAAAGGTCCGGACACATCAGTACGGGATAAAAGAACTCCGTTGGCCAATAGTATGTATGTTTCTCTGTGTTTGGCCGACGAGGTTCGATTCTTTCGAGCACTGCTCGCCGTAGTGTTATACAAACAGCTAGCTTGTAAATATTTTCATATTTGTAAAACTAGCAGTGGTTGTAATATTTTGCAATACTGTCACGAATAGAATATTGTGCGTGTTAATGTATTTGTAGTGCAGTCACCACTTTAATAAGAATCGTGACTCCTTGATCCGGGTGTTTTGTACAGACGATATGCCCTGCAGAAGGATGCAGCGCGGACGTGCGCGGCTCCCGGATTGGGCGCTGCGATCACAGGCGCAGAGGAGATACGGTGCCAAGCGCGGCGATGCGGCGTTTTGCCGGCCCGGATGCGTCCAGCCCCGGAGCGTGCCAGGCCGGCGCGGCGGGACGATCAGACGGTGTGGGGCGGTTGCGCGACAGTCAGGGCGGTTTGGGGATGCCGCAGCAATTGAAGCAGACCCTCGGCGCGCAGGTCCGCGATTTTGACGTGCGCGGCCTCCAGGGCCGTGGCCAGACGGGCGGCCAGTCCCAGGGCGTTGAGGTGGTCGGGTTCGGTGTCCACGACAAAGCTTTTCACCCGGCTGTCCAGGGCGATGCGCGCCGCCATGTCCAGGGCCTCGGCCAGGGGCTTGCCGTCCCGGAAGGGGACATTGGTGCGGCCATCGGAAATGACCACGAGCAGGGCCAGGGTGGCCGGATTTTTGCGCAGTTCGGTCTCGATGCAGCGGTAGCCGGCGAACAGGCCATGCGCCAGGGGGGTCTTGCCCCCGGTCGGCAGATCCTCCAAGAGGCGGTAGGCCCGCTCCGGACTGCCCGTGGGCGGCAAAAGCAGGCTGGCCCCGTCGCCGCGAAAGGCCACGAAGGCGATACGGTCCCGCTTCTGGTAGGCGTCGAGCAAAAAAGACAGGACCGCGCCCTTGGCCTCGGTCATGCGCCGGCTGGCCCCCATGGAGGAACTCGCGTCCACCACCAGGACGATGAGCGTGCCTTGGCGTTTTTCCCGAATCCGGTCGCGCAGGTCGCCCGGCCGGATGCGTACGGCCGGTCCGACGGGGCTTTGGGCGCGACGGCCGGGCTGGTGGGGCGCGGCCGCGCGCAGGGTGGCGTCCAGGGCCAGATCGCGGATTTTCGCGGCCGGCCGGGCGCCGACCCCGCGCCCCTGGCGTTGCCAGGTCCGGGTCGGGGCCCGGCGACCGGTACCGGCCTTGCGCCGCAGCCGGTCCCGTCGCAGGCGGATCGGCCGCAGCCGGAACGGCTCGCCCACGGCAAAGACCTCCTCCTTGCCGGCGGCCGGCGAGGCCGCTCCCTGGTCCGGATCGGCGTTCTCCTGGCCGGAGGTTTCTTCGGGACCCGTCGTCTGTCCGGCTTGGGGCGTTTGGCCGGACGGGTTCGAGCGATGCGGCTCGGACGCCTGTTCGGGCGGCCGGTGTTCCTCGGACCGGTCCGGCTTTGGCGGGTCCTGGCGCGGCTCGGACGGTGGCACAGCGGCCCGGCGGCGATGGCGCAGGACCAGTTCGGCCACGGCCTCCACGTCGCCGGGATCGGCATCGGCCCGGTTTTCCCAGGCGGCCCTGGCCCGGGCCGCGCGGGAAAGCAGGATTTCCGCCCGCTGGCCGGCGCAGTTGGCCTGGGCGGCAAGCTGACCGATGCGCTCGCGAGCCGGTTCGGTCAGGCCCACCACCGGATAAAGCTGCCTGGCCCGGGCCGTCCGCCGGGTCCAGGCTTCCCGGTCCAGGAGCCTGGCGGCGACAAAGGCCCGGGGATCGGTCTCGAAGGCTTCCAGATCGCGCAACAGCGCCACCCGGCCGGCCACGTCCCGGATGGCCGCCACGTCCACGCACAGCCCGAACCGGTCCAAAAGCTGCGGCCGCAACTCCCCTTCCTCGGGGTTCATACTGCCGACCAGAAGACAGGCGCACGCCACCCAGGCGGAAAGTCCCTCGCGTTCCAGGCGGTAGCGGCCCGAGGCCGCCGCGTCGAGGAGCATGTCCGCCACATGGTCGGGCAGCAGGTTGACCTCGTCGACATAGAGGACTCCGCCGTTGGCCTGGGCGAGCAGTCCGGGCTGGCAGACGACCCGGCCGTCGGCCACGGCCCGCTCCAGGTCGATGCACCCGGCCAGCCGGTCCTCGCCCACGGTCACGGGCAGGTCGACAAAATTTCCGGAAAGCCCGAGTTCGGGCAGCAGCCCGGCCAGTCCCCGGGCCAGGGTGGACTTGGCCGTGCCCTTTTCCCCGGACAGAAGCACGCCGCCAAGCCCCGGGCAGATCACGGCCAGGGTCAGGGCCAGCCTGGCCTCGGCCTGTCCGGCCACGGCCGTGAACGGAAAAACGGTCGTGGCGCTCCAGGGGGGGCGCCTGTCGTTCATGCCGGGCTCCCCAGGATGGAGGTCACGACTTCGGGATCGACACCCACGGCCTCGAAGGGTTTGCGGCGCATGCGGTGGGGCAGGGCCAGGCTCGCGGCCCGGCGCAGGTCTCCCTGGACGACCGTCTCGCGATCCTCCAGGGCGGCCAGGGCCTTGGCCGCGCGCATCATGACCAGATCGGCCCGGTGCCCGTCCACGTCGAGGGCAATGGACAGGCGGGCGATGTCGGTAAGCAGCGCGTCATCCACCGTGACCCGGGGCAACCGTTCCCGGGCCGCGATCAGCCGTTCGCCCAGGGCGCGCTCAGCGGCGGCGTGGGCGGCGACAAAGGCCTCGGGATCGGCCTCGAAGGCCATCAGCCGCCTGACCACCTCCACGCGTTGTTCGGGTTCGGTCATGCCGGCCACTTCCACGCACAGCCCGAACCGGTCCAGGAGCTGGGGCCGCAATTCCCCTTCCTCGGGGTTCATGGTGCCGACCAGCACGAACCGGGCCGGGTGGGAAAACGACACGCCCTCGCGCTCCACGGTGTTGACGCCCATGGCGGCGGCGTCGAGCAGGGCGTCCACGATGTGGTCGTCGAGGAGATTGACCTCGTCGACGTAGAGCACGGCCCGGTTGGCCCGGGCCAGCACGCCGGGTTCGAACCGGCGCTTGCCGTCGCGGATGGCGGTTTCGAGGTCCAGGGAGCCGACGAGCCGATCCTCGGTGGCGCCGACCGGCAAATCGACCAGTCGGGACGGGACCGAGGCCCGGGGCAGGTCCTGGCCGGCGGCGAGCCGTTCCCGGCATTCCGGGCAAAGTCTCCCCGGATCGTCGGGATCGCAGGAAAACCGGCAGCCGGCGACCACGGTCATGTCCGGCAGCAGCCTGGCCAGGGCCCGGGCGGCCGTGGATTTGGCCGTGCCCTTTTCGCCCCGGATGAGCACGCCGCCCACGGCCGGCGAGACGACATTGAGCAGCAGGGCCAGTTTCATGGGGTCCTGGCCCACGATGGCCGTGAAGGGAAAAACCGGACGGGTGGTCATGACCGCTCCTCGGTGGTGGGGGTGAGTTCCGCGCGCATGGCAGCCAACGCCTCGCGCCAGCGCGCCACGTCGTCGGCCGTGCGGATGTCCACGGTTCCGCCCTGGAATGCGCCGGCGCTTTCGCCCATGCGCTCCTCGATCCAGCCCTCGATTTCCAGGCTGTGCTCCTTGAGCGCGGCGAGAACCTCGGGATCGGCCTGCCACAGGCCGCGATTGGCCGCTTCCAGCAGCCGCCGGCCGATCTCCTCCAGGGCCCAGGGATTGTGCTCCTCGAAAAAGGCCCGGTTGGCCTCGTCCATGACAAAGGTGCGGGTGATGTCGTCGAAGATCCAGTCGTCCACCTCGCCCGTGGCCGCTTCCCAGCCGTAGACCCGGCCGACCCGCTTGGAGATGTCCCCGGCGCCCTTGTAGCCGTGGCGCTTCATGCCCTCGATCCAGGCCGGGTGCAGAAGCTTGGTGCGCACCACGCGCCGGACCTCGTCGGCCAGGTCGCGCATTTCCACGTGTTCGGGCTCCCGTGTGTCGCCGTAGTAGGTCTTGACTTCGCGTCCCGAGAGATGCCGGGCCGCGGCGGTCAGCCCGCCGTGGGTGCCGAAATAGGAACAGCAGCCGAGCAGATCGTGCTCGTCGGAGATGACCTTGTTGGTGGTGACCTCCACGGTGCGCAGGCTTTCGGCCAGCTCGCGCACGGCCTTGGTGCCGTAGGCGCCCCGGCCGTAGGCATAGCCGTTCCAGTGCAGGAAGATGTCCGACAGGTCGGCCTCGGTCTTCCAGGCCGAGGCGTAGATGGCCAGGTTCACGCCGGCCTGGTAGGTGCCGGGGCGCGAACCGAAGATGCGCAGGCTCGCCCGGCGCATGGCGTCGGCGTCGGTCTCGCGGGCGCCTTCCCGGCGCAGCTTTTCGAGGGTGTGGGCACGCACGAAATTGTCCTCCACCGGTTCGTCCAGGCCGGCCACGGCCCGGATGGCCGCGTCGAGCAGTTCGAGGCGGTCCGGGAAGTTGTCGCGAATCAGCCCCGAGGCCCGCACGGTCAGGTCGATGCGCGGCCGGCCAAGCTCGGCCAGCGGAACGACGCCAAAGTCCGACACCCGGCCGTCACCGCCCCAGCGGGGCCGTACCCCGAGCAGATGGAACATCTGCCCCAAGGCCTCGCCGTCGGCCCACATGATGTCATTGGCCAGCCAGTACAGGGCCACGTTGCGCGGATAGCGGCCTTCCTCGCGCAGATGCTTGGCCAGCAGCGCCTCGGCCAGGGCCCGGCCGACCATGGCCGCGGCCTTGGTCGGCACCCGGCGCGGGTCCAGGGAGTAGAAGTTGCGCCCCGTGGGCAGGATGTCCTCCCGGCCCCGGGTCATGACCCCGGACGGTCCGGCCGGGATATGTCCGCCGGCGCAGCCGCCGCAAAACGCCTCCATTTCCCGGGAGGCCTTGATGCGCTGGTTTATGCGAACGGCCCGGTCGCGCACGGCGTCCAGTCGGGTGAGCACCCCCGGGCACACCAGATGCGCGCCGAGCAGCTCCCCGGCCAGGGCGCGGAACCCCTCGCCGGCCATGGCCTCGGGGCGTTCGCTGACGGCCTGGGCGAGGGTCTTGCCCACGCGGTCGAGCTCTTCCAGCAGCCGGCCGTGGCTTGTGGCGAAGCGGTCCGCCACCGCGCCCTGGTCGGCCAGCAGGTCGGCCAGTTCCAGACCCATGGCCCGGCTTAGGGTCTTGCGCAGGGTCCAGTCCTCGCCGCCGTCGTGGCGCAGGATGGCGTAGAGCAGATCGGCCCGGCGCGCCCCGGCCGGAATGTCGCCGAAGACGTGCATGCCGTCCTGGATGAGCGTGTTGCGGATGCGCGACAGAGCCTCGTGGGCGCCCCGGACAAGGCTCGGGAAATCCTGGTCGTGCTCGTTTCGGGTCGGGTCGAGGTGCAGCTCCTTGTCCAGGTTGGCCTGGCGGACGGCGCCGCAGATGAGGTGTTCCAGGGCGTGGGCCCGGGCCTTGTCCGCGATCTTGGCCTGTTCGTATTGGGCCAGGAGCTGATCCAGCTCTTCCAGACCCTGGTAGAGCCCGCCGTGGGTCATGGCCGTCTGCATGTGGTCCACGAGGGTGGCGCAGCCCCGGCGCTTGGCCACGGTGCCTTCGGGCGGGTTGTCGCAGTTGTAGATGTAGAGGTGGGGCAGCTCGTGCAGGGCTACGTCGGGCAGGCAGTCCGGCGACAGCCCCAGGCTTTTCCCGGGCAGAAATTCCAGGTTGCCGTGGGTGCCCACATGGACGAGCACATGAGCGCCGAAGGCCTGCTCGATCCAGCGGTAGGTGGCCAGGTACTGGTGGGGCGGCGGGATGTCGGGATCGTGCAGGATCTTGCACACTTGGCCGTCGCAGCGCGCTCCGGCGCAGCCCCGCTTGGGCTGGACCAGGATCACGGCGTTGCCGTAGTCGACCCCGGAGATGACGATACTCCCCTGGTAGACCATGGCCGGCGGTACACCGTCCTTTTCCTGGCCGGGGGGATCGCCCCAGGCCTCGCGTACCCGCTGGCGCACGCTGTCCGGGAAATCGTCCCACCAAGCCTGGTAGCGCTCCAGGGAGAGCAGGTCCAGGGCGCCGCCCTTGGCCACGATCTCGTCCACGGTGGTCCAGCGGAATTCCGACACGGCCTTTTTGGCCAGGATGTCGTCGATGAGCGCCTTGCCCGAGTCCGGGACCCGCACGGCATAGCCGGCCTTGCCCAGGGCGGCCAGGATGCGGGCCACGGATTCCAGGGAATCGAGCTTGGCCGCGCCGCCGACCGAGGCCTCCACCGAGGCGCAGGGGTTGTTGTGCAAAATGAAGGCAACCTTGCGCTTTCCC
This sequence comes from Desulfovibrionaceae bacterium, assembly GCA_040307025.1. Lineage (GTDB taxonomy): Bacteria > Desulfobacterota > Desulfovibrionia > Desulfovibrionales > Desulfovibrionaceae > Solidesulfovibrio. The sequence goes on along the minus strand of JAWRKJ010000253.1, from coordinate 9,834 downwards.
ACGGGAATTCGGCGAAGTTCGACCCAGCGGGCCACGCGTCTGGCCAGGCGGCGGCACCGTTCGGGCTCGGGCAGGCGCCGCTCGATGGTCGCGCTCGCGCCGCAATCCTCGTCCCGGCCCACTCCGCCCACGAACAACGGCTCGATGACGCCCTCGAACTCCGGCATGGCCACCATCCAGGCGATCTCGGTCCCCAGTCCCTGGGGATCGTCCCGCCAGGCGGCGATGGAGCGGGAACTCGACACCACGGGCTGGAACACCGGCACGTCGAGGTCCGTGAACAGGGCCACGCCGCCGGCGGCCTGGGTATCGGACCCGGAGCCGGCTTCCTGGCCGAGGAAAAAGGTGGACAGTTTGACCAGGGCTTCGATGGGCCGGCGTCCGGGCGTGGGGGCGAAGGCGGCCCGGGCCGCGTCAAGGCTCCCCCGGTTGCCGATGTTGGCGTCGCGCACGCCGTGGGAAAAAAGCGGCACCACGGCCAGGCCCTCGGCTTCCAGGGCCGCGATGATGGCCGCTTCCGGGGCGGCGTTGTCGTTGACCCAGTAGTGGCGCGAAAAAAGCATGCCCACCCGGGGCGCGTCAGTGAGGTTCCGCTCGGCCAGATACTCCGCCTGCCAGGCGTCGAAGCTATGCCGGTCCGGGAAAAACGGCTGGGGCGCCCGGGGGTGCCACAGGCCTTCCCAGGGCTGGCGCAGGGGCTCGGACGCGTTCGCGAAATCCGCTCCCCCGGCCAGGCCGGCCACGGCCCGCAGCAGGGCGGCGAAATTGTCCCGGCCGCCGTAGACCACATAGTCGTAGCAACGGCGCACCACGGCCAGCGGCACCGTGGACTGGGCCCACAGGGACGGGTCGTGGCTCAGGCACACGATCGGCACCCCGGCCGGTACCGTGGCCAGGACCGGCTCGATGCGCGACCAGACCGCTTCGCCCGAGCGGTAGAGGACAACCGCCTCGGTCCGGGCCAGGCTCGCGGTCATGGCCGCGAACTGCCCGGGGTCCTCGTCCAGGGTCTTGGAGGCGAACAGGTCCAGGGCGACCTCGGGAACGGCCTCGGCGGCCCTGGCCAGCATGGTCACATGGGACTGCCAGAAAATGGCGGTAATACGCATGATGACTCCTGTGAGGGGGATGGGGAAGCCTCAATACTTGAACTTCATCTCCACCATGTAGGTGCGCGGGGAGCCGAGGTAGTATTGGTAGTACTGCTCGTCGAAGATGTTTTGGACCGACACGGCCAGGTCCATGTACTTTGTCGGCGAATAGGTCACCTTGGCGTCCCACAACCAGCGGCAGGTGTTGCCGCCGTAGACGTTTTCCACGTCGTTGTTGTTGCTGTTGGCATAGACCCGGCCGGCGTAGTTGCCGTAGAGGCTGGCCGTGAACTGCCGCCAGGTGAGGTCCGCGCCCAGGTTGGCCTGGGTGAGGGGCACGCTTGGCAGGTACTTGCCGTTGTATTGGGGATAGCGGTCGAAGCTTGTGATCTTGGGGTCGTTCAAGGTGAGGTTGCCCCAGAAGGTGACAAAATCCCAGGGCCGCACCTTGGCCTCGAATTCGAGGCCGTTTATTTCGAGTTTGCCGATGTTTTCCTGGCGTTTGACGTTGTTGGCGATATTGACCGAGTCGATGTAGTCGTAAAAATCGGTGTGAAAGGCGGCCGCGCCGAGCTTGATCCGCCGGTTCCAGAAATACTGGGTCAGGCCGATTTCATACGTCCACAAGGTCTCGGGCTTGAGGTTGGGGTTGGGCAGGTACGTGATGGGACTGGTACCGGCCGAGGTCCAGGAGCGCAGCATTTCGTAGAGGTTGGGGGCGCGAAAGCCCTTGGAGATGCCGCCGCGCAGATAGGTGTCGTCGAGCGGATTCCACACCGCCGCGATCCGGGGCGAGATTTCGGCTCGGTCGCTGCTGGGGATGGACTGGACCTTGCCCACGTTGCCCGAACGGCCGTTGTAGGTCACCCAGTAGTCCAGGCGCGCCCCGCCGTAGAGGGTGACTTTGCAAGGCAGACGCCATTCGTCCTGGATATAGGCCGCCCAGTTGTTGGACTGGCCCGAACTTTCGTCCGACCCTCCGATGACCGAGGCCCAGGAGCGGTAATAGGCCAAGTTGTCCGTGGTCAGGGAGACGGCGTTGGCGCGCAGCCCGCCGCCCACGGTCAGAGTGTTGGTCGCGGTCAGGTTGAAGTCGTTTTGCAGTTCCAGGAAAAACGAATCCCGGTTGTTGTTGGACAAGGTCCCCGGAGCGTCGTCATAGCCCTTGGTCGAAGAGGACGTGGGCGAGGTGTAGCGGTTGAACTCCCGGAAATAGGCGATGGAGGTCTTGATGCGCCAGAAGTCGGTCGGCATGCCGTCGTAGGCCAGGCTCAGGCGCAGGTCGTCGGTTTCGCCCATGCCGGCCAGGAAATTGCCGGCCGCCAGGGAGCCGGTCCGGGTGCCGGGATAGGCCGACACCGTGCCGGCGAATCCGCCCACATAGGATTGGGGCGTGCCGTAGTCGTAATAATGGTAGCCGTAGAGCACGTCGCCCCGCAGCCGGGACGTGTCGGTCAGGTCGTAGGCAATAAGCGCATTGGTGGCTTGCCGTTGGCCGGAATTGTTGCCGGAATTGCCGACGATCCAGCTCGGCGTGCCGCTGGCGCTTTGGGTGGGATAGCCGCCGGAATGAAGGCCCGTGCCGGCGGTGGTGGCGGATTTGACCACGGGCGAGGACGGATAGCCCGAGGTCGCTTCCCCTTCGTAGCCGGCGTACAGGGAGGCCTTGTCCTCCAGGCGCGTGCCGGCGTTGGCGCCCCAGCGGACATTGGTCAGGGGCGTGTTCGTGCCGGCGGCGTGGGAATAGCCTCCGCCGAGGCCGCCCCGGACCAGGGCCTCGGTCTTCATGGGCACGCGCAGGATGATGTTGATGACGCCGCCCATGGCATTGCCGCCGTAGAGCGCCGAGCCCGGTCCCCGGATGACCTCGATGCGCTCGATGGAATCCACGGGAATGGAACTCCAGGTCACGCCCGAGGAGTAGCCGTCGTTGAACGGCATGCCGTCCACCAGGATAAGCGTGCGCTTGGCCTGGGCCAGGCCGCGCATGCTGACCGTGGAACTGGACGAGGGGTCCTGCACGCCCCGGCCGCGCCGGGTGTAGACCCCGGCCTCGTAGCGCAGTGCGTCGTCGGCCGTGCGCATGTTTTGCCGCTCCATCTCCTCCCGGGTGATGATGCTGACGCTTGCCGGGGCCTTGTCCGCCTCGACCTCGGTGCGGGTGGCCGTGACCACCACGTCGGTCATCTGGTGCGTGCCTTGGCCTTGGCCCGAGCGCGCCTTGTTCGTGGCTGTTTCGGTCGCGATCGCCTCCGCCTCATCGGTGGCGCTCGCCTGGGCCCGGACCCAGCCGGGTTGCCCCCCGGCCAGGACCAGGACAAGCCCCAGGCTCGCCCATACGTGTTTCCCCTCCATTCCCCCTGTCCTCCTCGTCCGTTATTGACTCGGGCCGATCGGGAAAAACCCGGTCATCCCGTCGCCTTCCAGGCGCAGGACCTCCACGCCGTACACCCGGCGCAGGGCCTGTTCGGTCAGCACGGTTTCCGGCGGACCGAAGCCGTGCACCCGGCCCGGCGCCAAAAGCAGCACGTCGTCGGCAAAGCGCCGGGCCAGGTTGATGTCGTGCAGGCTGGCCAACACGGCCTTGCCTTCGTCCCGGGCCAGGGCGCGCAACAGCGCCATGACTTCCAATTGGTGGCGCAGGTCGAGACTGGCCGTGGGTTCGTCGAGGAGCAGGCAGGGCGTGTGCTGGGCCAGGGCCCGGGCGATGCAGACCTTTTGGAGCTGGCCGCCGGAAAGGGCGGTGATCTCCCGGTCGGCCAGGTCGGCCAGACCCAGGCGGCACAGGGTCCTGGCGCAGCATTCGAGGTCGTCCGGCCCCGGGCGCCAGGCGAGATGCGGGCGTCGGCCGAGCAGCACGGCCTCGAAAACGGTCATGGCCCGGGGGAGCGGCCCGCCCTGGGGCACGTAGGCCAGGGCCAGGGCCAGATCCCGGCGGTCCCAGGCGGCCAGGTCGCGCCCGTCCAGGCGCACGCGGCCGCCGCCGGGCGGCAAAAGTCCGAGGAGCAGGCGCAGCAGCGTGGTCTTGCCCACGCCGTTGGGGCCGGCCACGACCAGCAGCCGTCCCGGGGCCAGCACGCAGTCCACGTCCGTGAGCACGGCGCGCTGCCGTCTGGAAAAGGACACGCCTTCGGCCGCGAGGATCATGCGAGTCTCCGGCAGTGGCGCACGAGCAGCCAGAAAAAAAACGGAACCCCCAAAAAGGCGGTCATGATGCCGACCGGAATGACCAGGGGGGCCAGGATCGTCCGGCCGGCCAGATCGGCCAGGATGACCAGGGCCATGCCGAGCAGGCCCGAGGCGGGCAGCAGCAGCCGGTGCTGCCCGCCCACGGCCAGGCGAGCCATGTGGGGCGCGACCAGCCCGATGAAGCCGATGACCCCGCAGAAACAGATGGCTCCGGCCGTGATCGCGGACATGACTGCGATGCTCATGCGGCGAAGTCCGGCCGTATCCACGCCGAGGCTCGCGGCGGTCTCGTCGCCGCATACGAGAAGGTCGAGGTCCGGGGCCCGGCGCAACAGCCAGGGCACGGTCGGCACGATCAGCAGCGCGGCCACGCCGATTTCGGGCCAGCCGGCCTTGGACAGGCTGCCGAAGGACCAGAACACGATGCGGTGCAGGTCCATTTGCGGGGCCATGTACTGGATAAACGAGGTCAGGGCGGAAAAAAGGAACATGATGGCCACCCCGGCCAGGATGAGGGTTTCGGTGGCCGCGCCCCGGATGCGGCTGACGCCCAGGGAGACCGAGGCCGTGAGCAGGGAAAAAAGGATGGCCAGTGCCGGCACGGCCAGGGCCTTGGCCGGCCACAGCAGCATGGCCGCGGCCGCGCCGAAGGCTCCGCCCGAGGAAATGCCCAAGGTGAAGGGGGAGGCCAGGGGATTGCGGAGCACGGCCTGGGCCAGGCAACCGGCCAGCCCCAATCCCAGGCCGGCGAGCAGGCCCATGGCCAGACGCGGCAGGCGCATGGCCCGGATCATGGCCGTACTGGTGGCCTCCCGGCCGAGGAGCCCGGAGAGGAGCTGGCCGACATCAAAGCCCGACGGTCCCCAGCCAAGGCTCGCGAGCAGCCCGGCCACGGCCAGCACGCTCAAACCGGCCAGCCACCACCACCGGCGTCGGTGGGTGCGGCATTGGTCGTCAAGGAGCCGGCGCCAGTCCGCGGCCAGGTCGTGGGCCGGATCGCGCCCCGCAGCGGTCTGGGCCTCGGAAAGCCCCGGGCCGTTCATGAGCCGTTTCCCGAGGCCGGCAGCGGCCAGGCATAGGCACCCTGGAAGGGCACATGCTGGAAACGTTCCAGGTATTCCCGGTTCCAGGCCGCAGGATCGATGTCCAGGCACTGGCCGGGATGGAGCCAGCGGGCCTCGTACCCGGCTCCGACCGGGGCCCGGGGACCGCCGTGGACATCCGAGGCCAGGACGTACACCCGTCCCTGGTCCACGGCGGCCAGGGCGCCAAACCCGGGTCGCTCGGCCAGGCTCCGGATTTCGGCGGCCAGGGCGGTCCCGTCGCGGTCCTCGTAGCGGCCGGACAGGGGCGTGATCTTGATGACGGCCTCGGGCGCGCCGGCCAGCACCCATTCCGGGCTCACCTCGCCGTAGCTCGTGGCCAGCCCGGCGGCCAGGTTGCGGCCCCCGGCCGCGGCCAGACTTTCGTCGCCCGAGGTGCCGGGTCCCCAGGCCTGCTGGCGCTGGTAGCCCTCCAGATAGACCAGGGGCGTTTCCCGGGCCTGGCGCCGACAGGCGGCCAGCCGGCCGAATTTGTCGGCCCGCCAGGCAAGCAGCGTTTCCATGGCCGCCTCCCGGCCGAGCACCGCTCCCACGGTCCGGGCCGTGGCGTCGAACCCGGAGAGCAGATGCACTTCCAGGCGCAGCACCGGAATCCCGGCCGCGCCGAGCTTGGTTTCGGCCTCGGGGCCGGGATAGCGGCCGTAGGCCAGCAGCACGTCCGGGGCGAGCCTGGCGATGGCCTCGTAATCCGGATCGTTCCAGCGGCCGACCACGGCTACGTCGCGCAACTCCGGCCAGAAGGCGGGATCGCGGCGCAGGGTATCGCTCACGCCGACCACCCGGGACATGGCCCCGGCCGCCCGCACGAGTTCCAGCATGTCGCGGCTGAGCACCACGAGGCGTTCCACCCTGTCCGGCACGGTGACGGCGCGCCCCAGATAGTCCGTGACCGTGCGGGCCTGGGCCGGGACCGCGGCCAGGGCGCACAGCAGTCCGAGGAGTAAATGGATACGATGAGGAAATGATGCTGTGTGTCTGGCATATGTCTTTATATTTCGTGTGACACGGAGGCCGGCAGAAGTGTTCGGGCAGGGCACGGCGGCTTGCTCCTAATCGATGGCACGTCGGGTCAGGGTGACGGCGATGCCGAGGGCAAAAAGGCCCATGGCGGCCAGCAAGACGAGGCGCCAAGCGTCCACGGGCTGGCCGAGCCAGGCTTGGCGGATGGTGCGGGAGGCGTGGGTCAGCGGAATGCAGTCCACGGCCAGCCTGGCCCAGGCCGGCAAGCGGTCCACGGGGAAAAACGTGCCGCCCAGAAAGGCCATGGGCGTGATGACGAAGTTGGAGAGCAGGGCCTGGTCGCCGTGGGAGCGCACGCACATGGCCACGGCCACGGCGGTATTGGCGAAAAAGAAGGCGTTTTCGGCCACGGCCAGCCAGAAAACCGGGCCGAGGTGTCCGCACAGGCCAAAGGGCAGCCCGAGCAGCATGACCATGGCCGCTCCGGCCACTCCCCGGAGCAGGCCGGCCAGCATCTCGCCCAGGACATAGGCCGCCGGCGAAACGGGCGAGGCCTGGATTTCCTCGAAGATGCGCCAGTAGAACCGGGCGATGTTGATGTCGCTGGCCAGGGCGAAGGCCTGGGTCATGGAACTCATGGCGGCCAGGCCCGGCAACAGGAAAGCGGCGTAGCCCAGGCCGTCCACGTCCACGAAGCGCCCCACGCCATGGCCGAAGGTGACGAGGTAGAGCAGGGGCGAGACGGCCATGGCGGCGAGCAGTCTCCCCGAGCGCCGGCGCATGAGGAGCAGCTCCCGGAAGGTCACGGCCCAGGCGTCGCGGATCATACCCGTCTCCCAGGGGCGTGGGCGGCCGGCGCCGACGCGGGGGGCGGTTCGTCCGGTTCACGCATGGTTTCCAGATAGGCGTCTTCGAGCATGGTCCGGCGCACCGTGACCTCGCCGTCCGAGGCTGCGGCCTGGGCCAGGGCCGTTCCCCGGTCCGCGAAAAATTGGGTGGGCGCCTGGCCGGTCAGTTCCAGACAGGCCCAGGCGCCCTTGGCCGCCACCAACTCGGCGGGACTGCCCGTGGCCACGATTTCCCCCTGGCGCAGGAAGGCCACGCGATCGGCCAGGGCCTCGGCTTCCTCGATGTAGTGGGTGGTGAGGAAAATGGCCGCGCCCTGGGCCTGGATGTCCTTGATCATGCCCCATATGGTCCGGCGGATGTCCGCGTCCAGGCCCACGGTGGGTTCGTCCAGGAACAGGGCCACCGGATCGTGGAGCAGGGCCCGGGCGATCATGACCCGGCGTTTGAGCCCACCGGACAGGCGCATGATCAGGTCGCCGGCCCGGTCTTCCAGGCCGAACCGGGCCAGCAGTTCCCGGGTGCGGCCCCGGCGCACGGCCCGGGGGAGTCCGAAGAGCCGGCCGTGGATGTCCAGATTTTGAGCCACGGTCAGTTCCTGGTCGAGGTTGACGGTCTGGGCCACCATGCCGACCCGTCGTTTGGCGGCCGGTTCCCGGAGGGGGTCATGGCCGTCGATCAGGGCCTGGCCGGCGCTGGGCCTGGCCAAGCCGGTCAGCAGCCGGATGGTCGTGGTCTTGCCCGCGCCGTTGGGACCCAGGTAGGCGAAGATTTCCCCGGGGGACACGGTGAAGCTGACCCCGCGCAACGCGATGTGGCCCCGGTAGTGCTTGTGGAGTTGGTTGGCGGTGATTCGTGACACGTTTAATTTTTTAATAAGTTTTATAAGCTTGAATTTTTTGAATCAGTATGGAATTACTCGGACTGTTTCAAGTGTTTTTGCCGTGTTATCGATAACAGAATAAAAAAAGTATACGCGGCGCATCGTGTCGCGGGGTGGTGGGATGGCGTGACAGGGCCGGCGGAACGCATCGGGTGGAAGGGATTTCCGGTTGCGGGCGTGCTCCCGCAACCGGGCGTCACCGTTTCCCGGCAGGGCACCGGAGATCGCGCGGGTACGGTCCGTGCCGGTTCCCGGGCGGCTCCGTCCCGTCCCGGCTGCTGGCTGTGGGGCGGGTTGGGCTCGCTGGCCGGGCATGGCCTGGTGCTCGGTCTGGTGTTGGCCCTTGGCGCGGCGTCTGTGCCACCGTGTGCCTCGCCGCCGCCCGTGGTGCTCGATGTGGTGTTCGGTACGCCGGCCGGCGACGGCGGTCCGGGAGATGGCGCCAGGGGCGCATCCGGCGCGCCCGGGTCCGGTGAGATTGCCGCCGAGGCCGCGGGCAGGCCTGCTTCCGAGCCGCCTGTGCCGCCCGCGGTGGCCGCTTCGGCACCTGTTCTGCCGCCGGCACCGTCCGCGCGGAAAAAAAAGCCACGCCGTCCGCCTCCGCCTGCGCACCATGCCCCCACCACGCCCGAACCTTCGCCGCCGGCGCCAACGGCGCAAGCGGAGGCGGTCGGTGTGTCGTCCACGGCTCCCCAAGCCCTGGCCCTGGGCCAGGGGAGTGGGGCGGCGGGAGCGGTCGGCGGTTCGGGCGGGAGCGGTGGCGGTACGGGGCCGGGCCAGGGCGGCCAGGGGACGGGTTCGGGCGCCGGGGGCCAGGGTGGGGGCCGCTACGACGGCGATTTCGGCACGGGCAACGGTCCCGGCTTCGCGCGCCAGGTCCGGCCCGAATATCCGCCCCAGGCCAGGCGGTTCGGGCGGGAGGGCGAAGTGGTGTTGCGTTTGCGCCTGGACGCGGCCGGCACGTTGCTCGGGGCCGAGGTGGTCAAGGGCGCGGGAGGCGGTTTCGATGCGGCGGCCTTGGCTGCGGTCCGGGCCAGCACCTACCGGCCGGCCAGGCTGGACGGCCGGGCCGTGCCCAGCCGCGCCGTGTTGCGCATCCGGTTTCAGCTCTCCGGGATGTGAGGGCCCGTCCCGGTCGGAGAGGATTGGCTCCGGATGCCCAGTTTGCGCAGGGCCTTCATGCCGTCGAGCACGTGCAGGCCGCTTTCCTCGCCGGGGGACAGGTCCACCAGCGCGATCCGGGCCTGTGCTTGGGTCAGCCCCTGGCGGACCTGGGCCCGGTTTTCCGCCTCGCCGCAGATCACATGCCCAGCTGGGTCAGCAGCAGTGCCAGTCCGGCGCGCATGGCGGGATGGTCATCGACCAGAAAGACACGCGCCCCCTGGGGCGAGTTTTGTGGCATGGACAGTCTCCTGCGCGGCGGTCCCGGGAGACGGCGGTCGCTGCTGCGGCCCTGGGTGACCGGCGAAAGAAGGCCGGGCCTTCGGACGGGCACAGCCCGGGCCGTAGCGGAGCGCCTTAAAAGGTCAGGGTGGTGACGCCGTCCTCGGTGATGCTGTCCATGGCGGAGACGCCTGTTCCCATGCTCCACAGGGGATCGAAATCCTCGGGCGTGATGCCTCGGGCGTTGCAGCAGGGGGTGCAGACCAGGAATTTGCAGCCGGCGCCATGCTCGCGCAGGCCTTTCAAATGGTCGGCCAGGGCATCGCCGGTGATGGCCCGGGTCCGGTCGGCCAATTCGGGCTTGGCCAGGTAGACCGCG
>JAWRKJ010000252.1:0-19789 GCA_040307025.1 Desulfovibrionaceae bacterium | reverse complement strand
CGCCCCAAGCAAGCAAACCCGCCTTTCCGGGTTGCGCCCATTGCGGTACGTCCGGCTTTGTCGTATGCGCAACCTGTTGGCATGGTCCACTTGTGACGCACCTCGCGGACGCGGTTTTCCGCCTTGGCCAGCGTGCGACCCAACCCACACCCGGCACCCGAACGCACCTTATGCCCATCCCCGCGTCCAGCTCAGTCCCGCCGTGCCACCCGCCACAGCCCGGCCATGCGCCACGCTTCATGCCAAACGTCCGGCCCGGCCGCCCTCGCCCCCGCTTTGCCTGGACATGCCTGTTTCTTCTGTTGAGCGTCAGCCTGCCCACCCTGCTTTCGAGCCCGAGCTGGCTGTGGGCGGAGCAGCCCGGATCGGCTCGGCCCAAAACCCTGACCGTGGTGCTGGACAACGCCTATCCCCCCTATGTCTTTCCGGCCCCGAGCGGCGGCTACCAAGGCATCCTGGTCGACTTGTGGAAACTCTGGGAACACAAGACCGGCGTGCCCGTGACCCTGATCCCCCTGGATTGGGACACGGCCCAGGACTTCATGCGCCAGGGCAAGGCCGACCTCATCGACATGTTTTTCCGCAATCCCGAGCGGGAACGGCTGTACGTCTTTTCGGAACCCTATGCCGCCCTGGACGTCTCGGTCTTCGTGCACAAGGACCTGGGCGGCATCCGCGATCTCACTTCCCTCCACGGGTTCACCGTGGGTGTGAAAAAGGGCGACGCCGACATCAAGTACCTGATCGACCACGGCATCACCTCCCTGGCCCCGTTTGATGATTACGAAAGCGTGGTCCAGGCCGCGGGCAGGGGCAAGGTCAAGATCTTTTGCGTCGACAAGCCTCCAGGCCTCTATTATCTTTACAAACTTGGCCTGGGAAATAGCTTCCGGCTGGCCTTCACCATCTCTTCCGGGCAGTTTCACCGGGCCGTGCGCAAGGGCGACGAAGCCCTGCTTGCCCTGGTGGAAGACGGGTTTTCCCGCATCACCGCGCCCGAACGTGCCGCCATCGACAAGAAGTGGATCGGCTCGGAACTGTTCCCCTCGCCGCTGGTCCGCTATGCCCCGTGGGTATTGGGCGGCATCGCCGTGGCCATCCTGGTCCTGATCGTGTTCAATGTCGTGCTGCGGCGCACGGTGCGCCGCCAGACCGCCCGCCTCAAGGATCTGGTCGTGGCCATGGGCCAAAGCGAGGAGCGCTACCGCGAACTGGTCCAGGAGGTTGGCAGCCTTATCGTGCGCTTGACGCCGAGCGGCGCCATCAGCTTTTGCAACGACTACGCCCACCGTTTCTTCGGCGCCGACCAGGGCCCCCTGATCGGGCGCAAGCTGACCGACTGCCTCGGCCCGGCAGGGAGGGCCGCGGCCGAAAATCTCGAAACCATGCTGCGGCAATTCGCGGACCTGCCCTCTTCGGGCGGTTCCCTGACCAGCGGCGGGACCCATCCCGATGGCGAACCTTTCTGGATCGCCTGGTCCTTGCGGGCCTTGCGCGATACCTCCGGCGAGGTCGTCGAGATCTTGTGCGTGGGCAACGACGTCACCGACCGCAAACGGGCCGAGGAGGCGCTACGCCAGAGCGAAGAGCGCTACGCCCTGGTGGTCAAGGGCTCCAACGACGGCATCTGGGACTGGAACCTGCGCACCAATATGGTCTATTTTTCCCCGCGCTATATGGAAATCCTCGGCTACGGCCCCGAAGAGATGCCGCACATGGCCGAGGAATGGGCCAAGCGCATCCATCCCGACGACGCCGAAGCCGTCATCCGGGAAAACAAGCGCTGTGCCGACGGTGAAGTGGACAACTTCGCCATCGAGTACCGCATGCGGCACAAGGACGGAACCTACCGCTGGATTCTCGGCCGGGGCGCCAGCCTGCGCGAGGGCAACGGCCGCGTGCTGCGCATGGCCGGAACCCATGCCGATATCACCCGGCGAAAAAAGGATGAGGTGGCCCTGCGCGAGAGCCAGGATCAGCTCTCCAAGATCTTCCGGTTCACACCGGTGGGCATTGCCCTGACCTCCCGGCGCGATAACCGTGTGCTCGACCTCAACGAGACCTGTGCCCGCATGTTCGGCTATGCCAAGGCCGACGTTCTGGGTCGGACCACCCTGGAACTCGGCATCTGGCGGCACCTGGAAGACCGGGACAGTCTCCTGACCGCCCTGACCCGGGGAGGCAGCGTGGTCGGCCAGGAAGTGGCCTTGCGCCATAAAAACGGCACCCTCATCGTTGTCCTGTGTTCGGCGGTCTTCAACCAGGTCTATGGCGAACCGTGCATCCTGACCGTGCTGATGGACATCACCGAGCGCAAGGCCATGGAACAGGCGTTGCTGCGCTCCAAGGAGGCGGCCGAGGCAGCCAACCGGGCGAAAAGCGAATTCCTGTCCACCATGAGCCACGAGATCCGCACGCCCATGAACACCATCCTCGGCATGGTTGACGTGCTGACCGCGACCTCCTTGGACGAACGCCAGATCCATGCCCTGCGATCCATCGAAATCGCCGGGGCCAATCTGCTCGGGCTCCTCAACAACATCCTCGACCTGTCGCGGATCGAGGCTGGCGGCCTGATCATGGAAGAGACACTGTGCGATCCGGTAGATCTGGCCGGCAAGGTCGTGACCATGCTGCAGCCTGATGCCAGGCGCAAGGGGCTCGCTCTGCGCCTGGAGCCCGACGCCGATGCGCCCCGCGCCGCCCATTGCTGCCAGGACCGCATCCGCCAGGTCCTGGTCAACCTCGTGGGCAACGCCATCAAATTCACAAATGCCGGGGAGATCGTGGTCAGCGTGGTCCGGGACACCGCCACGAGCGGCGGCCCCTGGGTACGGTTTACCGTCCGCGATACCGGGATCGGCATCCCGGCCGACAAACAGGCCATCATTTTCGATCGGTTCACCCAGGCCAACGCCTCGGCCAGCCGGCATTACGGCGGTGTGGGTCTGGGGCTGGCCATCTGCAAACGGCTGGTGGACATGATGGGCGGGAATATTGAGCTGCACAGTCAGATGGGGCAGGGATCGGAATTCACGGTCAGCCTGCCCTTGCACCCGGCACCCGACGTACCCATTCCGGCCGAGACCGCTCCGCCCCCAGCACAACTTCCCCGGGAGTGTCGCGGTTCCGTGCTCCTGGTCGAAGACAGCGCCACCAATGCCGAAGTCCTCCGCCTCATGCTCGAAGGCTCACCTTTTGACCTGACCTGGGCGCCGAGCGGCCAGGCCGCGCTGACGGCCTTCCACGACCGGGCCTTCGACCTCGTGCTCATGGACGTGGAAATGCCGGGCATGGACGGCTATCAGACCACCGCAGCCCTGCGCCGCCTGGAAAAGGAACTCGAACGGCCGCGCACGCCCATCATCGCCCTGACCGCCCATGCCTTCGAGGAGCACCAGCAACGCAGCCTGGCCGCCGGTTGCGACGACTTCCAGATCAAGCCGATTCCCAAGAACCGGCTGCTCGGAATCCTTTCGACCTGGCTGGCGGTGCGGCCGCACTGAGGGCGGCTGCACGGGTGCTCTGGCCGCAATCAAGGCAAACGCGACTTTTTGCCGTGTTTGGTCGTGCGCACGTAGACGCCTTCGACCACCCGCCCCTGGCCCTTGCAGTACACGGTAAGACAGCGCGGATCCGTGTCGAGAATCACCGTGCGGTCGACCAGGCGCAGCCGGATCTCGCAGCCCGGATTCATGGCATCGCGGCAGGTGAGGACATTGCCCTTGAGCGTGGACTGGAACTCAAACATGCAGGAATCGGCCTTGACCCGGGGGTCCTTGTAGGACACCACGCCCCAGACCCGGCCCACGGGCACGCCGTACTTTTCCGAGGGAGCCAGCAACAGTTTGACGGTAGCGCGGGGATCGGCCTCGGAGACGTACAAGCCGGAGATCGGGTCCGGCGGTTCGGCAGCAACCGGCTGCGGGTGGAGCAGGGCCGGCACCAGGCACAGGGCGGCCAGGGTGATCGAAAAAAGCGAGCGCGGCAAACCGCACGACAACACAGCCAAGGCGCGACGTCTGAGCATGGCGGACCTCCGGGAGTGTTTGTGGAAGAGCCGGTAACTTCGGATATGCTGCCAGGACTAGCCTGACTGGCGCAAAACTACAACCCGTCAACAAGACGGGAAACGGCTCCGGCCTCGCGTGTCGCCGCGTGAAGGCTTGCGCGGATCGTGTGCGCAAACGGCGGGTCGTCAGCCGGCGAGTCCGGTGGCGGCAGTGACCAGTTCAGGGGTAAACGCGCAGTCCAAAAAGGCCTTGAGGGCCGGAAATTGATAGCGCTTGGCGTGGTACACGGTAAAAAACTGTCGCCGCATGCGCAGATGTGGCGCCCGCAGCTGACGAATAACCCGCCTGGAAAGATAGGGCGTTGCGGCAAGCTGGGAAACCACCGACACGCCAAGGCCAGCCTCCACGCACTCGAGGACGGCCAGAGACGAATGCACCGTCAACACGGAGTGTATTGCGCGCAGGTCCTGGCCCACCTGCTCCAAGGCAACGCGCAAGGCCTCGCGCGTGCCCGAGCCCTGTTCCCGCAATATCCACGGCAAGGTCATCAGGTGCCCTTGCCAATCCTCACCGGTCAGATCCTGGAAGTCCAGGTCGGTTGGCGCCACCAGGACCAGGGCATCATCCTGGATGGGGTGAAAGATCAGATCCGGATGGTCCATGGCCGCGCCCACGACGCCGATGTGGATGAGCCCCTCCAGGACCATGGACGTGACTTCCTGGGTGTCGCCGCTTTGCAGTTCCAGGTGTACTTCGGGGTAGGTGGCCAGATACCGGGCCAAAAGCCGGGGCAGGATGTAATGGGCCGGGATGGTGCTGCCACCGATGACGAGTTCCCCGGCCACCCGCCGGGACAGGGCCAGGATATCGCTGCGGGCGTGTTCGAGTTCGGTGAACACGCTTTGGGCATAGCGGAACAGGACATCGCCAGCCTGGGTGGGCAACACCGACCGGCCGAGACGGTCGAAGAGCTGGGCGCCAAGCTCCTCCTCCAGGGCCAGGACATGGGCACTGATGGTCGGCTGGGACAACATGAGTTCTTCGCCGGCCCGGGAAAAACTGCGCAGCTCATAGACCTTGCTGAAGGCCTGTAACCGTCTTACATCCATGATACAAATTTGATTGATCGAAAATTTCGATAGAAAAAGTCAAAAAAAAGCAGGGCCCGAAGGCCCTGCCGTCTTATGCCTGAGGTTGTGCCACCTCGGGGGCTGGCACCGATTCCGTCGGAGCGGGGGCGGCTGTTTTGGCGGCCTCGTCCACGGAACGGGTCAACTCGATAATGGCCATGGGGGCGCAGTCCCCGGTGCGGGGCAAACCGAGCTTGACCACCCGGGTGTACCCACCGGGCTGCCCGGCGAACCGGGGGGCGATATCGTCAAACAACCGCGCCACGAGCTGGTGGTTTTCCAGCACCTTGTAGGCCAACCGGCGCGCATGGAGGCTGTCGGTCTGGGCCAGGCTCACGAGCTGTTCGACCACGGACCGCAGTTCCTTGGCCTTTTGCTCGGTGGTCCGAATGCGTTCGTGGATCAGCAACGAACGCGCCATATTGCGCAGCATGGCCTTCCGATGGGAGGTGGTCCTGCCGAGTTTACGTCCGGATTTCTTATGTCTCATCGACCTGCTTCCTCTTGAGCCATTCCTGGTATTTTTGTTCGAAGTTCTCGATGCGCATGCCGAACTCGAGCCCCATGTCCTCAAGAACCCGGCGAATCTCCTCAAGGGATTTCTTACCGAAGTTCTTGGTCTTGAGCATTTCGTTTTCGGTTTTCTGCATCAGTTCGCCAACGGTCTGAATGTTGGCCGACTTGAGGCAGTTGGTGGCGCGCACGGAAAGCTCAAGCTCGTCGATATTTTTAAACAGGCTGGGATTGAGTTCGATATCGTCACGACGCCGGGCCTTGTCCGCCTCGGACTCCTTTTCATCAAAATTGATGAAAACGGTGAGCTGGTCCTTAAGGATCTTGGCACTGTAGGAGATGGCGTCATCCGGGGTGATGGAACCGTCGGTGGTGACTTCCAGGATGAGTTTGTCGTAATTGGTCATCTGACCGACACGGGCCTGCTCAATGGTGTAAGCGACCTTTTTGACCGGCGAGAAGCTGGCGTCGAGCAGGATCAATCCGATCTCGGAATCGAGTCCCTCGTGCATGTCGGCCGTGACATAGCCCTTGCCCATGCGGATCTCGAGATCAATACGCAGATCCCGGTCCTCGGACAGGGTGCAGATGAGGATGTCTTCGTTGAGCACGCAGACATTCTGATTGCCCTGGATGGCGCTGGCCCGGACCTCACCCTTCTCCTTGGCGAAAAGGGTCAACCGCTGGGGGTCCTCGGTGGACATGGCCAAACGGACCTGCTTCAGGTTGAGGATGATTTCCGTCACATCCTCGATGACACCCGGAATGGTCGAGAATTCGTGCTGCACGCCCTCGATGCGGGCGGCCACGATGGCAGCACCCTGCAGGGAGGACAGCAGGACCCGACGCAGGGCATTGCCGAGCGTGGTGCCGAATCCGCGTTCCAGGGGTTCGCAGACGAACCGGCCGAAGGTATCGGAAGGCTCGGTATCGCGAACGAGTTTCTCCGGCTTGACCAGTTCGGTCCAGTTGCGGGAGTTGATGAGCCTTTGGCCGTTACGAATCAACATGGCGTCACCTTAAGCAAAGCGTACTTTGCCGATTACTTGGAGTAGAGCTCGACGATGAGCTGCTCGTTGATCGGGAACTGCACGTCCTCGCGGGTGGGCAGGGCATTGACTTTGCCCTTGAGCTTTTCGCCATCCACTTCGAGCCAAGCCGGGCAGCCGCGACGGGCGATGACCTGCTGCGCTTCCTGGATGATGGGGGACTGGCGGTTCTTCTCGCGCACTTCGATGACATCCCCGACCTTGACCTGCAGGGACGGGATGGTCACGCGATGGCCGTTGAGGATGAAAAGGCCGTGACGCACAAGCTGACGGGCCTGGTTGCGCGAATTGGCAAAGCCCAGGCGATAGATCACGTTGTCCATGCGCCGTTCGAGAAAGGACAACAGATTTTCACCAGTGACGCCGCGCTGCATATCGGCGCGCTGGAAATAGGCCCGGAACTGCTCTTCCAGGATGCCGTACATGCGGCGGGTCTTCTGCTTTTCCCGCAGCATCACGGCGTAGTCACTCATCTTTTTGCGGATGCGGCCATGCTGGCCAGGGGCGTAGGGACGGCGCTCGTAGGCGCACTTGTCGGTGTAGCACCGATCACCCTTCAAAAAGAGCTTGGCCCCTTCCCGGCGGCAAATCCGGCATTTCGCTTCAGTATAACGTGCCAAGGGTCATTCCTCCTCACTGTGCCGCGGGCCGTTTTGCGCTCTGTGGCGGCAACGTCCCGCTATTCGCTAAATTATGCCCCTTGTGGGCTGGCGACGGCCACGCGGCGCCTGGAATACATATCCAGGCCTCCTGCGAGGCCTGGAAAAAATCACTTTCCGCTTGCCGGCGCGGGATTCGCCGGCCACTCCGATTCCCTAGACACGACGCCGCTTGGGAGGACGGCAACCGTTGTGGGGAATGGGTGTGATATCCCGGATATAGCTCACCTTGAAGCCGGCGTTGTGGATGGCACGCATGGCCGCCTCACGACCGGAACCCGGACCCTTGACCAAAATACCGACGGTACGCATGCCGTTTTCCTGGGCTTTGCGGGCGGCGTTTTCAGCCGCGACCTGGGCGGCGAACGGTGTGGACTTGCGCGAGCCCTTGAAACCGGCCCCACCGGAGGTGGCCCAGCTGACCACGTTGCCCTTCTGATCGGTGAAGGTCACGATGGTATTGTTGAACGTGGCCTGGATGTGGGCAACGCCCACGGGAATGTTCTTGCGTTCCTTTTTGCCGGTGCGGCGCGGTTTCGCCATACGTGTATCTCCAGAAAACCCTGCGTGGGAGGTTACCAAATGTTATCGGCGCGCATAAGCGCGCCGCCGTTACCGTTACTTCTTCTTCTTGGCCATCACGCCACGACGCGGTCCCTTGCGGGTGCGCGAATTGGTGTGGGTGCGCTGGCCGCGAACGGGCAGACCCCGACGATGACGCAGGCCACGATAGCAACCGATATCCATGAGGCGCTTGATGTTAGCGGTCACCTCACGGCGAAGATCGCCCTCAACCTTATGGTTGGCCTCGATTTCCTTACGGATGGTATTGGCTTCCTCGGGGGACAGGGCATCGCTGTTCTTCGTCCAGTCGACGCCGGTGGTCTCGAGGATGCTGCGAGCCGTGGTCCGGCCGATACCAAAAATATAGGTCAGGGCAATATCCATCCGCTTGTTCTTGGGAAGGTCGACTCCCGCGATTCTGGCCACGACGATCCTCCGTTATCCCTGGCGCTGTTTGTGCCGGGGGTTCTCGCAGATCACCCGCAGCACGCCGTGGCGCCGGATGATTTTGCACTTGGGACAAAGTTTTTTCACCGAAGGCTTCACTTTCATGAGGTCTCTCCATCTCCTGGAGCGCGAAACGGTCGATACCACCCGGGCATCGACCGGATCAATCCGCCAGGCTTAAAATCCGTGGGCCGTTTTTCGTAACCGCCACCGTATGCTCGAAATGCGCGGCCAGGCTGCGGTCCTTGGTCACCGCTGTCCAATTGTCGGACAGTACCTCCACATCGGGTCCGCCGGAAGTCACCATGGGCTCGATGGCCAGGACCATCCCGGGCAGCAGGGTCAGACGATGGGCATCCTGGGGCACGAAGTTGGGAATCTCGGGCTTTTCATGCAATTTGCGCCCGATGCCGTGCCCAACAAATCGTCTTACAACACTGAGGCCCTGCCCTTCAACATATTTTTGCACGGCCCCCGAAATATCATACAGATCGTTGCCGGCCTGGGCTTGCGCTATGCCGCGGGCCAGGGATTCCTTGGTCACATCAAGCAGTTTGGCCCTATCGCCGTTGACCGCGCCAACCGGCACCGTAGTGGCCGAGTCGCCATAAAACCCGTCGTAGACCACGCCCATGTCAAAGCTGACCAAATCCCCTTCCTGCAGGACTCGATCCGAGGGGAAACCATGGACTACTTCCTCGTTCACCGAGCAACACAGGGCAAAGGGGAAGCCATACATGCCCAGGAAGGCCGGTTTGACCTGAAAGTCGGCACACCGCTTGCGCGCCAGTTCCTCAAAGATCATGGTCTTGACGCCGGGTTTCACGGCTGCGGCCAGATCCTTGAGAATCACGGCCACGATCCGACAGGCCTCGCGCATAGAGCCAATCTCAAGTTCGTTCTTGAGATAAATGCCGCGCACTTTCTTCAACGCTACTGCCTTCCCTTGATTCTCCCCTTCTGCATGAGACCTTCATACTGACGGGAGATGAGATAGGACTCGATCTGCGACATGAAGTCCATGGCCACGCCGACCACAATGAGCAGTGAGGTGCCACCGAAATAAAACGGCACGTTGAACTGCTGGATCATAACCATGGGCAAGACACAGACAACAGAGATGTACAGCGAGCCCCACAAGGTGATCCGGGCCAGGACCCGATCGATATATTCCTTGGTCTTGGTACCGGGACGGATGCCGGGAATGAACCCGCCTTGCTTGCGGATATTCTCGGCAATGTCGGACGGATCGAAAATAATGGCCGTGTAAAAGTAACAGAAGAACACGATCAGGGCCACGAATATCACGTTGTAGGTGATAGTCTGGGGGCTGAAAAACGAGGCAACAGTCTTGAGCCACGGCACGCTCGAAAATTCGCCCAATGTTGCCGGGAACAGCAAGATCGACGAGGCGAAAATCGGCGGAATAACACCGGCGGTGTTGACGCGAAGCGGCAGATGGGTGGTCTGCCCGCCGTACATCTTTCGCCCGACCATTCGCTTGGCGTATTGGATGGGAATACGCCGCTGGCCCCGCTCCATGAACACGATGGCCGCCAGCACGGCCAGCATGAGGGCAACAATGAGCACCAGCACGAACAGCGACAGTTCACCGGCCTTGATCAGATCAAAGGTGCTCAGCACCGCCCGGGGCAACCCGGCCACGATACCGGCATAGATGATCATGGAGATACCGTTGCCGATGCCGCGTTCCGTCATTTGCTCGCCGAGCCACATGAGAAACACGGTGCCGGCCGTGAGCGTGATGATGGTCATGAGCCGGAAACCCCAGCCCGGCATAATGACCACAGGCGCTCCCGTGGGACTGGCCATGCTCTCCAGGCCCACGGCAATGCCAAAGCCCTGGATGAGCGTAATCAGCACGGTTCCGTAGCGGGTGTACTGAGTGATCTTCTTGCGTCCGGCCGCCCCATCTTCCTTCTGCATCTTGGCCAGCTCCGGACTGACAACGGTCAGGAGCTGGATGATGATGGAGGAAGAGATATAGGGCATGATGCCCAGGGCGAAGATGGAGAGGTTGCGCAGCCCTCCGCCGGAAAACATGTCGAAAAGACCAAACAGCGTGTTTTTAGCGCTTTCGAAAAAGTCCGCCAGAGCGGCCGAATCCACGCCGGGCACGGGAACGTGCACACCGATGCGGTAAACGGCCACCAGCAGGAAGGTCCACAGGAGCTTCTTTTTCAGCTCCGGCAGACGGGCCAGGTTTTCGACTCCGGTAAGGGCCACGGCAACGTCCGTTTATTCGGTTGGGGTTGGTTCTTCGGATTCCACAACGCCCAGGGAGATAGCCTTGCCGCCCGCGGCCGTCAGCTTCTCGGCCGCCTTGGCACTGAAGCGATGGGCTTCAACGGTCACGGCAGCGGCGACATCTCCGCGGCTCAGAATCTTGACCAGAGCCCCGGCCGGAGCCAGGCCCCGGGCATAGATGTCGTCCAGGGAGATGGCGTCCATCCCTGGGAAAGTGGCCAGCAGCCGGTCAAGATTAACAGGCTGGTAGACCACCTTGAACAGGAAGTTCTTGAAACCGCGCTTGGGCAGACGCCGGGCCAAGGGCATCTGACCGCCCTCGAACCAGGGACGTTCACTGACGCCAGCGCGTGCGTTCTGACCCTTGTTGCCCTTGCCGGCGGTGCAGCCCTGACCGGTAGCCCGGCCGCGGCCGATGCGCTTCCGGCTGACGCGTTCCTCGGGAAAGGGATAGAGCTCGTGGAGCTTCATGACTCGGTCACCTCAACCAGATGCTTGACCTTCTCGACCATGCCGACCACGGCGGGGGTCTTCTCGAAGGAACGTTCCTGACGAATCTTTTTCAGTCCCAGGGCAGCCAGGGTGGCACGCTGTTTGGGCGTGCAGCCGAAGCGGCTTCTGGCCAGGGTCACGGTGATGGTTGCCATGGCGGGTGTTCCTTATTTACGTGGCGTGGCCAGGGCCTTGCCGCGCATGGCGCCGACGATATCGGCGCTGCGCAGGGAGGCCAGGCCCTCCATGGTGGCCCGCAGCACGTTGTGCGGATTGTTGGTGCCGATGGCCTTGGTCAAAATATCACGGACGCCGCAGGCTTCCATGATGGCCCGCACCGGTCCGCCGGCGATGATGCCGGTACCCTTGGAAGCGGGCTTGAGCATGACCCGGCCGGCCCCGAACTGGCCGAGAACCTCGTAAGGCAGGGTCCCGTCAAGCAGGGGGATGCGGATCATGCCCTTGCGGGCCTGATCCGTGGCCTTGCGAATCGCTTCGGGGACTTCGTTGGCCTTACCCAGGCCATAGCCCACCGAGCCCTTGCCGTCGCCGACGACGACCAAGGCGCTGAAGCTGAACCGGCGGCCGCCCTTGACCACTTTCGCCACGCGGTTCAGGTACACGATCTTTTCGATCTGGGTCAGTTCGGGCTGTTGGTCCATGCCGTCTTCCTTCACGCGCTTAGAATTTGAGGCCGCCATCCCGCGCTCCGTCGGCAAGGGCCTGGACCCTGCCGTGGTAGAGGTAGCCGTTGCGGTCAAAGACCACGGCCGTGATTTGACGCTCCAGGGCCTTGACGGCCAGGTCCTTGCCGACCTTGGTCGCGGCTTCCTTGTCCGCCTTCAGGGCCTCGCCGCCCTTGGACAGGCTGAGGCTAGAGGAGGAAATCAGAGTCTGGCCCGTGACGTCGTCGATCACCTGGGCGTAGATATGCCGGTTGGACCGATACACCACCAGGCGGGGACGATCACTCGTGCCGACCAGCTTTTTGCGGATGCGGACTTTCCGGCGCGCGCGTGCCAGGGTCTTGGTCATCTTCATATGCGGTCCCTACTTCTTGCCGCCGGACTTACCGGCCTTGCGGCGAATGACTTCGTTTTCGTACTTGATGCCCTTGCCCTTGAAAGGTTCGGGCGGACGCACGCGCCGGATACGGGCGGCGGTTTCGCCAAGGAGTTGCTTGTCGATGCCGGAAAGCGTGAGCTTGTTGCCCTCGACCTTGGCCTCGATCCCGGCCGGCAGCTTGAATTCCACCGGATGGGAGAAGCCGACGGCCAGGGAAACCGTGTCGGCCGCGGCGGAGACCTTATAGCCCACGCCGATGACCTCCAAGGTCTTGGAAAAGCCCTTGCTCACACCTTCGACGAGGTTGGCAAGCAGCGTCCGGCGCAGGCCGTGTTGGGCCCGAGCCATCCGGGTTTCATCCACCCGGCTCAGCTGCACCTTGCCGCCCTCGATAGCGTAGACAATCTTGGGATGTGTGGGGGTCGAAAGCTGCCCCTTGGGGCCCTTGACCGTAACGGCCTCCCCGGCCAGCTCCACGCTCACACCGCTGGGGAGTTCTATTTCGCGTTTGCCTATCCTGGACATGTCATCTTCTCCGCGACGTGTCTACTTACCAGATTTCGCACAGGAGCTCGCCGCCGACATTGAGCTCCCGGGCCTTGCCGCCTTCCAGGATTCCCCGGGAGGTGGACAGGATGCTGATGCCCAGGCCGTTTTGGACCTTGGGGATGGCCTCGGCGCCGACATAGATCCGGCGTCCGGGCTTGCTCACCCTTTTAAGCCCCGAAATGAGCGGTTTGCCGCTCTGGTACTTGAGGTTGATGGACAGGACGGCATCGTTGACCGCGAAGTCAGCGATATAGCCCTCGTCCTTCAGGATGGCGGCGATGGAGGCCTTCAGTTTCGAGGCCGGCAAGGCCAGATCCGCGTGCAAGGCCCGATGGGCGTTGCGTATACGGGTCAGCAAATCCGATATGGGGTCGGTCACCGACATGGCGTCCTTCTCCTTGCTACCAGCTCGACTTGCGCACGCCGGGCATTTCACCGGTCAGCGACATGTTACGGAAGCAAATACGGCACACGCCGAACTTGCGCAAATACGCCCGGGGACGACCGCAGATAGGACAGCGGTTATAAGCTCTGGTGGAAAACTTCGGCTTGCGGCGGGCTTTCACCATCAAAGATTTACGGGCCACGTCCGTTCTCCTTATTTTTTAAACGGCATGCCGAGGAGGTCGAGAAACATCTTACCTTCCTTGTCGGCTTGTGCCGTAGTGACGATGGTGACGTTCATGCCCTTGACGTGCTCAACCCTGTCCACATTGATCTCTGGGAAAATCGTATGTTCCCGGATGCCCAGGGTGAAATTGCCGCGGCCGTCGAAACCGCGGTCGGGGACGCCGCGAAAGTCGCGCACCCGGGGCAGGGCGAAGTTAATGAGTTTGTCAAGGAAATCCCACATCCGCTCCCCGCGCAGGGTCACACGGCACCCCACCGGCATGCCCTCCCGGAGCTTGAACGCGGCAATGGACTTGCGGGCGCGCGTGATCACGGCCTTTTGTCCAGAGATGGCGGTCAGCTCGACCACGGCTTCCTCAATGAGCTTATTGTTGTTGCTCGCTTCGCCCAAACCCATGTTGAGCGACACAAAGGAGAGCCGGGGGATTTGCATGCTGGAAGTGTACCCGAACTCCTTTTTAAGCTCCGGGGCTACCTTCTCAACATAAATATTTTCCAGGCGGGTCATACCGTTTCCTCTTCCCTCACGCGATTTCGTGGTTGCACTTCTTGCAGAAGCGCACCTTTTTGCCGTCTTCGGTGTACTTGTAGCCGACCCGAGTGGGCTTGGCACAAGCGTCGCACAACAGGGCCACGTTGGAAATATCCAGCGGAGATTCCTTTTCGACAATGCCGCCTGCGGTCTTGGCGTAAGGATTGGCCTTGGTGTGGCGCTTGACCATGTTCACCTTTTCCACCAACACGGCATTTTTCTTGGGCAGAATCTTGAGCACTTTGCCCACCTTGCCCTTGTCCTTGCCGGCGGTGACCATCACCTTGTCATCTTTTCGAATCCGATACGTTTTCATGGCGTCCTCGATGGCACAAGCGGCGGGTCCTACAGGACCTCAGGCGCGAGCGACACGATTTTCATGAAGTTTTTCTGCCGCAACTCGCGGGCCACGGGTCCGAAGATACGGGTGCCCACGGGTTCTAGCTGGTTGGACAGCAGTACGGCGGAATTGGAATCGAATTTGATGTAGGAGCCGTCAGCGCGTCCCACTTCCTT
Organism: Desulfovibrionaceae bacterium; assembly: GCA_040307025.1. Classification (GTDB taxonomy): domain Bacteria; phylum Desulfobacterota; class Desulfovibrionia; order Desulfovibrionales; family Desulfovibrionaceae; genus Solidesulfovibrio. Next base: position 5,362 of record JAWRKJ010000252.1, on the reverse strand, counting down.
TTTCGTCCGCACCACCACAGCCTTCATCACCGCGCCCTTCTTCACCTTGGAATTGGGCAGGGCGTCCTTAACCGAGACCACGATGATGTCGCCGACCGTGGCGTAACGGCGGCGGGAGCCACCGAGCACCTTGATGCAGCTGACACGCTTGGCTCCGGAATTGTCCGCCACGTCAAGCTGGGTTTCAACTTGGATCATGACCGCGCTCCTAGACCGCTTTTTCCATGATTTTCACGAGATGCCACCGTTTGCGGGCCGACAGGGGGCGATGCTCGATGATGCTCACCGTATCGCCGATACCGCAATCGTTTTGCGGATCGTGGGCCATGAACTTGTTGCGGCGACGAATATACTTTTTAAACAGCGGATGCTTGACCAGGGTCTCGACCATGACCACGATGGTCTTGTCAGCCTTGTCCGAGACCACGACACCGGTCAGGACCCGGCGATTGCTTTTCTGTTCTTCCATGGCGATCCCCGATTACGCGTCGCGCTTTTTTTCGTTTTGCACGGTGAGCAGCCGGGCGATGTCCTTGCGGGCCTGGCGCAAACGATGCGTTTTCTCCAGCTGAGCCGTGGCATGCTGGAAGCGCAGCTTGAAGAGTTCCTCGCGGGTCTCGCTCAGCTTCTTGGCCAGAGCCTCGGCATCGAGGTCGCGCAGTTCGGCGGTCTTCATGACGCGAAGCCCTCCTTGGCCACGATCTTGGTCTTGATCGGCAGCTTGTGCATGGCGCGGGTAAGCGCTTCCTTGGCCGTTTCCAGATCAACGCCCTTGATTTCGTAGAGCATCCGACCGGGTTTGACCGCAGCGAACCAACCCACCGGAGCGCCCTTTCCTTTACCTTGACGGACTTCGGCCGGCTTGGCAGTGATGACGCGGTCCGGGAAGATACGGATCCAGACCTTACCACCGCGCTTGATGTGCCGCATGATGGCGACACGGGCGGCCTCGATCTGCTGGCTGGTGAGCTTGCCGTGTTCCATGGCCTTGATGCCCACGTCGCCGAAGTCGATGGAGGCGCCCTTGGTGGCCGGACCGCGTAACCGGCCCTTTTGCATCTTGCGGAATTTGGTTTTATTTGGAGCCAACATTACGCTTCCACCTCATGATCCAAAATCTCGCCCTTGAAAATCCAAACCTTGACGCCGATAACCCCGTAGGTAGTCTTGGCGATGGCGTACCCGTAATCAATGTCGGCGCGCAGGGTCTGCAGGGGCACCCGGCCATCCCGGTACCATTCGGAGCGGGCGATCTCGGCCCCGGCCAACCGGCCGGCGCAGGAGACCTTGATGCCCTCGGCCCCGAACTTGCGGGACAGGCCCACGGTCCGCTTCATGGCCCGGCGGAAGGCCACCCGACGTTCGAGCTGCAAGGCGATGTTCTCGGCCACCAGCTGGGCGTCGATCTCGGGGCGGCGGATCTCGTTGACCTCAACCGTGAACTCACGGCCGAAACGCTGCTTAAGGTCGCCGCGCACCTTTTCGATCTCGGTGCCCTTACGGCCGATGACAATGCCGGGACGCGCGGTGTGCACGATCAGACGGATCTTGCCTCCGGCCCGCTCGATCTCGATCTTGGAGATCCCGGCATGATACAGGTTCTTTTTAACGAATTTGCGAATCTTGTTGTCCTCGAAGACGAACTCGGGGTAGTCCTTCTTGGAGAACCAGCGGGACAGCCAATTCTTGTTGTACCCGAGCCGAAATCCGTAGGGATGAACTTTTTGGCCCATTGTGTCGCTCCTAGTTCTCGGCCACGACGACGGTGATATGGCTCGTGCGCTTGACGATCCGGAAGGCGCGGCCCATGGAGCGCGTCATGATGCGCTTCCAGGTCGGCCCGGGATTGACGATCACCTGTTTGACCGTGAGGTTGTCGATGTCCACCCCGGAAATCTGTTCGGCGTTGGCCACGGCCGAATGCAGCACCTTCCCGATGAGCTTGGCCGATTTCTTGGGGGTAAACTTCAGAATATTCATGGCCTCCTCGACCGGACGGCCAAGGATATTGGCGGCAACGAGCCTCGCCTTCTGGGGCGACACGCGGATGAATTTGGCTTTGGCTTTGGCTTCCATGGCTGTGTCCCGACGGGGTGGGTCCCCCGACTACTTTTTCACTTTGCTTTTCTTGTCCGCGGCATGGCCGTGGAAGGTCCGCGTGGGGGCGAATTCACCGAGCTTGTGGCCGACCATGTTCTCGGAAACAAAGACCGGAATGAATTTCTTGCCGTTGTGTACGGCGAACGTCAGGCCCACCATCTCCGGGAGGATCATGGAACGCCGGGACCAAGTCTTGATGACCCGACGGTCCTTGTTTTCCACGGCGTAGGAGACCTTCTTTTCCAGGTGCCCGTCCACGAACGGACCTTTTTTCAGAGACCGAGGCATAGTCGTTTCCTCTTACTTTTGTCCGCGCCGTTTGACGATGAGCTTGGACGAGGCCTTTTTCTTGTTGCGGGTTTTGTAGCCCTTGGTCGGCTTACCCCACGGCGTCACCGGATGGCGACCGCCCGAGCTCTTGCCTTCACCACCGCCCAGAGGATGGTCAACCGGGTTCATGGCCACGCCGCGAACCTTGGGGCGGTTGCCGAGCCAGCGGTTGCGGCCGGCCTTACCAATGGAAACGTTTTCGTGCATCACGTTGCCGACCTGGCCCACTGTGGCCAGACAAGCGGCCAGGATGTTGCGCACTTCGCCGGACGGCAGGCGCAGCAGGGCGTACTTGCCCTCCTTGGCCACGAGCTGGGCATAGGTGCCGGCAGCGCGGCAGATCTGGCCGCCCTTTCCCGGATGCATCTCGATGTTGTGCAGCAAGGTACCGACCGGGATCTTTTTCAGCGGCAAGGCATTGCCCGGCTTGATGTCGGCGGTGTCGCCGGCGGCGATCAGGTCGCCGACCGAAATCCCAACCGGCGCCAAAATGTAACGTTTCTCACCATCGGCGTAATGCAACAGCGCGATTCGAGCGCTACGGTTGGGGTCATACTCCACGGAGAAGACCTTGGCCGGCACGCCGAACTTGTCGCGCTTGAAATCGATGATACGATACAGGCGCTTGTTGCCGCCGCCCCGACGCCGGGAGGTGATGCGGCCATTGTTGTTGCGGCCCGAGGCATGGGGCAGCCCTTCGACCAGGGACTTTTCCGGCGTCGTCCGGGTGATCTCCTCGAAGGTGGACACCGTCTGGAAACGGCGACCAGCCGAGGTCGGTTTGAGCTTACGGATCGACATGTCTACACCCCTTCGAAGAACTCGATTTTATCGCCCTGGGCCAACGTCACGTAGGCCTTCTTGTAGCCCGGGATGCGGCCCGTTTTCTTGCCCATGCGGGAGCGGACCAGGGGGCGACGCTTGACTACGCGCACGGCACTCACCTTGACGGAAAAGGCCTTTTCCACGGCCCGGGCGATCTCGATCTTGTTCGCCTCGGGGTGGACGAAAAAAACCACCTGGTTGGCGGCTTCCTTGATCATGGTGGCCTTTTCGGAAACCAGCGGCCGAATCAGTATGTTAGCGTATTCCATGACCGAGCCTCTCCTGAACCATGAGCGCCGCGTCCTTCAGCATGATCAGCTGATCGTACCGCAGAACGTCGTAGACGTTGAGCATGTCTTCTCGCACCACCTTGATGCCGGGAAGATTGCGGGCGGAAAGCTCGAGATTGTTATCCGAAGCGGGCAGAACAATCAAGGCTTTTTTCAAACCAAAGTCCGTGGCCACCTTGACCATGTGCTTGGTTTTGATCTCGGGCACGCTCAGGCCTTCCACCAGCACCAGCGAATCGCTGACGAGCTTGGAGGACAGGGCCATGCGCAGGGCCAATTGCCGGACCTTGCGGTTGACCTTGAAGGTATAGTCCCGCGGTTCCGGACCGTGGACAACGGCACCGCCCCGCCACAAGGGAGAGCGCGTGGAACCGGCCCGCGCCCGACCGGTGCCTTTCTGGCGCCAGGGCTTGCGACCGCCGCCACGCACGGTGGAGCGGGTTTTGACACTGTGGGTGCCGGCGCGCTTGGCGGCCAGCTGGGCCCGAACCACCAGATGGAGCAGTTCGGGTTGCACCTCGACCTCAAAGACCTCGGGAGACAGTTCGACAGCGCCGATTTCCTGTCTTGCCTGGTCAAAAAGTTTCACGCTTGCCATGGTGTTGTTCCGTTATCCCTGCTTGCGCACCATGACCACGCCATTGCGCGGCCCGGGCACCTGGCCCTTGACCAGGATCAAGTTCAATTCGGGGCGGACGTCCACCACCTGGATGCCCATCATGGTGACGGTGCGGGCGCCCATGTGACCGGCCATCTTCTTGCCCTTCATGACCTTGCCCGGTTCGGTGTTGTTACCGACGGAACCGCCGGAGCGGTGGGCCTTTTCGGTACCGTGGGTCTTTTTGAGGCCGGCGAAGTTCCAGCGCTTCATGACGCCGGCAAAACCTTTACCGATGGACGTGCCGGTCACCTTGACCGTCTCGCCGGCGGCAAAGATGTCCACCGTGACGTCCATACCCTGTTCGAAGGCGGAAGGTCCGTCGAGGCGGATCTCACGCAGCACCCGGAAGTAGCCGCGACCGGCCTTGTCCTGGTGCCCCTTCTCGGGCTTGTTGACCTTGCGTTCCGGGATCTGGTCGAACCCGAGCTGCATGGCGTTGTAGCCGTCCTTGTCCGCGGTCTTGACCTGCGTCACGGGGCAGGGACCGGCCTGGATGACCGTGACCGGGATGACCGAACCGTCGTCGCCGAAAATCCGGGTCATCCCCAGTTTCCGACCGAGTATACCGAGCGTGGCAGTCATGACCACCCTTCCCTTCTTAGAGCTTGATTTCCACGTCGACGCCGGCCGGCAGGCTCAGTTTCCCGAGCGCGTCCACCGTCTGCTGCGTGGGCTCCATGATGTCCAAAAGACGTTTATGAACCCGCATCTCGAACTGTTCACGGGACTTCTTGTCCACGTGCACGGAGCGGTTGACCGTCACCTTATGGATGTCCGTGGGCAGCGGAATGGGCCCGGCCACGCCGGCACCCGTGTTGCGAGCGGTATCCACGATTTCGGCCACCGCTTTGTCCAGGATGCGGTAGTCGTAGGCCTTGAGTTTGATACGAATACGATCGTTTTGCATGGAAACCATGATATTACTCCACAATCTCCGAGACCACGCCGGCGCCGACGGTCCGGCCGCCTTCGCGGATGGCGAAGCGCAGGCCCTTTTCCATGGCGATGGGGGCGTTCAGTTCCACGTTGAAGGTGGCGTTGTCACCGGGCATGACCATTTCCACACCCTCGGCCAGGGTCACCACGCCGGTGATGTCCGTGGTGCGGAAATAAAACTGGGGACGATAGCCGGTGAAAAACGGGGTGTGGCGGCCGC
>JAWRKJ010000251.1:0-28687 GCA_040307025.1 Desulfovibrionaceae bacterium | reverse complement strand
GCCGTGGAACCAGCCATGCTGTTTCTGTTCCCGGTAGCGGACCCGCCCGCGGAGGACGCGGCTGCGGTCAAGGCCAAGGCCAATGCGCGTCTGGGCTTTTTCACCTGGATTCCCGAAACGGACCAGGTGAGCGAATCCGTTTCCCTGCGCCGGTTGCTCGGGCTAAGCGGGCCAGCCAGGCAACGGGCGCTGGACGGTTTTCTCCACGAGGTCTTCACCGAGGCCGGACCGCGTGTGCGCGAGGCGCTGTCCGCGTTGCACCGGGCCGGGGACCGCCAAAGCCTGAACGTGACCTTCCGACGCCGGGATGGGGAAACGCGCCAAGCCTGTCTGACGCTGGAAAGGGTTCGCACTACGCCGGACAAGCGGGCCTGGGTCCTGGGCGCCCTCACCGACGTGTCCGAACCGCTGCGCCTGGAACGGGTGGTGCGCGGCGAAGCGGCCCTGATCGACCGCCGGGTGCGCGAGCGCACGGCCCGCATCGAGCGCACCCTGGCGCGCCTGCGCCGGGAAAAGGCGGATCTGGCTCAACGGGAAGCCCGCTATCGCCATGTGTTTCGCAATGCGCCCGTGGGTATTTTCCTGGCCACGCCCGAGGGGACCTTCCTGGACGCCAACCAATCCCTGGCCCGTCTTTACGGCTACGACGATCCGGACAGCCTGCGCCACGACGTGACCGACATCGGCCACCAGCTCTATCTCGACCCCTCGCAAAGTGCCGCGCTTCGGTCACTGCTCGACACCCAGGGCGAGGCCTTGCACTTTCGGGCCGATATGCGCTGCCGCGACGGTGCGATCCAGACCACGCAACGCACCGTCCGGGTGGTGGCCCCCCCTGATGCGCCCCTCTATCACGAAGGGTTTGTCCAGGAAGTCGTGGACCACGGCGACCGGGACAAGAGGCTGCGCCGGGCCGAGCGCATCCTGGCCTCCACCAACGATCTCGTGGCCCTGGTGGATGCCCGGTACCACTATCTGCTGGTCAACCAGGCCTATACCACGGTGTTCGGCAAGCCGCGCCACGAAATCGAGGGCTGCCATGTGGCCTCGGTCATGGGAGAGGAGCGTTTCGCGGGCCTGTTGCAACCCGTTTTCGAGCGCTGTCTGGAAGGTGAACGGATGCTGTGCGAGCAGTGGCGCGAGCCTGAGATCCTCGGCGGCCGGGTCTATCAGGTCTGCTGCGCGCCCTGGATCGACGAAGCGGCCGGCGAACGCAACGTGGTCGTCACCATCCGCGATGTGACCGAGGCCGAGGTGACCGAGCAGGAACTGCGGGAAAGCGAGAAGACCACCTCCATCCTCTACCGGATTTCGAGCGCCATGGCTTCGGAAGAGGACATGACCCGGCTGTACCGCTCCATCCATAACATCCTCGGCGAGGCCCTCGATGCCCGGGACTTTTTCATCGCCCTGGCCGACCGCGAGGCCGACCGGCTGGATTTCGTCTATTGGGCCGGCAGCCACTACGCGCCTCCGGCGCCCATTACGGACCTTGCCGCGCGCATTCCGCCGCTGAACCGGGACAATTTCAACGATTTTTCCGGCAAAAACGTGGTGCTCGAGGTCATGCGCACGGCCCATCCCCTGCTTGTCACCCGGCGCGGCATGCGTCTGACCGGCCTCACGTGTCCGGGGCTCGACCCCGAGGTCTGGCTGGGCGTGCCCATCCGGGTCCGCCAGGAAGTCCTGGGGGTCATGGCGGTCATGCATTTCACCGATGCCGGACGCTTCGGCAAAAAAGATGCCGATCTCCTGCTGTCGGTGGCCGAACAGTTGGCTCTCGGCGTCGAACGCAAGCGCAACCTCGACGCCTTGCGGGCGGCCAAGGAGGAGGCGGACCGAGCCAACCAGGCCAAGAGCCGTTTTTTGGCCAGTATGAGCCACGAGATCCGCACACCCATGAACGCCATTCTGGGCATGACCGAGGTGACCTTGCGCACGCCGCTTTCGGAGGAGCAGCGCGACTACCTGGACACGGTGCGCGACTCGGCCCGCCAACTCCTCGGCATCCTCAACGGCATCCTGGATTTTTCCAAGATCGAGGCCCAGCAGATGATCCTGGAGGTCGTGGATTTCGACCTCCACGACCTGACCCGGGCCGCGGTCAAGACCCTGGGCGTGGTGGCGGCGGGCAAGGGGCTGTTCCTCGACGCTTCCATCGCGGAGGACGTGCCCCGGGTTGTCCGGGGCGATCCCGGCAAGGTGCGGCAGATCCTGGTCAATCTCGTGGGCAATGCCCTGAAGTTCACCGAAACCGGCGGGGTGCGGGTTCGCCTGACCCAGGTACATCAGCCGTCGGGCGGTCTGCCCCGCTTGAGCTTCGAGGTTTCGGACACGGGCATCGGCATTCCGCCAGAGATGCTCGACGTCATTTTTGAAAGTTTCCGCCAGGCCAACACCGCCAGCTCGCGCAAATTCGGCGGCACGGGTCTGGGCTTGGCCATCAGCCGGGAGCTGGCCAGCCTCATGGGCGGGGACATCCGGGTCGAATCCACGCTCGGTCAGGGCAGCCGCTTCACCTTTACCGCGCCCTTCGCGCCGGGGCGCGAGGTCAGCAGCCGCGCCGCTCCCCACCAGCCCCTCGCCACCAGCCGGGCCCTGCGGGTATTGGTGGCCGAGGACAATCCGGTCAACACCAAACTCATGTCCATCCATCTCAACAAGCTCGGTCATGTGCCCATCCCGGCCGCCACCGGCGAGGAGGCGTTGCACCTGCTGGCCGCCGAACCCTTCGACCTCGTGCTCATGGACATCGAGATGCCGACCATGGATGGCCTGACCGCCGCCCGCCTTATCCGTTCCGGCGGCCGGGAAGGACAATCCGTGCGTGATCCCAATATCCCCATCGTGGCCGTGACCGCCCATGTTTCGACCGAAGTGCGCCAGGATTGCGCCGCCGCCGGCATGAACGACTACGTCAGCAAGCCCGTCAATCTGGACGAACTGGCCGGCACCATCGCCCGGCTCACGGCCAGCCGCCAGCCGGCCGGAGAAGCCCCAGCGCCTGCGGCCGCACCGGCCGCAAAAACGTCCGATCCCGGCCCATGCGGCATCCTGGACCTCCACTGGGCCATGCAGCGCATGGGCCTTGACCATGCAACCTTCGAGCCCATCCTGGCCATTTCCCTGTGTGAATTTCAAAATCGGGTGGGCGAGGCCGAAAAGGCCCTGACCGCAGGCGACCTGGACACCCTGGCCATCAACGCCCACACCCTCAAGTCCACCACGGCCGCCATCGGCGCGGCCGAGTGCCGGGAATTGGCCATCCAACTGGAGCACGCGGCCAAGCAGGGAGACACCGAGCAGGCCGGTATTCTGCTCGCCCGACTCAGGACCGGTTTCGCCGCAGTCCAGGCCGCGCTCCAGGAGTGTCGCGCGGCTCCATCAGACTCTTGACGCCCCCGGCCGCGAATGCCAAGAGACCCACACCCCCGCAGGCTCGGCCTGCGTCTTGGCGGAGGTTATCCGACATGCCCACGTTACTGATCGCCGACGACTCCATGTTTCAGCGTTTCCAGGCCGCCAAGGTGGCCCAGGAGGTCGGGTTCGAAGTCATCGAGGCCAAGGACGGCAACGAATGCCTGACCCAGGCCCGCATGCAGCGGCCCAGGGTCGTGCTGCTCGACCTCAACATGCCTGATCCGGGCGGGCTGGCCGTGATGGAAATTTTGTCCAAGGAACTGCCCGACATCCGCGTCGTGGTGGTAACGGCCGACATCCAGCAGACCACCCGGGCTCGGTGCCTGGAACTCGGCGCCATCGGTTTCCTGAACAAACCCGTGGACCCGCAAGCCTTGACGCAGGCCTTACAGGCGCTTTTATGACCCCCTTCAGCAACGGCGACGCCATGAAGCAGCTTTCCGCCCTGCAGCTGGACATCCTGCAGGAGCTGATCAACATCGGCGTGGGCCGGGCCGCCGGCATGCTCAACCAGATGGTCAACACGCACATCCAGTTGCAGGTGCCGGTGCTGCGCGTGCTCTCCCAATCCGAACTGACCGCGCTCTACGCCACCAGGCCGAGCACCGTGTTTTCAGCCGTGCAACTGTCCTTTTCCGGCGAATTCGCCGGGGTGAGCGCCCTGATTTTCCCGCCCGAGTCCGCGTCCAAGCTGGTTTCGGTGGTGCTCGGCCGGGAGGCTGTGCCCGAAAACGACCAGATGCGCGCCGGCACCCTCCAGGAAGTGGGCAATATCGTACTCAACGGGGTCATGGGCTCCATCGCCAACATCCTCAAGGAGCCCCTGCGCTATTCGGCCCCGGATTTCGTCGAGGCCGACATCGCCCGCATCGTAGGCGCGGGCAACGGCATGATCCTGGTCGCCCGCACCCAGTTCAGCATGCGTGACCATCTGATCGAGGGCGAGGTGCTCATCATCTTCAGCTTGTCGTCGTTCGGTTCGCTGCTGACGGCCATCGACAGCCTGGCCGCCTAGCGCGCGCCCGCTGCCGCCCACCCCCGGGCGACCAACGCCCGCCTTCACCCCGGACTCCCGGGGCGAGCCGGTTTTATGCGGTGACGAACACGGAAAGCAACCGGCCGATGCTGCCTGGCCAGACCGTGTCCACGGTCATGAGCCCCGTCAATCCGATCAACACGACCACGGTCACCCAGGCCACGGCATTGAATACCGGCCCGTTGACATAGCGGCCCATGAGCCGCTTGTCGTTGATTAAAAGCAGCATGCAGATAAGCACGAACGGCAGTACCACCCCGTTGACGACCTGGGAGACGTACATCACGGCCAGAAGCGGTATGTCCGGCACCAGGATGGTCAGCGCCCCGACCACCACGCTGATGGTGAACAGCCAGAAAAACTCCGGCGCCTTGCGGAAGTCCTTGTCGATGCCGAGTTCCCAGCCCATGGCCTCGCAGATGTAGTAGGCCGTGGACAAAGGCAGCACCCCGGCCGCGAACAGCGAAGCGTTGATCAACCCGACCGCGAACAGCGCCGAGGCGTACTGCCCGACCAGGGGCCGCAAGGCCAAGGCGGCGTCGGCCGCGGTCTCGACAGGCAAGCCCTGGCGGAAAATGCTGGCCGCGCAAGCCACCACGATAAAAAGGGCCACGGCCACGGCGAACACGCAGCCCACGATCACGTCCAGACGGGTGTAGCCGTACTTGTCGGCGGTGATACCCTTCTCCACCACGGCCGCCTGCTGGTAGAACTGCATCCAGGGGGCAATGGTGGTGCCGACCAGGCCGATCATCATGGCCAGAAAGCCGCCGTCGGCCTTGAAGGTCGGCGTGACCGAGGCCCGGGCCACCTCGCCCCAGGGCACGTCGGCCGTAAGCGCAGCCAGAGGATAGGCCAGGTAGACCACGCAGGCGACCAGGAACACCCTCTCCACGATCCGGTACGAGCCCTTGACGATGAGCAGCCACACAAGCACCGCCGCCACCGGCACGGACACGAACCGCGATACGCCGAAAATCTCCATGCCGGCGGCGATGCCGGCGAATTCGGAGATGGTGTTGCCGAGGTTGGTGAGAAACAGCGCGATCATGATGTAAAAAGTGGTGCGCAGACCAAAGGACTCCCGGATGAGGTCGGACAGTCCCTTGCCCGTGACCGCACCCATGCGGGCGCACATCTCCTGGACCACCACCAGGGAGATGGTGGTGGGAAGGAGCATCCACAGCAGGGAATAGCCGTAGCGGGCGCCGACCAGGGAATAGGTGGTGATGCCGCCGGCGTCGTTGTCCACGTTGGCGGTGATGATGCCCGGCCCGAGCACGGCCAGGAACATGAGCAGATTGCGCCAGGAAAAGCGCTTGACCGGAGCGGTCTGGGAAAAGGCGGTCATGGAAGCCTCGCGTCGGATCTTAATGGGCGGCAAAGCGCTTTCTGGTGATCGATTCGGGCAAATACAGCTCAAGCACGTCATCGGCCGGCACGATGCCGGCCATGTGACCCGCGGCATCGAGCACGGGCACGGCCAGCAGGTTGTACTTGGCAATGAGCTCCATGACCTTGTCCGGGTCATCGTCCACGGACACGGCCTTGAGGCCCACGGTCATGATCTCGGCCACCGGGGTCTTGGGCGGCGACAGGAGCAGGCGTTTGAGGGTGACCACGCCAAGGGGGGTCTCGTCGCCCCGGATGACGTAGACGTAGTAGATGTTGTCGACCTCGGCCCCGACCAGACGCAGGTAGCTTATGGCCTCCTCGGCGGTCATGGCCGGAGGCACCGAGGCGAACAGGTTGTTCATGAGACCGCCGGCGGTATCCTCCTCGTGTTCGAGGAGTTCCTGGACCATGCCCGCGTCCTCGGCGTCCATGAGCCCGAGCAGCTCCCGGGCTTTTTCCTCGGGCAGGTCGCCGAGCAGGTCGGCGGCCTCGTGAGGCTCCATTTCCTCCAGGATGTCGGAAGCTTTCTCGCTGTCGAGTTGGCTCAGCATCCGGCCGCCGAGTTCCGGATCGAGCTCGCCGATGGCCTCGCCCACGGTCTCCGGGTCCAGGGACCCGATCACGGTGCCGACCTCCTTGTGGGGGACCTGGGAAAGGATATCGGCGATATCGGCCGGGTGCATGTCGGTAAGCCGTTCCCGGGCCACGGTCAGGGTGAGGCGATCGGCGTTTTTATCGAGCGGCGCCACGAACCGCCAGTCGATTTCCCGGCTGGGCAGCCCCGGCCCGAACAGTTTGGCCAGCCAATCCCAGAATCTCAGTTGGCCCAGGCGCCGGACCAGGCCGCGCAGACCCACGTCGGCCGCCTCGACCAGCAGGTTCGAGCCCACGGGACGCAGTTTGAGGTCGTTGACCCGCACCACCTTGGCCCCGTCCACATCCACGATCTGGCGGTCAAGCACGTCGCGCTTGAGCCGGATGGCACCGGCCTCGGCCACGTCCTCGGCCGGACCGGCGCTGTCGGGGCTGGCCGAGACCACCACCGGCGTAAAGAGATTGACCGCCCGCCAGGGCACATAGCGTTCGGCCTTGCCCTTCCGGACATAGAGGCCTGAAACCGAGGGCAACACATCCCCCGGCGCCAGGCGCAGATCGCACAGCCGGCCCATGGTGGCCCCGGACGGATCGATGACCGGACGGCCGAGCACGGCGCTCACATACATTTCACTCATGGCAAGCCTCCCCTGGTACGGATCGCCGGCAGGCCCGAAGCCCATGCCAAGCAATCCATGCCAGCCTGCGCCGCCGGCACCGGACCGGTCGACGCGGCCATATTGCATTATCTTGCCGCAAACGCGCGATCGAGTCGCGCAAGGACCTTACGAAAAAGGCAGGGGGCTTGCTGAGGGAGGTTCCTGGGCCGTGGAGGCGCACAGCCGTCTGGAACAGGGGAACAACCGCGCAACGGTCAGACGACCGCATGCGCGCGACAGGAGTCGCGAGGCGACATGCTCGAACCGGATGCAGGATGGATACATCGGGCGCCTCCCTTATCGCCGCCTGCCTGGCGGGCGTCGACGGGGAGCGGCCCGATTCCCGTGCGGGAGGGGCGCGCCTAGCGGCGGCCTTGAGACAGGAGGCTTATCTGAAAAGAAACTGCAAAAATTCCTGTATTGTCAGGCAACTACTGTACGGCTCGTCCATCGTTTCCTCAAAAGGTTCCTTGGTTTGAAAAAGCCTTTATGCCTGGCCGGTGTCCTTGTCAACCAGCGTGACAGCCAGGTTTGCCCCCGAACCCCATCCCGAACCACAGGAAGGACGGCAGGCCTGGGCGGCTCAGGTGAGACTGGAGCCCATGCCCTCAGCCCGGGTCCCCTGAACCCGGGGAATGCCGGCCGCACCATCCAACACGGCCTTCTGGTATTCCCGCTGGGCCCTGGCCAGTTCGTCGCGCAGGTTGACCAGCTTGGCCTCCTTTTCCTTCTTGCTTTCTCCACTTTGTTTGACGGTACTTATCTGTTCCTTGATGTTTTCGATCATGTCCTTGAGGCTTTCCAGGTCCTTGGACGCCCCACTGCCACCACTCCCGTCGGAAACGCCGAGGCCAAGACCGTGGGCCCCGAGGTCCGTACCGGCGTTGCTGGCCACGGCCGCATTGCCGGCTCCAGCCGTGTTCCCGATCAAGGCCACGTTACTGGCCATGGCCGCGTTACTGGCCGGAGTCATGGACTGTGCCAGGGACAGGGCCTCATCGGAAAAGGTCACGTTATCGCCGGCAAGCGAACCGATCGTGTCCGATCCGGTGTTTTGCGCGCGGTCCCTCGCGGACGATCCGTAAGCCAGACCGCTCAGGGCGGAGCCGGAAACAACGAGAAGAGTGTCCATGGCGCACCTGCCTGTACCTTTGTGGGGTTATCGGCAGGGAGCCGGCGCAACTTAATGCAACAACAAATATTTCCAGAACGAAACCCTGGTCTCCTTGTCCTCAGGAAACACAGAAAACGGCAGGGCGTTCAGACGCTTCGAACCGGCGGATCAGGAACCGCCCCCCGGGAGTCGGGGACATCCGCCGCGCCGCCCCCTCGAAAAAAACGCCCTGCGCTGCCAGGCGGCTTTGCTCCCCACCGTCCTCGCATCAACCGGCCGCGCCATAGGCAGTGGTTGAGGTATTGCCGTTTTCAGTGCTGGAATCAGACGAGCTCGACGAATTCTGTTCTTCCAGCGCCTGGAGGTATTCCGTCTGCAACTGGGACAGCTGGCTTTCCAGGGTCTGCTTCTTGGCCTTTTTCTCCTCCTCGGACAGGCTCTGGTTCTCGAGGTCCTTGATCTGCTGTTGAACTTGCTGGATCTGCTTCTTCAAATTGTCCACGGTGTCGGTGCTGCTGTCCTCGTCGTCGTCATCACTGGAACTCGAACTTCCGGATGCGCCGCTTCCGCCAGAACCGCCGGCGCTGGCCGTGGCCGTCTGGGACGTGGAGGCGGTGGCCGTTGACGTGGAGGAGGCGGTACCGGCTTCCGTGGTGTCGGAGGTCGTTTCCGCAGTCGTGGAGCTCGTCGAGGCAGAGCCTGAGGTCGTGGTCGTGCCGGTCGCCGACGTGGTCCCAAGGAGGGCGGCCGTGGCGGCGGCGTTGGCATTGCTGACGGCCGAGGCATCGGAGCTCAGGGAATAGGACAGGCTCAAGGCCTCGTCGGACAGGGACACGCTATCCCCCGACGCGCTCGAAGAGGACCCCGAACCACCGCCGGATACGGATAATTTCGTCCCGGTGGAGCTCGTGTTGGCCAGGGAATTATCGGAGTAGATTCCGAGGCTTGAATCGATCATGCTCATGGTTGCAACTCCTTGTCTTGATCTTCTTATCGGCTGAAGTCTCCGGAAGATTAGAAGGGAAGCAACAAAAAATTACATTACAACCTTTGCAAAAGGAAAAATAATATATCTGGAAAATTTCTCGTCACACACACAATGATGTCGCGTAATTCTGTAACTTCCAAAAACTGGCCCCGTCATCTTCCGGCACTGCACATTTTGCACTATCACTGTAATGACGCTAAAATCGAGCATTCGGTTACGCGAGTGGAAAAATTTTCACCCCCTGTAGCGACAGGGGGCTCCTTGCCACGGCTTGCCAGCACAGGAACCTCAAGAAAAGAAAAAATTCCAAAGGGCCGCGCCCTTTGGCCGCCGGGGGCGTCTCCCGCACCGCCTTACCCAGCAGCGGCAGCAGAAATCAGCGCGGGCGTTCGCGGATGAGCCGGGCGGCGCTTTCCCGGTCCACGGGCCGGGAGAACATGAAGCCCTGGGCCTTGTCGCAGTCGGCCCGGCGCAGGCGTTCGAGCTGGTCGGCCCGTTCCACGCCCTCGGCCACCACGGTGAGCCCCAGGCTGCGGGCCAGGGAGATGATGGATTTGACGATCTCCTGGCTTTCCCCGTCGTCGGCCCCACCGCTGATAAACGAGCGGTCGATCTTCAGGTGGTCGATGGGGAGTTGGCGCAGATAGGACAGGGAGGAATAGCCCGTACCGAAGTCGTCGATGGCGATCTTGACACCGAGCGCCTTGAGGCGGGTGAGCTCCAGGGCGGTATGCCGGGGATCGTGCATGAGCACGGATTCGGTGATTTCGAGTTTGAGCCCGGCCGGATCGAGGCCGGTCTCGGCCAGGACCGCGGCCACGTGTTCGACGAGCCCGTCCTTGACGAACTGACGGCAGGAGACATTGACGCTGACGGAGAGTCCGGCCGCTTCGGGCATGTCCCGCTGCCAGTCGCGCAACTGGCGGCACGCCTCGCTGATGACGAACCTCCCCAGCGGCAGGATAAGGCCGGTCTCCTCGGCCAGGGGAATGAACCGGGCCGGGGGCACGATGCCCCGAATGGGATGGTCCCAGCGCACCAGGGCCTCGAACCCCTCGATGTGGCCGTCGTGGACCGACACGATGGGCTGGTAGTGCAAAAAGAGCTCGCCGCGGGAAAGGGCCTGGCGCAGTTCTGACTCCAGGCTCATGGTGTCGAGGATCTCCTGGTGCATGCGCCGGTCGAAGATCATGGCCCCGCGCCCCTGTTCCTTGGCCCGGTACATGGCGATATCGGCGTCGCGCAAAATATCCTCGGCCGAGGCGTATTCCCGGGTGCGCAGCACGATGCCGATGCTCGCGGCCACGGTCACGGTGGTGCCGCACAGGTTGAGGGGCTTGCCAAGGGCGGTGCCGATGCGCTCGACCACGGCCATGACTTCCTTTTTGGCCCGCAGCTCCTCCAGGATGATGGCGAATTCGTCCCCGCCCAGGCGGGCCACGGTGTCCATGGAGCGCACGCAGGAACTGAGTCGCCTGGCCACTTCCTTGAGCAGGGCGTCGCCGGCCATATGGCCCAGGGTGTCGTTTATGCCCTTGAATTTGTCGAGATCGATCATGAGCACGGCATATTGGGCATCGCCGCGCCGTTTGGCCCGGGTGAGCGCCCGGTCCAGGCGGTCTGCGAACAGGCTGCGGTTCGGCAGCCCGGTCAGCGCGTCGTGGAAGGCCTGATGGGTGATCTGTTCCTCGAAGGCCTTACGCTCGGAAATATCCTGGTAAATGTAGACGATCCCCTGAATCTCGCCGCCGATCTCGATGGGGAAGCCGATCAGGGACACCGGAATGCCCCGGCCGTCCTTGTGGTGGCGCACGGTCTCGCGCACCACGGATTTGCCCGTGAGGATGGCCACGCGCAGGTTCTCGCACTCGGTCATGAGCGCGTCCGGCACGATGAAATCCCGCATGCCGAAGCCCTTGAGGTCTTCGACCCGGTAGCCGAAAAGCTCCTCAAACCCCTGGTTGGCGTCCACGATGTTGCGGTGCATGTCGATGAGGGAAATGGCCTGGGGGGAATTGGCGAAAAGTTGCGAGAAGTAGGCCCGCTGGGTGGCGAGTTCGGCCTCGGCCCGCTTGCGGGCGGTGATGTCCACCACCGTGCCTTCGTAGTATTCCGCCGCGCCCCGGGCATCGCGCACCACCCGGGCATTTTCCGAGATCCAGATGATGCTCCCGTCCTTTTTACGGATCTGGGATTCGAAATTGTGGACCTCGTCCCGGGCGGCGAGCTCCCGCACGAAATCGTCACGACGGGTGGGATCGACATAGAGCTGTTTTTTGATGTCCCGGAAATGCTCGACCATTTCCGCGACGGTCTGGAAACCGTAGATACGGGCCAGGGTCCGGTTGACCTCCAGGTAGCGGCCCTGGGGCGTGGTCTGAAAAATACCTTCCACGGCGTTTTCGAAGATGGAGCGGTACTTGCGTTCGGCCGCCCGCAACTGCTCCTCGGCCCGGCGGCGGGTGGAAATATCGCGAAAAATGACACAGGACACGGCCCTGCCGTCCACGGCCCCAACCGGAAACTGGGACACGGTGACATCCAGGGCCACACCGCCCACGGCCTGCCAGCGGGTTTCCCGCAAAAAGGCCGCCCCGGAAAGGCTCCACGGCACATCCGTGTCGTTGTCGCCGACCGGTTGCAGGACAGTGCGCAAATCGGCTCCGACGACATCCGTCGCCTCCAGGCCGAACAGCGCCTCAAAGGCGGTGTTCACGGCCAGGACCATGCCGTCGGCGTCGCGCAATACGGCCGCGTTGGGGGAGCACAGGAAAATCCGCCGGTACACGTCATCGGGCAGGTCAGCTGGAGGGAACGTCATGGCACCGCCTCGCGAAGATGTGGCGCCCTGGTGGTAGCAATATCAATTCCAAAATGTCAATCCATTGAAATAACGGCATTCATCGGAATGGACGCAAAAACATTTCAGACATTTTTGGCAAGAGAAACACATTCTTGTCGCCCTGGCAGACAGAATCGGGACCTGTCGCTGTTTGACCCGCCTGCGGGAATGGCCTATTTTACGCGATTGCTTGCGGCGCCCTCCGGCCGCGCCAATCCCGCTCACAAGGACTTTCCCATGGCCGCACACGATGCCACCGTTACCACGCCGACCGGGCCCGGCCCGGCCCGGGATTTCATCCGCCAGATCGTCGACGAGGACAACCGCACCGGCAAATGGGGCGGCCGGGTCCATACCCGCTTTCCGCCCGAGCCCAACGGCTACCTCCACATCGGCCACGCCAAGTCCATCTGCCTCAATTTCGGCCTGGCCAAGGAATTCGGCGGCCAGTGCAACCTGCGCTTCGACGACACCAATCCGGCCAAGGAAGAGGTGGAATATGTCGACGCCATCCAGGCGGACGTGCGTTGGCTCGGCTTCGACTGGGAGGACCGCTGCTTTTACGCCTCCAACTATTTCGGCAAGCTCTACGCCTTTGCCGAGCAGCTCATCGAGAAGGGCTTGGCCTATGTGGACGACCAGTCCCAGGAGGAAATCCGGGCCAATCGGGGCACGCTGACCGAACCGGGCACGGACAGTCCCTGTCGCGGCCGCACCCCGGCCGAGAACCTGGACCTGTTTCGCCGCATGCGCGCCGGCGAGTTTCCGGACGGAGCCAAGGTGCTGCGGGCGAAAATCGACATGAAAAGCCCCAACGTGGTCCTGCGCGACCCGGTGCTCTACCGCATCAAGCATGTGGAGCACCACCGCACGGGCGACGCCTGGTGCATCTATCCCATGTACGATTACACCCACTGCATTTCCGACGCCCTGGAAGGCATCACCCATTCCATCTGCTCGCTGGAATTCGAGAACAACCGGCCGCTGTACGACTGGGTCCTCGACAACCTGCCCGTGCCGGGCCATCCCCAGCAGATCGAATTCGCGCGCCTGAACCTGTCCTATACGGTGCTCAGCAAGCGCAAGCTCATCCAGCTCGTGACGGAAAAGGTCGTTTCCGGCTGGGACGACCCGCGCCTGCCGACCTTAAGCGGCATCCGGCGACGGGGCTACACACCCGAGGCCATCCGCGACTTTTGCGAGCGCATCGGCATTTCCAAGGCCGAGAACATGGTGGACATGGCCCTGCTCGAACACTGCCTGCGCGAAGACCTGAACCGCCGGGCCAAGCGGGTCATGGCCGTGCTGCGGCCGCTCAAGGTCATCATCGAGAACTATCCCGAGGGCCAGGTGGAGGAGATCGACTTCCCCTACCACCCCGAGGACGCGTCCCTGGGCTCGCGCAAGGTGCCCTTTTCCCGGGAGCTTTACATCGAACGCGACGATTTCCAGGAAAATCCGCCGAAAAAATGGTTCCGTCTCGCCCCCGGGGCCGAGGTGCGGCTGCGCTACGCCTATTACGTCACCTGCACCGGGGTCGTGCGCGACCCGGCCACGGGCGAAGTGACCGAACTGCGTTGCACCCACGATCCGGCCACCAAGGGCGGCTGGTCGTCCGACGGCCGCAAGGTCAAGGGCACGCTGCACTGGGTTTCGGCCGCCCACGCCAAGCCCGCCGAAGTGCGGCTCTACGACCGCCTGTTCACCAAGGAAAACCCGTCCGAGGGCAAAGGCGATTTCAAGGACTGGCTCAACCCGGATTCCCTGGAGATCATTCCGGACGCCCTGATCGAGCCGAGTCTGGCCGATTTCCCGGTCGGGGAACGGGTCCAGTTCGAGCGGCTGGGCTACTTCTGCCTGGACCCGGACTCCACGCCGGCCAAGCCGGTGTTCAACCGCTCGGTCGCCCTCAAGGATTCCTGGGCCAAGGCCTCCCGGTAAAATTATTTGAACGCGACCGTTCGTCAAAGCGCGCCTTCCGGGGCGCGCTTTTGCGTTTGGGGCGCGTGGCAAAAGGGGGCGGGAACAAACGCCTCCGGCGGCCAAAGGGCGCGGCCCTTCGGAAACCCGCCAGGGTTTGCGCCGATTGCGCGGCAAAATCAGGGGAAGGGAATGTTGTGCAGAAAACGTGCTGGGCTCTGGTTGGGTCGCCCAAATGAAAAGGGACTTTCAGGTCGCCATCCCGAAAGTCCCTTTCCGAAATCTGTTCTTGGAGGAAGGTTAATTTTTATTTAGCAAGCGGCGGGCCAAACCGGTCCTGGCCTGAGTATTATTTTTTTATCCATCTATTTTAATAAGTTAAAAAAGTTAAACGGTGTTGTTTCACTTTATGAGACAGGAAAACCGTACAAAAAATTTTACTTCGCCCGCCAATCCCGGTTCGGCTGGTATAAGGTTTTGTACGGAAACGCACCCATTTCCCGTTCGCTCCCACCCTCCGCGCCGGACCAACCGAAAGATAACTGACAATATATTGAAATATTATACTTTATTTTTATTGCCGGTGCACGCGGCCGCAACCGGACCCGGCTTGCGCGCAAAAAAAAGCTCCCCGCCCGTGACGCTGGTCCCCATGTACCCGGTCCGCCCCAGTGAAACGCACGCCGTAAAGCCCGCCGCTTCCAACATCTCCAGGAACACCGTTCCCGGAACAGCGCCGCCCTGTCACTGGAAAAAGGTGGCTTCGTTCGGACGACACCACCCGTCGGAACCTGCGAGCAGGGTCAGGTCGGCCACCTGGAACCGGCCGCCCGGCCGCAGCAGCCGGAAAATCTCGGCCAGCGCCCGCCCTTTGTCCGCGATCATGTGCAACACGCCGTTGGACAGGACCACGTCGAACTCGCCGGAGGCGAGGGGAACGGCCAGCACATCGGCCTGCACGAAATCCAGGTTTCCGGTCCCGGCCCGGCAACAGCCCTGCCTGGCCAAGTCGAGCACCGCCGGCACGAGATCGAATCCCACCACCCGGCCGCTCGGCCCGACCCGGCCGGCGGCAAGCAGCGTCTCGGTACCGGTGCCGCAGCCCGCGTCGCACACGCGCTCTCCCGGGGCGATGTCGCCCAGGCCCAGGGCATTGCCCACGCCGCAAAATCCCATGGCGCAGGCCCCGGGCAAGCCGTCGACCAGCTCGGCCGGACCGTAGTCCAGGCCGGCCAAGCCGGCCCGACCCGAAGGATAATGGAAATGGAACCGCCCGCGTCGGGCCATGCGGGTGTATTTTTCATGCACGGCCGCCCGCATCGCGGCGTCGAGGTCGCAAACCTTAGAAACGGACATGGAGACTTTCCCTAGCCGTAACGGACAACCGGGGCAAGGCCCTCTTCCCAAGTTCGCCCCCTCGGGTATAATGTCATGGATGTCGTCCTTTCCCATACGGCGACCCCGGGCGCGCCCATCGCCACGGGAACAAGAGCATGCGAAGGGAGATACGGCCATGAAATTTCTACTGTGCAGCCTGTGCCTGGTGGCGGTGTGTTGCGCCGGATGCGCCCAACGCCCGCTGACCGATTCGGAATTCCGGGGGTTCTGCTACACCCTGTCCGAGCCGAAAAACGCCTCCTGCGACACCATCACCATGTGCGACGCCTTTGATTCCGGCGCCATCGGCATGCCCCACCAGTCACGCCAGGACTGCCTGAACGCCTGCCAGGCCGTGTACAACCGCCTCTATGAGCCCAACCTGTTCATCAGTTGCTCGCCGACCTTGCGCAATGCCAACAACTGGTGTTTCAAGTATTGTGAATCGAACTTTCCGAAATAAAATCGGAGTGATACTACGCGATTCCCCTGGCGTTTCCGTCGGCTGCGTTTGAAAAACTCATACTACATCCGATGCGCCTGGCATGGATATGGATAAACCATGAGGTGCCAACACATTGACATATTGTATTTTTTTACAAAAGACAGGACTCCGCCCCCGAAAGGTACGGATCTTGCTTTTACGTCCCCCGAATGTACGGCCATGGGCCGCGTCGCGGGGAGGAATACGTCATGTCCTTGGAACACGCTCAGGAATTCGTCAAACGGCTGCGTGAGGATTCGCAATTTCGTTGGGATTTCGGTGGTTGCGCGAACCAGTGGGAACGGCGCCGCTTTGTGCGCATCAACGGCTACCACTTTTCGCCGGCCGAGTTGGTCTGCGCCACCAGCCCCACGTCCACACCCGACCGGGTGGCGGCCATCGAGCGCGCCCGCCGGGAAATCCACGCACCGTCGGCCTTCCTGTAGCCCGGCCATGCCAAGGGCCGGCGTATGACCGTGCGGCCGGCCCCATCCCGCTTCCTTCGGCCCTTGCGGCCGCGTCCGCTTTCTCGTTTTATTACCCTGCCCCACCGCCGCGCGGTCCTAACGCGCCTCCCCGTTCCGCTGGTGGTCCTGGTCTGTGCGTTGGTGTTGCTCCTTGCCCGCCCGGGTCGGACCGACCCCCTGCCCAGGCCCGAACTGACCGCCGAGGAAACGCAATTTCTGGCCGCGCATCCAGTCCTGCGCATCGGCGTCGGCTCCCATACCGTGCCGTTCCAGGAGGTGGAAACCGGCCCGGACGGACGACCGCGCTACACCGGCCTGGCGGCGGACTATCTCGCCAAGCTGGGGGAGATGCTCGGCGTCACCTTTGCGCCGCGTTTCGGTCTCAGTCTGACCCGGGCCTTGGAACTGGCCCAATCCGGGGAGATCGACCTGTTTCCCTGCCTGGCCCGGACCCCCCAACGCGAGGCGTTTCTCCACTTCACCCGGCCCTTTGTTGCCCTGCCCTTTGTTCTGGTCACGCGGCGGGAATCCTCGGCGCCGTCCAATCTCGGCGACATCGAGGGCAAGGTCCTGGCCGTGGCGCCGACCTACTACGCCTATGACCGGCTCATGCACGACCAGGTCCAGCACGGTATCCATTTTCTGTTTGCCGAAAACGGCCCCGCGGCCCTGCGCCAAGTCAGCGACGGCCAGGCCGACGCCACCATCCTCAACCTGGCCATGGCCACCACGGTCATCGCCCGGCAGGACCTCGACAATCTGCGTATTGCCACGCCCCTGCCCTGGTCCCCGAACACCCTGGCCATGGCCTCGCCCTCACCGGTGCTGGCCAGCATCGTGCAAAAGGCCCTGGACGCCCTCCCGGAAGCCACCCGGGAGGCCATGCTGGCACGGGCCCTCAAACAGCCTCCACCTCGGCAACACGGCCTGCCGCCGATCGGCTGGGCGGTGCTGGCCGTGTGCGTTCTGCCCTGGCCCGGGGTGCTTGCCCTGCGCTGGTGGCGACGCCGGACCGCCCGGGAGGCCCAACAAGCGGCCATGGCCCGGGAGCTTCGCAGCCAACGCGAACTCATGGAAGCGGTTTTCAATGCCACGAACGATGCCATCATCGTTCTGGACGACGCCTACAACGTGCTCATGACCAACCGCGTCGGCGCCGAGCGCTTCGGCCAGGATGTCGCATCCATGCTGGGGCAGGGCATCCTGGACCTGACCGAGAAGCCGGTGGCCGAAACCCGTCGCCAGCGATACGGACAGGCCCTGCGCACCGGGGAAACGGTCCGCTTCACGGATGTGCGCGCCGGCCGCACCTACGACAACATCCTCCAGCCCCTGCGCATCGGGGACGGCGCCCCCCCCCGGCTCGCCATCTACGCCCGGGACATCACCGAACAGCGCGCCATCGAGGCGGCCCTGCGGGAAAACCAGGAACGCCTGGACAAGATTTTCCGGCTCATCCCGGTGGTCGTGACCCTCACGTCCCTGGTCGACGGCCGCTACCTCGAGGTCAACGACGCCTTCACCGCCATCAGCGGCTACACGCGCGACGAAGTCCTGGGCCGCAATTCGTCGGAACTGGCATTCTGGACCCACCCCCATGACCGGGAGGCCATTTACGGGGCCATTGATCGCGAAGGCGTCGTGCGCAACCTGGAACTGCGCCTGCGCCTCAAGGGCGACCGCCCGGCCACGGGTCTGCTCTCGGCCACCACCCTGGAGGCCTATGGCCAACCCTGCCTGCTGGCCGTCATTGTCGACATCAGCGCCCGCAAGGCCATGGAAGAGGTCCTGCGTCTGGCCAAGGATTCGGCCGAGGCGGCCAACCAGGCCAAAAGCCGATTCCTGTCCACCATGAGCCACGAAATCCGCACGCCCATGAATACCATCCTCGGCATGGTGGACGTGCTGCGCGGCACCCCGCTTTCCGACCGGCAGCTCGAATTCCTGCGCACCCTGGAAGTGGCGGGCGAAGCCCTCATGTCCTTGCTCAGCGACATTTTGGAGTTGTCCACGATCGAGTCCGGCACGATGCAAATGGCCCGTGTCCCCTACGATCCGGCCGAGGTCTTGCGCCAGGCCGAGGCCATGTTGCTGCCCCAGGCCGAGGCCAAGGGCCTGGCCTTGCTGACCCAGGCCGCCCCGGACCTGCCCCATGAAGCCCAGGGCGATCCGGGCCGGTTGCGCCAAATCCTGGTCAATCTGCTCGGCAATGCCGTCAAATTCACGCCCCGGGGCGAGATCCGGGCCGCCGTCCGGAGCCAGGAAGGCCACGGTGGCCGGCCCGAACTCCTCTACACGGTCACCGACACCGGCATCGGTATCGAACCGGACAAGCAACAGTCCATTTTCGAGCCCTTCACCCAGCTCGACTCTTCCACGACCCGGGCCTACGGCGGCTCGGGCCTGGGGCTGGCCATCAGCGTCCTCCTGGCCGAGGGCATGGGCGGACGGCTGTGGGTGGACAGCCAGCCCGGCCAGGGCAGCACCTTTTCCTGCGCCGTGCCCTTGGATTGCCGGGTGCGCGCAAACCAGGCCCCGGACACCATTGCCGCCCTGTGGCCCAAGGCCGCGTCCGAACCCGGCCCCCTGGCTCCCGGAAGCCTGCTCATCGTGGAAGACAGCGCACCAAACCGGCTGCTGTATAAGATCTTCCTGGAGCAACAGCCTCTCGGCATCCAGTTTGCCACAACCGGCCACGAAGCCTTGAAACTCGCCGCCAGCCACGTCTTCGATGCCATGGTCGTGGACCTCCAGCTGCCCGACATCAACGGCCTGACCGTCATCCGGGAGATCCGGCGCCAGGAGGCAGCGACCGGCCGACCGCCCACACCCATTCTGGTGGTCACGGCCCTGGCTTTCCGGGAAGAACGCCACCAGGCCTTCGAGGACGGTGCCGACGCGCTGCTGACCAAACCCATCCAAAAAAACCAATTCCTGGCCATGTTGGGAAAACTCCTGCGCCGCGACACAAGCAAGTCCGTCTCCCCGGTCCCGGACACATGGACAACGCCCCCCCAAGCGGACTAAGAAGGTCTAGACTCCCCGAGACGGATCAGGAGGCAATCCCAGCATGGCGGAACAAACGGATCGCAGTACGGCGATGGGGCAGGAGTTGCAGGACATCATACGGCATGCCGAGGCCCTGCTCGAAGCCACTTCCGGCGAAGTGGACACCCGGATTCGCGAGGCCCGGGAGCGCCTCGACGCCCGGCTGGCCGAGGCCAGGCGCAAATACCAGGCCGC
The DNA here is from genome assembly GCA_040307025.1 of Desulfovibrionaceae bacterium. Classification (GTDB taxonomy): domain Bacteria; phylum Desulfobacterota; class Desulfovibrionia; order Desulfovibrionales; family Desulfovibrionaceae; genus Solidesulfovibrio. Next base: position 9,148 of record JAWRKJ010000251.1, on the reverse strand, counting down.
CGGCGAAAGCTTCAAGGAAACCGTGGAGGCCACGGACCGCTTTGTCCGTGAAAAACCCTACCAGGCCATTGGCGGCTTTTTCCTGGCCGGGCTGCTGTTGGGCTGGTTCATGCGCGGCAAGTAGTATGGCCGGTCCCCTGGCCGAGGTGGCCGCCGTCACGGAAGCCGGTCGGCGTCTGGCCGGTCTTGCGTTGGAGTTGTTGGCCGACCGTCTGGAGTTGGCCGGCCTCGAACTGCGCGAGGCCAAGCTCCGTCTGGTCCAGGCCCTGGTTCTGGCCCTTTGCGCCATGATGCTGCTCGCCCTGGCCCTGGCCTTGGCCGTGGTGACGGTGCTGCTCGTGCTGCCGCCACCCTGGCGGCCCCTGGCGGCGGGACTGGGTGCCGGGTGCTGCCTGCTGCTTGGGGCCGGAGTCCTGATCGGTCTGCGACGGCGACTGGCCCGGCGGCCCCTGGCCTTTGCCCAGACCATCGAGGAAATCAAAAAGGACCGGGCATGTTTCTAGACCGCCAACTGCGCACCCTGGAAGCGGCCAAACGGGAATGGCAGGTCCGTGACGACCTCAAGCGTCGTCTGGCGCACATGGAAGTGCTCACGGTCAAAACCGCCCTACGGCAAGCCCTGGCCCAGGCAGCCCTGGGTTGGGCCGTGGCCGAGCGGGTCCTGGCCTTTTTTCGCAAACGCTGAGGCGGTCCGCCGGAAAAGCCGCCGGGCGGATTTTCCGCCTTGCTTCCGGTGTGGGGGACAGGGTGACCACCCGATGGAGCCTGTCGATTCGCGGCGGCCTGGTGCTCCTCACCCTGCTTGCGGTGTTGCCGGCCCTGGCCTTGCAGGTCTACGACGCGGCGATCACGCGGCGTCACCTCATTGACGACGCCACCCAGGAAACCGAACGCTCGGTCGGTTCCCTGGTCCAGATCCAGACGCGCATCGCCGACAGCACGCGGCTGTTGCTTTCCACCCTGGCGGTCATGCCCCAGGTGCGCCAATTGGACATCCCGGCCTGTGACGCGCTTTTCGCCTCCCTGCTCAAGCAAAATCCCATTTACCTCAATCTCCTGGTCATCGATAAAAACGGCCAGATCCTTGTTTCGGGACTGCCCCACGGCCGCATCAACCTGGCCGACCGCAAACACGTCCAGGAGACCCTGGACACCGACGCGTTCTCGGCCGGCGAATATATCGTCAGCCGCATGGCCGACGAACCGACCTTTCCCTTTGCCTATCCCCTTCATGACGATTCCGGCGCCATAAGCGGCGTGCTGCTCATCTCCATCAACCTGTCGGCCTACAATAGCCTGTTTGACGCCTTGCGCCTCCCCGAGGGCTCGGTCCTCGGCATCACGGACCACAATGGCGTGCGTCTGCACTTTCGGCCGGGCAAGCAATCCAATCCCATCGGCCATCCCCTGCGCCCCGATATTTGGCAAAAAATCAGCCAGGGCGGCGACAACGGTGTTTTCCTCACTTCGGGCGCCGACGGGCACCAGCGCTATTATGCCTGGGCCAAGGCCCGGTTGACGCCCGAAGCGCCCCCCTACATGACCTTTGTGATCGGCCTGCCCGAAGCGGCGGTCCTCGGGCCGGCCCGGGCGGTACTGGCCCAGAATACCGTGCTGCTGGCCGGCACGGCGGGACTGGCCCTGGCCGTGGCCTGGTTCGTGGGCGGCGCTGGCATCGCCCGCCGCCTCGACCGCATCGCCGACACCGCCGACCGCATCGGACAAGGCGAGCTGTCCGCCCGCACCCACCTGCAACATGGGACCACCGGCATCGGCAAGGTGGCCCGCACCATCGACGCCATGGCCGAGCTTTTGGCCACGAACGAACACGAACGGGAACGCGCCCTGGCCGCCCTGCGGGCCAGCCAGGAGCGTATGAGCCATATCACCATCGCCATGGCCGACTGGGTCTGGGAGGTAGACGCCACGGACCGCTTCACCTACGCCAGCAGCCGCGTCCGCCAGATCCTCGGTTTCGCGCCGTCGGAACTTTACGGCCAAACGCCCTACGACTTCATGAGCCCCGACGAGGCGGACCGCATCCGGCCCGTGTTCGAGGCGCTCAAGGCCGGACGCGAGCCCATGCGGGACATGCGCTACTGGAGCGTGGCCAAGGACGGCCCGGCGCGCTGTCTGCTCGCCAACGGCGTGCCCTGGCACGACGAGACCGGGACCTTTCGGGGCTATCGCGGAGTCAGCAAGGATATCACCGCCGGAGTGCGCGCCGAACGGGCCATTCTCGAATCGCTCCACGAAAAGGAAATCCTGCTCAAGGAAATCCACCACCGGGTGAAAAACAATCTGCAGATCATCTCGGGCCTGCTCTACCTCCAGGAAGAGCATGTCCAGGACCCCGTCGCCCTGGAAGCATTCCGGGAAAGCCGCAACCGCATCGGCTCCATGGCCCTGGTCCACGAGGAACTCTACCGGTCCACCAACCTGTCCCGGGTCTGCCTGGGCGAATACGTGCGCGACCTTTTGCCACGCCTGTTTGGGAACGGCGACAGCCAGCCCCGCGTCGTCCGCCACCTGCATCTCGGCGAGGCCCGCGTGCCCATCGAGCAGGCCGTGCCCTCGGGGCTGATCATCAACGAACTGCTCACCAACGCCTACAAACACGCCTTTGCCGGATGCGCTACGGGCGAGCTCACCGTCACCGTGGGGGAAAACGACGGTGCTATCGTCATTGAAGTCCGCGACAACGGCCCGGGGTTGCCGGACGATTTTTCCCTGGAACAGACGCCGAGCCTCGGCATGCAGCTCGTGTGCAACCTGACCCGGCAGCTCCGCGGCGAAATCGTGGCTCGAAACGATGCCGGCGCCGTCTTCACCCTGCGTTTCCAGCGTCTTTCCTGATCGCCCCGGCAAGCCCCCTTTGCCCCCGGCGAAAGCCCGTGCTATAGGCAGGGGCGTGACCCGGCCACGTCTGGAGGCGTTATGACCGCGACCTGGACGAAAATCGACGACAATACCCATTGCCTCATGCTCGGCCGGGCCTTGCTCGTGGCCGTGGTACACGAGCGCCTGGGCAATCCCGGCTGGAAGGTCCACGTGGGCAAACGCGCCCTCAAGGACAAGATTTCCTCCCTGGAAGACGCCCAACGGGTGGCCCTGGCCTATGCCGGCCGGGTGCTCAAGGACATCGAGGCCGACTACGTCGCCCTGGCCGGCCACGGGGAACCTTCTTCCGGAGAATCGGCATGATCGATCGGAAAGCCGCCTTGACCCTGCTTGCGGCCCAGAATCCGGAGCCCGGGCTGTTGGCCCACAGTCTCCAGACCGAGGCCGTCATGGCCGCCCTGGCCGCGCACCTGGGCCAGGATGTCGCGTTGTGGAGCCTCACCGGCCTGCTCCACGACCTGGACTACCCCCGCACCAAGGAGGCGCCGGCCTGTCACGGCCTGCTTGCCCGGGAATCCCTCGTCGGCGCCCTGCCCGAGGAGGCCCTGCGCGCCATCGCCGCCCACAACGACGAGTGCACCGGCGTCCCTCCCGAGACCCCCTTTGAATTCGCCTTGCGCGCGGCCGAGTCCGTCACCGGCATCATCAGCGCCAATGCCCTGGTCCGGCCCGAAGGCATGGCCGGCATGAGCCCCAAGAGCGTAAAAAAGAAGATGAAGGACAAGGCCTTTGCCGCCAATGTCCGCCGCGACAGCATCCGCGAGTGCGACAAGGCCGGCGTGCCCCTGGACACGTTTCTGACCCTGGCCATCGACGCCATGGCCGCCATGGACCAGCCTCCCGGCCAGGCCGGCTAGCGCCACGGCCGTTCGTCTCCCATGATCCGTCTGGTTTGGCTGGGCGCCCTGGCCGCCCTGTTCTTCAGCAGTACTTTTGTCCTGAACCGGTCCATGAGCCTGGCCGGGGGGCATTGGGTCTGGACCGCCAGCCTGCGTTACGCCTTCATGCTGCCCATTCTGCTTATCTGGACGGCGGTGGCCGGCGGACGGGCCGCCCTGGCCGAGGCGTTGACCCTTTTTGGGCGCCACCCGTTTTTTTGGATCGTATCCGGGTCCATCGGCTTCGGCGTCTTTTACGCCTGCCTGTGCCTGGCCGCGAATTTCGCCCCGGGCTGGGTGGTGGCCACCACCTGGCAATCCACCATCCTGGCCACGCCCCTGGTCCTGCGCCTGCTCGGCCGCCGGGCTCCGCGCAAGGGGCTGGCCCTCAACGCCCTGATTTTCGCCGGCATCGTGCTCGTCAATATCGAACAGGCCCACACGAGCCTGGGACCGGCATCCCTCTACGGCATCGCCGCCGTGTTGCTCGGGGCCGTGGCTTATCCCCTGGGCAACCAGCTCGTCTGGGAAGCGCGCCACGGCGGCGGCCGGTTCGTGCCCCATCTCGACCACCGGGCCCTGGACCAGGGCCGGGCGCCCACCTTGCTTTTGACCCTCGGCTCCATGCCGTTCTGGATCGTCCTGGTGGCCGTGGCCCGGCCGCCCGAACCGTCCCAGGGCCAGTTCATCCAGACCGGACTGGTCGCCCTGCTGGCCGGGGTCATCGCCACCTCGATCTTCCTGCGCGCCCGCAGCAAGGCCAAAAACGCCTACGAATTGGCCGCCACCGATGCCACCCAATCCCTGGAAGTGCTGTTTTCGCTGTTCGGCGAGATCGTGTTTCTGGGCGGGACCTGGCCCGGTCCCCTGGGCTGGTGCGGCATCGGCCTGGCCGTGGTCGGCCTGACCCTCTACGTCTGCCGGCAGGTGTAGCGTGCCTCCAGCGGCCAGGCCGGGCGTTGCCCCTCCTGGACCACCCCACCGGGGGGAAGCATTCCCCCCCACCCCCCTATGCGGGGAAAACCGGGCTCCAATTCCAGGCGTTCCGCCATCCTGCCGACAATCACGACCCTTTCCCGAGCGGGTTTCCAAAGGGCCGCGCCCTTTGGCCGCCGGAGGCGTCTCCCCCACTCCCCCACCTAGCGCGGCTGCCGCCGCAGATAGTCCACGACGGCCTGGGCAAGCAGGGCCGCGGCCCGGGCATTGGGGTGGCCGTCGTTTTTGATACCATAAGCGTCCTTGTTGGTGGCGAAATCCGGGAAATAAGGGCTCGGATCGACCAACTGTAGGCCCAGGGCGCTGTATTCTTTCGTGTAGGACTTGTTCTCCATCCAGCTGATGACCACCAGATTCGAGTGATATTTGTGTTCCAGTATCTTGTTGGCCTTGTCGAGCATGGCGAGGTACAAGTCGGTCAATTCCTTGCGGTGCGTATCGAAAGGCAGGCCGGTCAGGACGGTGTACAGATTCGAATGCTCGAAAATCTTATCCAGGCCACGCCGCAGCCAGGACCTGCTTTGAGCGAAACTTCCCGTGTAGGTCGCGACGCCGTCTTGCAGGATATAGCGGGGACCGTCCGTATCCCAGGACGCGTAGCCGCCGCAACGGCGGATGTGGTCATCGAGCGTCAGATAAAAGACATACACCTTTTCGTAACGCTTGAAGATGTCGTCCAGGCGTCCGCTTTCGATCAAGGCAAGCATCTGGTGTGTGCCATAGCCCGACATGCCGAAGTTGAACGTCTGGTAGGCGTCTCCCAGCGCCTCACCCACGAGATAGGGATAGGATTGCTCGTCGCGCAGGCCATCGCCGAAGGTGTACGAGCAGCCGAGAAAGAGGACCGCGGTCCTGGCCTTGTCCCCGCGCTGGGGCGTGATGCGCCAGCCGCTGTCCAGGGTGGTGACGATGATGTCGTACACCGGGACATCACCGATGGCCCGCAGGCAACTTGTCCGTGATTGTTCAGGCTTGGGGCCGTACCCCAAAAGCGGGTCCGGCTGGATGTTCGAGAGGCACTCGGCAACCCCGGGCGCCGGGGGATGGGCGTGCTGGGTGAGCGGAACATACTCGGATTTGGACGCCCCCCTGGTCAGATAAAGCTCTCCTACGGACAGGGCGGCGAACAGGGAAGTCATGCAAATACAGGCATAGACGAGCCATGGCTGCCTGATGCGGTACAGCGGCAAGGCGCAGACAATCGCCAAGCCAGCAAACACCATGCTCCAGATGTACAAATCCTGTTTGTTCACCCAAAAGCATATCCAGGCAGTACCAGCACCCAAAAGCCACACCGGCCATATACGCAACAGCATCTTCATCGCAGCCCCAATAAATAGCAGTCACCGACCAGTGGTAGGCCGGAATTCAAAAGGCATGTCCAGGCATTGCACCCTGTTGGGCGTGGAGACTGGCTGTGCGAAAAAGATGGATCATGGCCGAGCATGACCTATCGTGCCGAATTCTCCTTCTCCAAGATGCCGCCGCGCGGGCCCAAGGCCCAACGTCGCATCGGTGGTGTACAAAAAAAAACGGGGGAGGGAAATCCTCCCCCGGCCATTGAATCAGAAGGGGTTGATGGATTGGTAGCGGGTGTAATGCTGGTAGCCGAGGTTGGCTCCCAGGCGCAGCCCGACGCCGAACCGGATCGGCGCCAGGGTGTAGGGCCCGCTACGCTGGTAGTTCATCCCAAAACCGCCGATCAGATAGATGCTGCCGTCCACGGCCGGAAAACGCTGGAAAATGGCGTCCGGCGTGTGCATGTTGTAGATGAGGGTAAAGACCTTGACGACGTTGACGCCGAGGTCAAAGCCCACGGACGGGCTTTGCCAATAGACCTGCACCGGCGGCTGGCCCTTGAGATAAAGGGTACCGGAGCCGTACCGGAAGCCCACGATCAAGGCTCCGCCGCCCTCGCTGCCCTTGATGAAGCCTGTGGGTTGCCCGTTGTCCTGGAAGGCCCGGGCCACGACCTGGGCCAATCCCCGGGAACCGCTTTCAAAAAAGCCCATGACCTCCCGCGTGACCTCATCCCGGTTGTAGGTTTCCTCGGGAGTGGGGGGTGGCGGCGGTGGCGGCGGCGGCGGGGACAGGTTGGTCGAACCGTTGATCGGCGTGCTTCCCGACGCTGGCGGGGACGCGGGGGGGCGGGACTGGGGCGCCGGGGCCGTCTGGTTGGCGGCCGGCGGTTGGACCGCTGGAGGCTGGGCGGCCGGCTGCACCGCGGCACTGGGATGCGCGGCCACCGGTTGGCCGGCCGGCTGGGTCGGGGTCTGGACCGGCGTAACCTGGGCCGGCGGCGCCGGCGCGGGCTCTGTCGGGGCATCCGACAGGGAACGCTCCTTCAGGCCTTGGGCCAGACCATGCGTGGTCAGACCCAGGACGCACAGACCGGCCAGGGCGAAAACGACGAGGCGTTTCATGGCTGATCTCCGTTTGCGGGCATCGGTTTGAGGGACAGGCGCGCACGCAGGGTCGGGAGCATGGCCGCCGCGATGGCCTCGCGTCCCGGGACGGTATTATGCACGCCGTCGGCGGTGTAGACAGGACGGGTACGCGCGCACAGGGCATTGCGCATGGGCACGAAATACGGTTTGTCGGCCAGGGCCTTCTCCAGGGCGCCGTAGACGAGCATGAAATTGTCGCGCACATGGGGAAACACCTTGCGCCCGAGGATGGTGGCCGCTTCCTTTGCCGCCACTTCCGGTTGCACGTCGTGGCAGGTCTCGGTCCAGTAGAGGGGCTGCCAAAAAAGCACGAACGGAATGCCGTAGCTGGCGCACAGGTGGTTGATGAAATCGTAGCGCTTGACCGTGACATCCACGAAGGCGGCCAGTTCCGGGGAATTCGGGTCCACCTCGCGCACGATGTAGAAGAGCTTTTGCAAGAGTTCCCGGGTAAACGAGGCATAATAGGCCGCATTGAAAGGTTTGAGCAGCCCAAACCCGGACCGGTAATAGCTCTCGATGACACCCTTGACCCGCTCCCGTCCTTCATGGGCATAGCGGTTCTTTTGCACGGCAAAATAGTTGGCGTCGTTGGCGCCGTCGTAAAACACCACCAGATTCGGCCGTTTTTCGGCCTCGATGAACTCCTTTTCCAGGAGTTTCACTTCCAGCAACGAATTGTAGGAATTGATGCCGAAATTGATGCCGTCAAACCGGTACGGCGCATCCTCGGCATTGAGGGTGGCCATCAGGAAACTCGGTATCGCCTTGTCTTCCGGGTCGTTGCTGGCACGCATGGTGGAGCCGCCGAAAAACCAGATCAGCCGGCCCAGTTCCGGCTTGGACGCAACCGGCGCCACATGGGCGGTTGGCCGGAACCCGTCCGGCATCTGGAACAACGAATACGCGTCGTACACTGCCCGGGGGCCTTCGCGCAGGTGGCCGTAGATGACCAGATTGGAGGTGGTAATGACCGCGAAGGAGAGAAGTTCTATGCCCAGGACGGCCACAGCCAGCCATTTGACCGTCCGCCACAACACAGGAAAAAATCGTCTCACACGCAACCCTCAACACCGCTCGCTTGTTGACTATTTCGGAATTCTGAGGACCACGCCCTCGGGCACCCGTTCCACGGTCGGGGTGCCGCGCAGCTTGGAGAGCGCATCCGGGGCCATATCCAGCACCACGCGGAACATGTCCGCGTGCCGGCCGATGCGAATCTGCCGGATGAAGTTTTCGCCCGTGGCCTTGGCCGTGGGGCCGGTGTAGTGCCAGGAACCGGCCACATCGAGGACCATCCGAGGCGGATCGGCCATGAACATCTTTTGCACGTGCTCCGGCGGCCGGTTGGTCTGGACCAGCAGCCTGTATTCGGCGTTTTTATCCTCGGCCACGACCCGCACGACCTCCCCGGAAGACGCGGGTGCCGCGGTTTTGGCGGCGGGCGACGGTTTGGCCGGAGGGGCCGGCTTGGGCGCGGGCCTGGACGGCGGGGCGGCCTTGGGTTCGGGCTTGCCCTTGGATTTGGACTTGTCCGCCGGCTTGGCGGACGGTGCCGGGGCCGGCTCGGGTTCGCTGGCCGGCGCGGCCGGGGCGGGCTGCGGCTCGGCAATCACCACCGGCGTGGAACCGGGCGGTGTCGGTGCGACTTCCGCCGGGCCCTCGGAGCTTTTCGGTTCCCTGGCCGGGGCGGCCGCCTTGGGCTGGGGCAATTTGGCGGCCACGGGTCCGTCCTTGGCGATCTCCGCGAACATGTGCTCCAGGGTTTCGTCCCCGGCCAAGGCTGGTCTGGCGGCCGAGGCCGAAGCGGCCGGGCCGGCCGGCAGGGCCGATGGCGACGCGGGTTGCCCGGAGGCGGCCGGAGCCGGGGTCGCGCCGGGTGGCGGGGCACTGGGCGCGCTGGACGGGGTCGGGTGTGACGTCGGG
>JAWRKJ010000250.1:0-8779 GCA_040307025.1 Desulfovibrionaceae bacterium | reverse complement strand
CCCCCCCCCCCCCCCCCCCCCCCCCCCCCCCCCCCCCCCCCCCCCCCCCCCCCCCCCCCCCCCCCCCCCCCCCCCCCCCCCCCCCCCCCCCCCCCCCCCCCCCCCCCCCCCCCCCCGCCGGCGGCGTCTTATCCCCCTTCCCCTCACGCGCGTTTGGCCATGCGGGCGGCCTGGCACTGGGAGCGGACCGGGGCGAAAATATTCACGTCCACGTCCGAGGCCAGGGTCAATCCCAGGCCGTGGGTAAGGTAGCTTACCGGGGAATCCGCCAGGGCCTCCAGATTCGCGTTGCGTTCCTGGTGGAACAGCTCACCCCAGCTCGTGGCATAGAGCACATCCACGGTCAGGTTGCGTTTTTCCTCTCGGGGCACAGACAGGTTGCACACGAGCAGGGCCGCGGTCACGCGTTCCGGTTCGAGGCCCCAGGAGAGGGGGGGGCCGAAGGTGGCAGCGGCCGGAAAGCGGGCAAAGAGGGCATCAAGCAGTCCGGTCAAGTCAGGTACGGTCAGCGGCGCCGGCAGGCTGCTGGCCTGGAGAAACTGACCGGGCCGATAGAGTTCGTTGGCCACGAGCCAGGCGGCCAGCCGCACCAGGGACGATTCCTGCCGCACGAGTTCCTTGCGCCGAGTCTTGCGATCGGCGGACAGGGACTCACCCCGGACCGAATAGACCATCTCCTTGTCTTTGTCCTTCGCGCGCACATCCTCATAAGTGAACTCCAGGCCGGAAAACAGATCGCGGCTCGGCCGAATGCTCGGCAGTCGCATGATCTTGCCCACCCGGCGGCTGAAGCTGGCGCCGATGCGCCGCGACAACATGATCTGGTCGCGCTCGGACAGGCCACCGGTTTGGGTCAGACTGGCGGCATGCTGTTTGAGGCGGTCATAGGCCCGTAGCAGATAGGTGGTGATGGCGTCGCCCAGGGCCAACGTCTGGGCAAAACCGGCGTCGGCTTCGGCGGATTCACGTTTGGGGGGGGGCAGGCATTGGCCGCTGGCCGGCGCGGCATAGGGAAAAAAATGATCCAGGAGTGCCTCGCCCGAACGGGTGAGGAATTCCTCGCAGGGGTCGAAACCGGTTTTTTGCAAAAAAGCCTGGCGCAACAGTTCCAGAGTGCCACCGCTTTCCCGTTGCCGATAGTGGCGGCTGACTTCGCTGAAAAGCAGGGCATAGGGATCGCAGCGCCAAAGCCCTCCCTGGTTGGAGAAGATGGCTTCCTTGAGCGTTTCGCACAGCAGCGCCGGTTCTCCCTCCTCGGTGGCATATTTTTCGAGCAGCCCGAACTTGATCACAGACTTGAAGGGGCTGGTCAGGGATTTGACGATCATCCACAGCGAAGCCCCGAAAAAGGCGTCGGCGGCGATGGCGACCACACAGCCTAAATCGAGGCTGTCGGCAGCGGCTTCGGGTTCGGCTCGGCCAAGGCCGGCCATGGCCTTGGCATAGGCCTCGGCCGTCATGCGGGGCGCCACGTACCACCAAGCCGGTTTCCGGCCGGCCAGGACCAGGGCCGTCCGGTAGCATTCCTCCTTGAGCAGGCAGCCCTGGGCCGAGCCGTAGCCTTCATCCTCGGAATAACCGAATACGTTGTTCCGGATATCCTGCTGGGTCATGAGGAAAAAGTGGATCTCCAGGTCGTAGTCCCGGGCGGCCCGGGCGGTAATCGCCTCGAGTTTGGCCGTAAAGGCCGGAATTTCCGGTCGCTTGGCCGAGGCCTCCGTCAGGCAGACCCAGATGTCCAGGTCGGAGTCCCGGGTCTGGGCCACGGTGCCGGCACTGCCGATGGTGTAGACGGCCTCCACGTCCAGGGCCGTATCCGGGATTTCGAGGACCTGGGCCATGGGCAGGCCGAAATAACCGGCGAGATTGCGGGCCGTGGGCAGATCCGGGGCCAGGCCGTGAATCCGGGCGGCCGGGGCCGGTCGGGTCTTGCCTTCCGCCTGGATCCAGCCGGCGGCCACGAGTCCGGGCAGCATGTCGAGCAGGGCCGCACCCCCGGATTCCAGGCGCCGGCGGGCCCAGGTCAGACGCCGCTTGTTGTTGGCCAGCATGGCCAGCCGACGGCGGCGGATATCCCGGGAAAAAAGCAGGGCATCGACCACGGACGCCACGAGCCGCAAGCCCGGTCCGGCGGTGAGGACCGCCGGCAGGGACGCAATATGCTCGGTCTCGGCCAGGCGGCCCGCTTCGTCCTTGCCCATGGCGCCGAGGATGTCCGGTTCGTCGGTGGGGCAGGCAAAGCGAGCCCCGGCAAAATAGCAACCCTCGGTGCGCAGGCCGATCAGGCTGGTGCCGGAGATGGCGGCCATCTCGAACAGACAGTCGGAAAAAAGCCCGCCCCGGATGGTCAGGTTCCGAATGCCGGCCCGCACGAGGCTGACCGCCCGGAAGCGCACCTGCTCCAGGGCTAATCCGGCTAGGCTGGCCATGAAAAAGTCACACTCCATGGCCTCGACCACCGCAAACGTCATGTCTCGGGCGGTGATCGTCTCAAAGCCGCACAGCCGCAGATCGCAGTCCGCGAAACGGACCGTTTCGAAGCGCGCCTGGGCAAAACGGCAGTTGCTGAACCGGCAGCCCGTGAAAGTCACATTTTCCAACACGGCCTGTTCCAGGTTGACATCGCTGAACTGGCAGTCGGCGAAAACAGTCGCGGCCATATGGGATTGCGCGAGGTTGACCGCCTTGAAATTGCAGCGAGTCACAGAGGCGTTTTCCAACTGGGCGGCTTCGAGTTCCTTCCAAAGAATCTGCCGGTCGCGCACGATGGCGCCGGTGGCCAGTTCCTGGCGTAGGGCAGCGGTCGGGGCATCCTCGCCGGCCGGGGGCTGGGCAGTCACCAGGCTTCTGACGCGTTTCCACAACCCGATGGACGTTTCCTTGGGCGCGGTCTGGGGACTGTCCGCTTCCGGGGCGGGCGTCGGCCGGGCCTGGACCCGGGCCCGGCGGTCCAGGTCGGCCTGGAGGGCCGCGCCGAGGTCGGCGTCGAAAGTCCCGGCGGCAAGGACGGTGCGGGCCGCCATCTTCACGCGTTCGGGCAGGGCCGAGGCGAGAAAGGCATAGGTCGCCACCAGAGCATCCCGACGCATGGGGGGGGCAGGGCGCGCAGGCAGGCGCCGAAACCGGCCAGGTCCATGCCGGCGAGCACGGGGACCAGGGCGCCGATGTTCCCGGGCTGGGCAGTGCAAAGCTCGGCGGCGACCGTGGCCGCGCCGGCCGTGTCGCAACGCGCCAGGGCATTGAGGGCCGCAGCCAGAAGCGACGGCTCTGTGGCGGCGGCGACCAGCGCGCGCAAGGGGGGCACCACCAGGGTCGCGTCCAGGCCCGGGCTGTCGGCGAGAGCCCGGCACACGGCCTCGGCCGACAGGTCGTCCATGTCGCCCAAACGGACGGCCAGTTTGTCCGTGAGTCCGGGATCGCGCAACCGGCCCGCCACCCGAGCCATGTAGCGGGTCTGCTCGGCGCTCAGGTCCATCTGGATCAGGCGGCGCAGCCACATCCCAAGCCGGCCCCGCACCAAGGCGTTGCGCAGGGGCAGGGCCGGATATTCGTGACGGTTGGCCAGCAGATCGAGGAGGATGAGCAGCTCGTCCGGATTTTTTTCCACCACGGCGGACAGGGTCTCCAGGCCGAAGGCGCCGGTTCGCGGGCGGTGGAAGCGGGGACGACGGAAAAAGGCGTTGGCGAAAAGGAGTTTTTCCTCGTCGCTGAGGTTGCCCAAAATGACCAGCGCCTGGTCCTCGGGCAATTTTTCCAGATGGTTGACAGCCAGGACCTCGCCTTCCACGCCCAGCCGAAACAGCAGGCGCAAGGCCTGGAGACGGAAGTTTTCGTCGCCGGCTTCGAGCAGGGCGGCCAGCAGGAAGGCCAGTTCGGACGCTTCGCCGGCCGTGGCCGGATCATCCGCCGCACCCCGGTCGATGAAAGCCAGGGCCTGCTTGGCCAGGGGCAACAGCGGCGAAAGGTCGGAGCCCGGCGGCTGGGACAAGCCCGTGCGCAAGGTCCGCATGATGGTGCGGGCCGGGGAGCCCGCCCGGATCATGGCCGGCTCCGGGTGACGGCCGAAAAGAGACTCCGATCAGGAGCGCGGCATGGCGTCGACATAGTAGGAGACCTGCTTGCCCGGGTTGAGGTACTGGAGGACCTCGGGAAGCAGTTCTTCTGGTTTGAGGGCTTTGGTCACAGTCAGCTCGGTCTCGATGAGCAGATCGATGATGAGCGCCTCGCGTTTGGGAATATCCGGATGGTAGACCTTGACGCTCGGACGCATGGAATCGCGCATGTTGGCCGTTACCACCATGCCCTGCATGCCGTTGGACAGTTCCACCATGCTACCGGGCGGATAGACGCCGAGTTTGCGGATAAAAAGGGTCACGGCCCGGGGATCGAGTTTGCCGCGTCGTTTGTACAGGGCTTTCATGGCCTCATGGGGCGTGGGGCGCTCATTGGGTTCCTTGCCGTTGCAAAACCGGTCGTAGAGGTTGGCCACGGCGGCGATGCGCCCGCCGAGGCAGAGGGCATCGCCTGAAAGACGGCCGGGGAAACCGGTGCCGTCGAGATGTTCGTGATGCTGCAGGACCAGGGTCTGGGCGGACGGTGGAAAACCGGGCACGGCGGCGAGCATCTTGGCGCCGATCCTCGGGTGCTCCATGTAATATTCCTTGAGCACCTTGTTCATGAGGGCCATGTTGCCCTTGGAGAAACGCTGGATGGGCACACGGCCCTTGCCGATGTCGTGGAACAGGGCGCCCATGCCCACTTCCTCGATGTCTTTTTTGGAAAGCCCCATCTCCTTGGCCAGCATCATGGAGAGTACTGCCACGTTGAGCGCGTGGTAGTGCCGGGCTTCCTCGCGCATCTTGGCCGTCATGACATTGATGAGGACATCGAGGTCGGAAAGAAACGTTTCGGCCATGGGACCGACCACTTCGCCGGCCGCTTCCAGCACCTCGGCGTTAGGGGAATTTACCCGTTTGATGGCCTCGACCACCTGGCTCATGGCTTTTTCGTAGCGCTTTTCGCAAGCGGCGAATCGTTCGATGCGTTCCTTGTTGCGGTCGATGGTCTCCCGTTTGAGGCTCGACAATTCAGCCGAGACCGGGGTGCGGGCGGCACTCCAGGGACCTTTCTGGCGCTTGCCGGAATTGTTTTCGATTTCCTCAATGGAGATGGGCAACCGGTCGGATTTCTCCGGTACGCACAGAACATGCCCCAGGCCCAGGGCTATGATCCGGGCGATCTCGGCCTCGTTTTTGATCTTGAATCCCTTGGCAGGGAAGGGGTGGGCGAGCCCCGGGGCGTCGATGCGGATGTAAAGCCCCGGACAGAGCTGTTCCACCAAAATGGGATATTCGTCGATTTGCATGCCAATTCCCTGGGATTCGTGGGCGTCGTGGCCGGAGCGGGGGGCAGGGGCCCTGGCACCGATCAGTCGCGCGTGCATGGATATATGCGTCGGGAAAATTTCCTGTCAACTCGACACGGCTTTCACCCGGCTTGCCGAAGCCGCCCCGGTCAGGGTACACAAACCGTACAGCCCGGACCGGATACCATGGCCGAAACACCACCGCGCCCTTCTCCACAGGCCCCCGAGGCCAAACCCGTCAAGGGCGTCTTCTCCGTGAACGCGGCCCGTTTTTTGGGCAGGAAGGCCCAGCCCTGGTCCTTGTCCCAACGGATCTACGTCTATGCCGAGGAGCGCGGCGACGGCCGGATCACCCTCCAGCGCCTGAGCCGCAACTTCATGCCGGCTGGCCCCACCCGCATCATCCCCCGGGAGCGTCTGCTGGCCGACTACCTGCCCGAGCCTTCCATCTACATCAACAAGGTCATTCCCGTCATGCGCCGTCTGGAGGACGATGTGGCTTTGGCGGACAAGCATCGTTTGCGCCAGGAACTTTTTTCGGCCGAATTCGGATACCAAAACGTGCTGCGCCAAAACGAGGACCACGTTCGGGCCATATTCGGCCTGGGACTCACGTATCTGGAGCGCCAGGAAAAGGAAAACGCCGATATCGTCTTTCACAAGCTCATGCGCATCGAGGCGGCCTTTCAGCCGGAACACAAACATCTCTTCAACGATTTCGGCATCCAGATGCGCAAGCTTGGCATGTATGACGCGGCCATGCAATACTATGCCCGGGCCTACCGGCTCTGCAAGACCGACGAACATCTTCTCTACAACATGGCCAGGACCCTCTACGAAAAGGGCCGCCTCGCCAGTTCCCGGGTCATGCTGGAAAAGGCCCTGCGCCTCAACACCGCCTTTCCCGAAGGCCGGGCCTTTTTGGCCTTTCTCGAAGCCCGGCTTCGGGGAGATGCCGCCCCGGAACCCGACCTCGACTGACACCCTCCCTGCGACTTGCCCCTGTCCCGGAAGTCACGCTGTGGCCTGAAATCGGGTATTATTGACAGATTTGGTATTTGCGACCATAAATGGCCTATTCCCGACTACAGATGCCGTTTTTCCCATCCGACCTTCCCCTGTGTCGTTTCCACAAGCCGTAAGGAGACTTCCCCGTGGGCCATGTCAGCGTCAAATTGTTTTCCATTGTGGCAATTACTTCCCTGGTCGCGTTGTTCATCGGCAGTCTTGGTTTCTGGAGCATCCGGGAAACCGGCCAAGCCCTGTCCACCGTGGTCGACACCACCTTGCCCCGGGTGACCGGGCTTGGCCAGGTCAAGGAAGGGCTGTTGGCCGCCCAGTCGGCCGAGCGCACCATCCTTGTGCCGGAATTGGCCAATTCCAGGGAATTCGAGCGGCAACGCGGCCTTCTTGAACAGGCTCTGGCCTTGGTCGATGCCGGCGCGGCCGAGGTCGACGGCGTTGCCCCATCCGGCGGGGAAGACGCGGCCCATTGGGCCACCTTCAAGGCAGCCTTGGCCCAGTGGCGCAAGACCAATGAACAGGTCGTGACGCTGGTTTCCCAAAACAAACGCAGCAACGCCTTGACGCTCTCCATCGGCACGTCCATGCTCTCCATGCGCAAGGCGTCCGAGGCGGTGAATGCCCTGCTCGCGCACAACCGCGGCGAGGTCAAGGCCTTGTCCGCCGCGGCCTTGGACCGGGCTCGGGCGCGCGGCTTGACCCTGCTTGTCGTGGCGGCCGTGTCCATCGTGGCCACGGTGGCGTTGTGCGTGGTTCTCACCCTGTCGATCGTGGGACCGCTCAAAAAAGGCGTGGCCTTTGCCCGCTCCGTGGCCGACGGCGACATGGAGGCCACACTCGACATCGGCGCCAACCGCCGCGACGAGCTTGGGGAACTGGCCGACGCTCTCGTGCGCATGCTGGCTGCGCTCAAGGAAAATATCGCCTCGGTCGTGAGTAAGGGAGAGGAGACCGAAAAGGAAGCCCAAAAGGCCCGGGCCGCCATGGATGAAGCCGAATTATTGCGCCAGCAGGCCGAAGCGGCCCGGCGTGAGGGCATGCATCTGGCCGCGGACAAGCTCACCCAGGTGGCGGCCGTGCTGACCGAAGCGTCCGGCGAACTGGCGGGGCGTATTTCCCAGGCCACCCAGGGCGCGGCCAACCAGTCCGAACGCTTGGCCGAAACCGTGACCTCCATGGGCGAGATGAGCGCCACGGTCCTGGAAGTGGCCAAAAACGCGGCCCAGGCTTCCGAAACCGCCGGCGAAGCCCGGGAAAAGGCCACCGTTGGCGCGGCGGTGGTGCGCCGGGCCGTGGACGGTATCGTCCAGGCACGGGAAAAGGCCGCCGCCCTCAGCCGCGACATGGCCGACCTGGGTTCCCGGGCCGAAGCCATCGGCCGCATCCTCGGCGTCATCAGCGACATCGCCGATCAGACCAATCTGCTGGCCCTCAATGCCGCCATCGAGGCGGCCCGGGCCGGCGAGGCCGGACGCGGTTTCGCCGTGGTCGCCGACGAGGTCCGAAAGCTGGCCGAAAAAACCATGTCCGCCACGGCCGAAGTGGGCCAGTCCATCCGGGGCATCCAGGAGGGCACCCACAAAAGCGCCTCCGGCGTGCACGAGGCCGTGGCCGTCATCGAGGACGCCACCGGCCTGGCCGAACAGTCGGGCCAGGCCCTGGACGCCATCGTCAGTCTGGTGGAAGCGGCCTCGGATCAGGTGCGCTCCATCGCCGCCGCCTCGGAACAACAGTCCGCCGCCAGCGAAGCCATCGAGGGCTCCATCGTGGCGGTCAACGAGGTTTCCCAGGAAACCGCCCAGGCCATGGAACATGCCACCACCGCCGTCGGCGACCTGACCGAACAGACCCAGGTGGTCATGGGCCTGATCGCGGATTTGCGCGGTGAACAGGCGGACCGCGCCCTCACCACATAACCTATCGAGCAAGAAGGAGACCGCATGTCCGTATCCGGCGACATCCAACCCCGGCAACCCTTGTGGGACCAGGCCCTGGCCCCATTCGTCCGTTTCAGCCGGGTGGAGGCCGCAGGTGGCCTGGTGCTCGTGGCCAGTGCCTTGGCTGCCCTGATCTGGGCCAATTCCCCCTGGGCTCCCAGCTATTTCGCCTTGTGGGAGACGCAAGTGGGGGTGCAGTTCGGCGGGGCGGAGCTGTCCAAGACCCTGGGCCACTGGATCAACGACGGACTCATGGCCGTGTTTTTTTTCATGGTCGGGCTGGAGATCAAGCGCGAGATCCTGGTCGGGGAGCTCAACAGCTTGGGCCAGGCCATCGTGCCCGTGGTCGCCGCCCTGGGCGGCATGGCCGTGCCGGCGGCGATTTTCACCCTGCTCAACCAGGGCTCGCCGGCCCAGACCGGCTGGGGCATTCCCATGGCCACGGACATCGCCT
>JAWRKJ010000249.1:0-9023 GCA_040307025.1 Desulfovibrionaceae bacterium | reverse complement strand
GTTGGTCTTGAGGGCGGAGTGGAAGTAGGTGACGGTCTTTTGGAGGTTGAGCAACATCTTGAGGTCCTCGTTGGACCGCGTATCGGCCAGGTCGTGCTCCAGTTCCTGGATTTCCGCCGAAATCTCCTTGAGGTACTGCATAAAAAGCAGGGAAATCTCCTTGATGACATGGCAAATCCGCTGTTGGGCCCGCGGAGTGTCCTGGACCAGGCCGGCGTTGCACGCCCGGCGCTGGGCTGGGGGATCGGCGCACAGCCGGGCCTGGATGGCCTCGTCCCGGACCCGGCAGACCGTGGCCAGAAGCGTCGGCGTCACAATGATGCCGATGGGCACCGTGGACCGGCGCCGTTCGCCCTGGCGCGTCTCGATGTAGGGCGCGCGGATGACGATGATGGTGCTGTCGTCGTCGGTCTCGATGCGGGGGCATTCGTGGTGGTCCAGGGCATGCCCGATAAAGGTCGGGTCAAAGGGGGCCAGATCGAGCAACCGCTGGATTTCGTTCTCGTCGGGATCAACTAGGTTGGCCCAGTGCAAGAAGCCCGGGGTCGCGTTGTCCTGGCCGGCGGCGCTGCCGTGGATGTGCATCATGGGGGTGCTTCTCGTCCGTCTCCGGAGATTTTCCCGCCTGCCGGGAAGACCGCCAGTCTAGCCCCCGCCCATGACGATTGCGTGAACATCGGTCATCCGGGCTGTCGACGCCGTTTCGATACCGGCCTTTTCCGCCGCCCGGGTCACGCCGAGGCCGATTCCCCGGCTCTTGAGTCAATTATTCCCAGGGCTCTCCAGCGATGTTTCCTTTTTACCTCTGCCGGAAAAGGACCGGCCCAGGCCGCCGCAGCGGCCTCCACCCGGCCAGCCCTTGTCCCGCTCCGGGCGCAGCGGGGAGTTTTGGCCGGGGTGAGGCGACTGCAAAAACATTATCGTCCTCAAATAACACCGCAATAAGAAATGGCACGCGACTTGATCAGCCCTCCTTTGCACAGCGGCGGCCTTGCGTCCGTCACGGCTCATAGCCTGGAGGCCCGGCAATGCACAGTTGGGAAAAGAAAATCGACATCCATCGCGTCTTCGCCCTGCAATCGACCCGACCGCTGACTTATTTCGGCGTGGGCGCCCTGGGCAAGCTCGAAGGCATATTGGCCGACATGGTCCGCCAGGGACAACGTTCGATCCTGGTGGTGACCGACCCTGTGGCCTACAAGGTCTGCGGGGCCTGGGACACGGTGCGGCCCCTGCTCGACCAGCACGTGGCCTGGAAACATTTCGACGGCGTGCGGGCCAACCCCACCTATGCCAACGGCGATGCGGCCGCGGCCATGGGTGTGTCCCTGGGCGCCGACGCCGTGCTGGCCATCGGCGGCGGCAGCGCCCTGGACACGGCCAAGACCGCCGCCCTGCTGTTGCGCCATCCGGGCAAGCGGGCCGTGGATTTCTACGAAAAAGGCGCACCCATCCGCGACGCCGCCCCCATCCTGGCCATCAACACCACCCATGGCACGGGGTCGGAGTGCAGCAGCTACGCCGTGGCCCAATCCGACGGCGAGGACAAGATCGCCATCCGCTCCCCCCACCTCTACCCCACCTACGCCATCGACGACCCGGCGCTGACGGTCAGCCTGCCCCCGCGCCAGACCATCTGCACGGCCATGGACGCCATCAGCCACGCCGTGGAAGCGGCCACGGCCGTCACCGCCTCACCCTACGGCGTGGTCCTAGCCAAGGAAGCCCTCCGGCTCATCGCCATCTGGCTGCCCACGGCCATTGCCCAGCCCAACCACCTGGCCGCCCGATCCTGGCTGCTTTTCGCCTCGGCCATCGCCGGCATGGCCTGCGACCCGGGCACGCTCCACCTGACCCACGCCCTGGAACACGCCATGAGCGCCCTCAATGCCGACATCACCCACGGCGAGGGCCTGGGCATCCTGCTGCCGGCCGCCTTGCGCGAGCTGTACCCGGCCGCGCCCGAAATCCTGGCCGAGATCCTGGCCCCCATCGCCCCCGGACTGACCGGCATCCCCGGCGAGGCCGCAACCGCCAGCGACACCCTGCGGGACTGGCTCGGCGTCATCGGCCAGCCCACGAGCATGGCCATGTATTTCACCGGCGCCGATGTGCCGGCGCTGACACGCATGGCGCTCAAGTCGCCCTATTCCAAGCACTTGTTCCCGATCGCCCCCATCCGGGTGGATGAAGCCGTGATCCAGCGCGTGTTCCAGCGCTCGCTGTAGAAGGGAGATCGCACAGACGCCGCCCACAGCCCTCGCTCGGCCAGGGGCACGGGCTGGTCGCAGGAGCGGACGCGGCCCCGGACCTAGGCGGTCGACCGGGCCACGTAGGCGCGGACTTGGTTGCGGCCCGAGGACTTGGCCAGGTACAGGGCTTTGTCCGACACATCCACCAGATGGTCCACGTCGGGCACCGGGCAGTCCTCCAGCAACTCGGCCACGCCGATGCTCACCTTGATTTTGATGCCCGAGGCCAGGATCTGGCCATCCGGGTCGCGGATGACGAAATTATAGCGCTCGATCTTGCGCCGGATGATCTCGGCCAGCTCCTCGGCCTCACCCTTTTCGATGTCGGCCAGGGCGACGGCGAATTCCTCGCCGCCGTAGCGGGCCGGAAAGATGTTGCGGTCTTCGAGCTGCTTGAGTTCCTCGGCAAAGCCCTTGAGGATGGCGCCGACCACGACCAGGGCCTGGTCGCCGATGCGGTGGCCGTGCTCGTCGTTGAAACGTTTGAAGTGGTCGATATCGCACATGAAAAGCGACAGCCGCCGCTGGTCCCGGACAGCCTCCGCCACGGCCTTCTGGATGTGCTCGTCAAAGGCGCGGCGGTTGGCGATACCGGTCAAGGCGTCGGTGAGGCTCATGGCCACCATCTTTTCGGCGTCCTCTTCAATCATGGACACCATTTCCGTAAACCCGCGCCGGATGGTGCCGAGCATCCGATCCACATCGCCGCCGGACTCCACCACCCCGACCGTGACGTCCTCCAATTGCTGGACTCCGCCCTTGTGACGGAAAAGCGTGTCCTGGAATTCCTGGACCAGGGAAGCCGTCTCGCGCAGGGTCCGGGTCAGGGCTCGATTCCAAGGCGCGGCCAGGATGCGTTCGTTGGCCTTGATGACCTCCTGGAACTTCTCTTCGGAAAAATCCTTGGCCCGCAACACTTCCATGACCAGGGCCTGGAACTGCTCCTTCTGCTCATTGTCCAGAAAGTCGTAATTCTTGATACTGCGCATATAGAGGATCAGACCACGCCACTTGGAATCCCGGGGAACGCCCACCCGGTCCAGCATGGCGCACACCTGATCCGAGCAGGCACTCCCCTGGGGAGAAGCCGCCGCCCGCACCTGCCCTTTGTTCATAATCGACCCCGCAGCTTGTCGTGTTGGATGCCCCGTCCTCCACTGCGACCACTTCCTGTGCATACACGGTTGTTCCATATCCGAAAAGCGAAAAACGCCCCGGACAGACCCCGAGCCGCGACTTGCCCGACACGCCACCCCATGGTAAACGGCAAGCGTCGCCTGTCCGGCGACACGGAGGCGCCATGGAGCTTACTGTCACCCGGCGCGACCCCTTGCTGGTCGTGTCCGGACTGCCGGCATTTTTCGATTACACCGTCTGTCCCGATTTCCAACGCGATCTGGCCGCCTCTCTCGAACCGGCCCCGTCGGTTCTGCTGATCGACCTCTCCGGCGTGGAATTCATGGATTCCAGCGCCATCGGCTCGCTCATCACCATCCGCAACCGGTTGCTGCCCTCCGGCGGACAGGTGGCGCTGTGCTCCATCGCCGAAGGCGTGGCCAAAGTGCTGCGCATCGCCGACCTGAGCAAGGTCTTCGCCATCTATCCCGACGAAGCCGCGGCCCTGCTCGCCCACAAGGCCTGATCGTTTTCGGCCGCGGCATGCTCGTCCGCTATACCCCGGGCCGGCAGGGCCTTGGTGAAGGCGCGCGCCGGCTCGTCCGGGCTGTCCTGTACCTGCCGACCCGCTGCCGTCTGGCCCTCGATCCCTGTTATCCCTGGATCAATGCCGGAGCCGTGCGCTGGCTCGCGCGCCATCTGCGCCCGGACATGGTCGGATTCGAATGGGGCGCCGGACGCGGCACCGCCTTTCTGGCCAAACGGGTGGCCCGGCTGACCTCGGTCGAGCACAAGGCCAAATGGCGGCGCCGGGTGGCGGAGCTGCTCGCCCGGGAACGCCTCACCAACGTGGACCTGCGTTTCGTGCCGCCCGGGGATGATCCGGGCCGCCCACAAGACCGGCCCGACCTCTGGCGCCAAACCGGACACGTCCACCGCAAGCCGGAATTTAGCGCCTACGCCGACGCCATCCTCGATTTTCCCGAAGCCAGCCTGGATTTTGTGTGCATCGACGGCCGGGCCCGGGTGGAATGCGCCTACAATGCCCTCGGCCGCGTGCGCCCCGGCGGATTCGTACTGCTCGACAACAGCGAATGGGAAAAGTATGCCCCCATCTTCGCGGCCGCCCGGGGCTGGACCCGGCGCGACTTTGAAAACGGCGTCTGGCGCACGAGCCTGTTGTTGCGCCCCGCCAGGACGGGGTGACAGGCCGCCCGGCTCGGCGTATGCGTACGCAATGACCGTTCCTCAAGACAATTGCACCGTCCGCTTCGCCCATGGCATGACCGAGGTGGAGCCCGAAGCCTGGGACGTCCTGGCCAAGGATCTGGACAACCCCTTTTTCGAATGGGCCTGGCTCAATCTGCTTGAGGAATCGGGCAGTGCCGCCGCGGCCCGGGGCTGGTTTCCCAACCACCTGCTCGTCCAGGCCGACGGCCGCCTCGTTGGGGCCATCCCGCTCTATCTCAAATGGCACTCGGAAGGGGAATTCGTGTTCGACCAGCTGTGGGGCGAGGCGGCCAGCCGGCTCGGGCTGCCGTACTACCCGCGCCTGGTCGGGGCCACGCCCTTTACCCCGGCCACGGGCCTGCGTTTTTTGACCGATCCCAGCATCAACCAGACCCGGTTGGCCCGGCGCATGTTCGAGGCCATGGAACGGTTCTGCCAGGGCAATGCCGTGCACGGCGCGGCCTTGCTTTTTACGGAGCCGGAATTTTCCGCCCTGGCCGAGGACCATGGCTTCACCACCTGGCGCCACCAGGGCTATCTGTGGCGCAACCGGGGATATGCCACCTTCGACGATTTTCTGGCCACCCTCAACACCAACCGGCGCAAGACCATCCACCGGGAACGGGCCGCCCTGGCCGCGGCCGGCATCGAAGTGCAGGTGCTCTCCGCGGCCGAAATCCCGGACAGTTTCTTTCCCATCATGCGGGAGCTCTACGAGAAGACCAACGCCAAGTTCGGTCCCTGGGGCTGCCGTTACCTGACCGATCCCTTTTTCGACGGCCTGGCCGCCGCCTTCCGGCACCGGTTGGCCTTTGCCGCCGCCTTCCGGCGCGGGCAGCGCGATCCCATCGGCCTGGCCATGCTGGCCCACAAGGGCGACATCCTGTTCGGCCGCTACTGGGGTGCCTTCGAGGACGTCCCCTTCCTCCACTTCGAGCTGTGCTACTACGCGCCTATCGCCTGGGCCATCGCCCGCGGGCTCAAGCGCTACGACCCGGGCATGGGCGGCGCCCACAAGGCCCGACGCGGCTTTGCCTCAGTGTCGAGCTACAGCTGCCACCGGTTCTTCGACCCGCGCATGGACATGATCTTCCGGTCCCACATCGACCGGGTCAACTACCTGGAAAAAAGCTACATCGACGAACTCAACGAACTCGTCCCCCTGCGCCATCCCCAGGGCTGAGCCGGGGGAGGTTTTAGGGGGGAGAGAGCCTCCTCCCCCTTAAAACCTCCTGTCCAGCAACTGACGCAGGACGGCTTCGTCGTCGGAGGTATCCAGGGCATCCAGTTCGCGACGCAGGGCCCGGATGGCCGTACGTTCCCGCTCCACCACCGCGCGCAACGCCTCGCGGTGTTCCCGGATGGCCTGAAGCAGTTCGGCCTTGCGCGCATTGGCCGAGCCCAGCCGTTCGGCCACGATGGCGGCCAGGCGGCGGAAGATGCGGATGAGAAAGTCCTCGCGTTCCGGGCTTTGCAGAAAATCCACATAGCCCATGTCCACCACCAGGCAGTCGCACACGGCATCGGCCGTGACCGTGGCCGTGCGCCCCTTGCCCAGGATGAAGCTCATCTCGCCGAAAACCGTGCCCGGCACCTCCATGACCGCCACCAGCCGGCCGGAGTGCACCACCCGCACCGAGCCGCGCAAAAGCACGAAAAACGTCTTCTCGTAATTGCCCTGCTCGACAACGATCTCCCCGGACTCGTAGCGGCAAAGCCGCACCGCCCCGGAAGACTGAAGCAAGGCGAGATCAGTCTCGGAAAAATCCGCGAGCAAGGGCAGCTTGGCCATGACCCGGCCCAGGACCTCGGCTTCGGCGGCATCGAGACGGCGCATGGCCGGCTACTCCCCGTCCGGGCCGAGCCCGGCCTCCCGGGCCAGTCCGTCCCGGTCCAGGATGTCCACGTCCCGGCCCCGGGCCGTGACGAGCCCCCCCTGCTCCAGCCGGCGCAAGGCCCGGGACAGAGCCTCGGGCGTGGCACCCACGATCTTGGCCAGCTCGCGCTGGCTGATGGACAGCCGCACCTTGTCCCGGACCGGCGGCCGGTTCGCCTCGTGGAGCAGAAACCCGGCCACCCGGCCCGGCAAATCGCGCAGGGCCAGCATCTCGATCATGGCCATGGCGTCCTTGAGCCGGCGGCACATGAGCCGCAGCAGGTCGAACAGTACCTCCGGGTCCTGCCGGGCCGCCTCGGCCAGGGACGCGGCCGGAAAAGTCAAAATCCGGGTCTGGGTCAGAGCGGCGGCATAGGCCGGATATTCACCCGCATCCACCAGGGAACACAGGCAAAACGGCTCGCCCTGGCCCAGGACGTACAGGGTCTGTTCCCGGCCGTCCGGGCCCATGCGATAAATTTTCACCTGGCCGGCGGCCACGAGATGAAAGGCATCGGCCGCCTGGTCCCGGGCGGCGATGAGACTGCCGGCGGCATGCTCGGCCACGTGGGCCCCCCGGGCCAGCCTGGACAGGCGCTCCTCGGGCAGGCCCCCGAAAAACGGCAGCGACCGCAGCATCACCATCCGGGCCGTGAAATCCATGCTTCCTCCAAGAAACGCGCGCGGGGAGATGGGTGGCAAAAAGCCTCCGGCGACCAGGGCGCTGCCCGGGACCCGCCGGGGGGATCCCCCCCCGGCCCCCCGGAAAGTGCGTGCCAAGGGACAAAATCACCGATGCCATCCAAGGACCACCGAATTACGCAAAGGCCAAGACGGCGGGCTTCCCATTTGCTATTTTTGCGCTAACATTGATCCGAATCAATGCTTTTGGGCCGGATATGTTCCAGAAGGGAGCCGTGGCCGGTGTGCCCGACGGCGCGACCAGGCCCTTCCCCAGGCAATAACGGTAAGGAGGCCGTTTTTTTCCTATGAATAGAAGACATTTTCTGCTCGGTCTGGGCTCGGCCGGTGCCGCCCTGGCCGCGCCGGGCCCGGCCGGACGTCTGCTGGTCCGGGACGCCCAGGCGGGCCAGGAACCCTTGGCCACCCTGCTCGACCTGTCCAAATGCGTGGGCTGCGGCGCCTGCGTCGAGGCCTGCCACGACGCCCATCAGGCCGACTATCCCAATCCGGTCAAGCCCTTCCCCAAGATGTACCCGTCCCGGGTCAAGGTCGAAGATTTTTCCGACAAGCGCGACGTGGAAGACCGGCTCACGCCCTACAACTGGCTCTACATCCAGACAGCCACGGTGCAAAAGGACGGCAAGGAGCTGACTGTCAACATCCCCCGGCGCTGCATGCACTGCACCCATCCGCCCTGCGCCGAACTGTGCCCCTGGGGTTCGGCCGCCGCCTATCCGGACGGCGCCGTGCGCATCGACACGAACATCTGCCTGGGCGGAGCCAAGTGCCGTACCGTGTGCCCCTGGCACATCCCCCAGCGCCAGACCGGGGTCGGACTCTACCTCAAGCTCGCGCCTTCCTACGGCGGCAACGGCGTCATGTACAAGTGCGACCGCTGCAAGACGCGCATGGCCGCCGGCAAGGAACCCGCCTGTATCGAGGCCTGTCCCAACGGCGTCCAGACCATCGGCCCGCGCTCGCAGATCCTGGCCGCCGCCCAGGCCCTGGCCAAGGACATGAACGGTTACCTCTACGGCGACACGGAAAACGGCGGCACCAATACCCTCTATGTCTCGCCGGTACCCTTCGCGGACCTCGACGCCGCCATTGCCAAGGGTCCGGGCAAGCCCGGCCTCGGCAAGGTGCCCGATGTCATGGGCGAGCAGGCCAACCTGGCCGCGTCGGTGCTGTGGGCGCCCCTGGCCGGACTGGCCGCCGGAGCCTTGCGCCTGATCGGCAAGGCCAAGGCCGCCCCCCAGGGCACGGAAACGGAGGACACCCATGACAAGTAAGCTCTATCCGCGCTGGCAACGGCGTTTGGTGCTGTGGCTCAGCCTCGGCCTGGCCCTGACCGGCTTGGGGCAGATGCCCATATTCTCGCGCTATTACATCGCCGACCTGCCCGGGCTCCATTGGCTTGGCGATTTCCGCATGACCGCGGCCCTGCACCTGGCCCTGGCCGCCATCCTGCTGGTCGTGCTGACCCAGCTGGCCGTGGCCTGGTTCGGCTGGGGACGCACCCGGCCTCGCCTGTCCGGGGTGGTCCTGGCCCGGGTGGTGTTTTTCACCGCCCTGGCCGCAACGGGCATGCTGCGGGTGTTCCAAAACGGTTCCCAGCCGCCCATCGGCCCCATGGAGATCCGCTACCTGGACTGGGGCCACCTGGGACTGGCCGTGGCCCTCGGCATCGCCGCCCTGCTGCCGATCGGGAAGCGGGCGAAGGAGTAAAAGAAGAGAAGAGGCCTCCGGCGGGGGGGGGGGGGGGGGGGGGGGGGGGGGGGGGGGGGGGGGGGGGGGGGGGGGGGGGGGGGGGGGGGGGGGGGGGGGGGGGGGGGGGGGGGGGGGGGGGGGGGGGGGGGGGGGGG
>JAWRKJ010000248.1:0-4212 GCA_040307025.1 Desulfovibrionaceae bacterium | reverse complement strand
CTTCTGGGATTTCACGTGAGCACGCCCGCAGCAGCGAGAAGGCAGCCATACATTCTTGGAAACGGGTTTCCAAAGGGCAGCGCCCTTTGGCCGCCGGAGGCGCTCTTCCCCTCTCACCCTCACCTCACCCTTGCCCCCATCCCCTAGGCCGGAAGGCCCAGGACGCAGGTATCGATGAGGTAGCGGGCGATGCTGTTGCGCGGGGACAGGCCCGGCGGCATCTGGGCGGCCGTGAACCAGGCCGCGTCTTCCAGCTCCCGGGTATCCACCACGATTTCGCCCGAGGCGTATTCGGCTTCGAAACCGGCCATGAGCTGGCTGGGGAAGGGCCAGTTCTGGCTGTGGCGGTAGCGCGGATTGGTCACGGTGATGCCGGTTTCTTCCTTGACCTCGCGGATGACGCATTCCTCCAGGGACTCGGCGAATTCCACGAATCCGGCCACGAGTCCGTACTGGCCGGTTGGCCAGTTGGGCTTGCGCACGAACAGGAAGGCGTCGCCCCGGCGCACCGCGACGATGATGGCCGGGTGCAGGCGGGGGAAGTATTCCCGGCCGCAGGACGTGCAGCGCGCGCCGAACGTGCCGGGAATGCCGGCCGGGGCTCCGCCGCAAGCCGGACAGATCCGGCTGCGGCTGCGCCAGTGCAGGACTTGCCGGGCCAGGCCGGCCAGGGAAAGGAGTTGGTCGTTCAAGCAGGTTTGGCGAAAGCCCGCCGGCAGGGCCGTGAGGCCTTCGGGGGTGGGGGCATCGGCGGGCAGCCGGGCGGCCCGCAAAGGTTGGCCTTGCCAGGTGCCGATAAAAACGGGCGGCAGCTCGAAGGGGGCCATGACCGGGAGGGGGCCGAAAGGGAGCTCGGGCGCTTCGCCGCGCAGGCGGGTCA
This sequence comes from Desulfovibrionaceae bacterium, assembly GCA_040307025.1. Taxonomy (GTDB): domain Bacteria; phylum Desulfobacterota; class Desulfovibrionia; order Desulfovibrionales; family Desulfovibrionaceae; genus Solidesulfovibrio. The sequence continues at coordinate 3,332 of JAWRKJ010000248.1, read as the reverse complement.
GCAGGTCCGGGCCGCGCAGGATAAGCCAATGGCCGGAAAGTTCGGGCCGGTCGGCATCGGGTGTCCCGGGACGATACTGGTCGCGGATGGCGATTTGGTTGAACGGCAGATAGGGAGTCTCGGGTGAGGCCATGGCAACTCGCTTGTCAGAGGAATCCAAAACGGCACCCTCCAAAATAGGCGGAAATGTTCCTGCGTCAAGGCCGATAGGGCGGCAGCGTCTTGTCGGCTTCCGGACCGATCAGGATGAACACGTCCGTGCGCAGGCCCACGGGCAAGGGGTCGTGGCCGTCAAGGTCGATAAGGGTTTCCAGGATACGGGTATCGATCTTGGCGGCCGGATCGTCGAGGCGGATGTTTTTTTTGCCCAGGATCTTGGCCACCCGGACCACGGTGCCGGTGAACCGGTGTTTGCCGTAGGCCTCGGCCATGAGGATGGCCTTTTGCCCTGCGGCCACCTTGGCGATGTCGCGTTCGTCCACCTCGGCCCGCACCCGCAGCCGGCTGATGTCGCCCACGGTCAGCACCGGCGTGTCAAAGGACACGGACACCATCTCCCCGGCCCGGCGGTGTTTGCGCAGCACCACGCCGTTAATGGGCGAACGGATACTGGCTTTTTCGGCTTGGCCCTGGGCTTCGGCTACTTTTGCCCGGGCCTCGGCCACGGCGGCCATGGCCTGCTTCACGTCCTCTTCCCGGGCCGGATCGTCCACCAGCCGGAAATGCTGCCGGGAGGCGTCCAGGCGGTCGCTGGCCACCTTGTATTCGCGTTCGGCCCGGTCGGCCTCCTCCTTGGACAGGACTTCCTTGGCCAAGAGTTGCCGCCGGCGTTCGTTTTCCGCGCGGGCCACGGCCATGACCGTGCGCGCCTCTTCCACGTTCGCCTTGGCCTCCTTACGCTCCATGTCCCGGGCGCCGGCCAGGACTTTTTCCAGGGCCGCTTCCTTGCCGGCCAGGGCCTGTTCGGCCTCTTGGACCCGGGCGAGCAGATCGTCGGCCGAGAGCCGGGCCAGTACCTGGCCCTGGCGCACGGTTTCGCCTTCCTCGACGAGCACTTCCCGGATTTTGCCGGCGATGTCGAACCCGAGCCGCATCTCCTCGGAAATGGGCTCCACCCGTCCGGGCGCGGCCACCCAGGCCGGTGCGGGCAGGTTTTCCGCAGGGGGCCGGCGGGCGGTATCGGCCGGCGCACCGGTTGCTTGGGGCTGTTGGGGCGGACTGGATTTCCGACCGCCGTTCCAATGCAGCCATAGGGCACCACTGACAAACATCAACGCCGCTACGGCCAGGGTCAGCAGGCGAGTTCTCACGAAGGGCTCCCTCCGGGGGCGACAATGCGGCCATCCTCGATACGGATGACCCGGTCGGCGAAATCGGCGATGCGGCTGTCATGGCTGACGATGACCACCCCGCGGCCGTGGGTCACGGCCAGATCGCGCACCAAACCAATGACCGTGCGGCCGGTTTCGGAGTCCAGGGCGGCCGTGGGTTCGTCGGCGAGGAGGATTTCGGGTTCAGCGACCAGAGCCCGGGCAATGGCCACGCGTTGCTTCTGGCCGCCGCTCAAATCCCGGGGCAGGACACGGGCCTTGTCGGCCAGCCCGACGGCGGCCAGGGCTTCCAAGGAGCGGTGCTCGGCCTCGGCGCCGGTCACACCGCGCAAATCCAGGGCCAACCGGACGTTTTCCACGGCGTATAAAGTCGGGAACAGGTTGTAGCCCTGGAAGATGAACCCGACATGGGCCAGGCGCACCGGGGCCAGTTCCTTTTCGGGCAGGCCGGCTGTTTCCCGCCCCATGAGCAGGATGCTGCCGTCGGTCGGGGTCAGGATGCAGCCGAGGATGGAGAGCAGGGTGGTCTTGCCGCTGCCCGACGGGCCCATGAGCAACACAACCTCGCCGGCGGCCAGTTCCAGGTCCACCCCGCGCAGGGCCGGCACCGCCACCTTGCCCAGGCGAAAAATTTTGGTCACGCCGGTAGCCCGGAGCAGGATGTGGCGTTCGGGCATGTCAGGCTCCCCGGAAGACCATGGCCGGATCGATGGTCGTGACCTTGCGGATGGAAACGAGCCCGGCCGTGACGCACATGATCACGGTCAGGAAGAACACGCCCACGGCCATGGGCATGGTGAGCACGATGGACGCGCCGCCCCGTTCGGCCAGTCCGACCAGGGCGTAGCTGGCCAGGATGCCGGGACCGTAGCCAGCCAGGGCGGCGGCCACGGCCTGGTGGATGATGATGCGGTGGATGTAGCCGCTTGGGGCGCCCATGGCCCGCAGGGTGCCGAATTCGGGCAGATGATCCATGGTGGTGGCGTACAAGGTCTGGGCCACCACCACGCCGCCGACCACCAGGCCCAGGCAGGCGGCGATCAGCAAGGCCATGCCGGCGCCGGTGGTGAACATCCAGTAGTGCTGGGTCTTGGCCGCGAATTGTTCCCGGGTATAGACGTCGATATCGGGCACGCTGGCGGCGATGGCGTCACGCAACGCCTCCGGGGACAGGCCCGGAACCGGCCGCGCGAGGACGTAGGTGCATTGGCCGTCGTCAAAGTGGGTGTAGTCGATGGCGTTGGCATAGGAGGTGAAAACATAGGGCGAGGTCGTAAACGAGCGGATGCCCCGGGTCAGTGCCACGATCCGGGCCCGGTGATCGCCGATTTCCACGGTCTGGCCTAGGCCCGTCGTCAGCCCGAGTTTGGACAGGTACAATTCGTCCACGGCCACGGTATCGGGCAGGCGCAACGCGTCCAGGCTCCCGGCGGACACCCGCCACGGTCGGCCCAGGCCCGAATTCGGGTCATAGCCCACAACTTCCACGGATTCGATGCCGCCGTGAAGCTTTTTCCAGTTGGCGAAGCGCACGATGAGCCGTTCGGCCCGGGCGATGCCGGGCACGGACAGGATCTGGTGGAACTGGTAGGCGGTCAGGGGATGCGTGACGTCGAAATTGCGCACGCCCCGGGAGGCCACCCAGACCTCGGCTTCGGTATTTTCGATGACGCAGGAGGTGGCCCGGGTAAAACCGATAAAAAGGCCGCCTTGGACCGTGATGAGAACCACGGCGAAGATGACGCCAATGAGCGTTACCGCCAGGCGGATACGGTCGTGCAGGAGATTGCGCAGGGCGATGCGTATGGTCATGGCGGTCACGGCCGGGTATAGGGGGCACCCCGGTCCCACGGCGCTACCGCATCCGGCGGCAGGGGTAAAGGAAAATGCGCGCGTTCAGTGGGGGGGAGGGTCGTCACCGGCGGGATCGAGGGCAACCAGGTCGAGCAGGGCACGTGCCTGTCCGGGCAGGTTTGGTCCGGGGGGGGGGGGGGGGGGGGG
>JAWRKJ010000247.1:0-14735 GCA_040307025.1 Desulfovibrionaceae bacterium | reverse complement strand
GCCTCGGTTCCGGCGGCCAAGCCGGGGAAGGGCCAGAAGGCCAAGGCGGCCGTCAGCCCGTCTCCGGTCCAGACTCCGGCCCAGGCCGCGCCGGCGGTGATCGCGCCCCAGTCGGGATCGGCCTCTCCGGACGTCACGCCGGGCCAGGAAGTCCAGGAAGGTCCGAACTTGAAAAAGCACCACAAGGCCCGGCGGGTCGAACCGCGATGAATCCCGCCGCCATTGCCTTCTGGAGCCTGTTTACGATCTGCGGCACCTGGATGCAGAGCGTGATCCCGGGGGTGGACTTTCTGGCCCCGGGGTTTATTCTGGCCATGCAGGAAGAGAAATGGACCGTGCCGGTCTGGCTCGGCGTGGCGTGGTTGTTCATTCAGGAGGGCACGGGCAGCCTGGCCTTCGGCACCGGCCTTTTGTGGTACGGGTTGCTGGCCGGCTTGTTTTTCTTCGGGCACTGGCTGTTCGAAGCGCGCAACTTCCTTTTCATGTTCATCCTGGGTCTGTGCCTTGGCACCATGCATTTCGTGCTGATCAACCTCATGGCCGTGCTCCAGGACTGGAGCATCCCCCTGCAACGCCTAGCCATGGAAAGTGTCCTGCAGACCCTGATTTTCCCGGTCGAATGGGGCATCATCTACCTCATCCATCAGCACCTGCCGGAAAACGTCCATGCGGCTTGACAGTGAAACCCCGCAACAACAGGCCCCCCGTTCGGGCTTGATCCTGCTCCAGGCCCTGGTCCTTTGCGTCTTTTGTCTGTTCACCCTGCGCCTGTGGTATTTGCAGGTGCACAAGGGCGTGACCTTTGCCGAGATGGCCCGGGACAACCAGCTGCGCCAGGTGCTCATCAATTCGGCCCGGGGCCGGATCGTGGACAAAAACGGCGTGCCCCTGGCCGTGTCCGAACCCTCGTTCGCCCTGGGGCTTGTGCGCGAGGACTGCGACGATGTGAACGCCACTTTGGCCAAGGTGGCGGAATGGACCGGCGTGGACCGCAACGTGTTGCTCGAAACCTTCCGGCGCGGGAAAAAGCGCGTCAAACCCTTTGAGCCGCTGATCCTCATCACCGACCTGTCCTACGAAGCCCTGGCCCGCATCGAGGCCAATTCCGTGCTCTATCCGGGCCTTGAAATCGTCATCCGCCAGAAACGCTACTATCCGACCGGGCCGCTCATGGCCCATGTGCTCGGCTACGTGGCCGAGGCCAACGAGGAGGAGCTGGAGAAAACCCCCCAGCTGTCCCTCGGCGATTCCGTGGGCAAGCAGGGCCTCGAATACGCCCTGGAAGACCGCCTGCGCGGCAGCAAGGGCCGCAAACAGGTCGAGGTGGACGCGTTCGGCCGCCAGCACAACGAGCAGATCCTGGAGGCGCCCAAGGCCGGCAGCGATGTAAAGCTGGCCATCGACACCAATCTCCAGACCGCCTGCACCCAGTTCCTGGGCGGCGAGGCCGGGGCCATCGTGGTGATGGAGCCGGACACGGGCAAGATCCTGGCCCTGGTCAGCGAACCGAGCTATGACAACAACCTGTTCGTGCTCGGGGTGCCGGCGGACAAGTGGAAGGAACTGCGCGACAATCCGCGCCATCCCATCCAGAACCGGGTCACCCAGGGCGTGTACCCGCCGGGTTCGGTGTTCAAGCTGCTCATGGCCGCGGCCGGCCTGTCCGAGGGTTTTGTCCGGCCGGGGGACGTGGTCGGGTGTCCGGGCAGCTACCGGGTGGGCAACCGGGATTTCCACGACTGGAAAAAGGGCGGGCATGGCGCCTTGGACCTGCGCGGGGCCCTGGTCCACTCCTGCGATATCTATTTTTATAAATTGGGCGATCGCATGGGCATCGACCGCCTCCACGACTACGCCACGGCCAGCGGCTTCGGCTCGCGCACCGGCATCGACCTGCCCCATGAAAAGGCCGGCCTCATCCCCTCCAAGGAGTGGAAACGCAAGCGGTTCGGCGCGGCCTGGTCCCGGGGGGAAACCGTCATCGCCTCTATCGGCCAGGGCTACGTCCTGACCTCGCCCTTGCAGGTGGCGCGGTATGTTTCCGCCCTTGTAAACGGCGGCAAGCTCATGAAGCCGGAGCTGGTGGAGACCGATCCGCCCCAGGTGGATGCGTCCCTGCCCCTCAAGGATGCCGACCGCCAGGTCATCGTGGACGCCATGGTGTCCACGGTGGAACACGGCACGGCCAAATCCCTGTATCGCCCGGATGTCGTCGCGGGTGGCAAGACCGGTACGGCCCAGGTGGTCAAGCTCATCAACGCCGACGTGCGGGCCAAGGCCAAGTCCATGCCCTACGAGCAGCGCGACCATGCCTGGCTCGCCAGCTGGGGCAAGAAGGACGGCAAGGCGTACGTGGTGGTGTGCCTGGTGGAGCACGGTGGCCATGGCGGCGAGATTTGCGGCCCCATCGTGCGCAAGGTGTACGAACAATTGTTCGGTCCGGCCCCGTCCAGGACGCCGCGTCCGGCCGCTCCGGCTCCGGCCGATGGAGCGGCGCCGGAACCGGCCGCCGAGACCGGCGAAGTCGGCGATTGATCGCCAAATGAGGATTTGACCCCCCCATGCCGTTCGACCGCCGACTCGTGTTTTGCATCAATTGGCCCCTGATCGGGCTCACGGCCATCCTGTTCGGGGTCGGCGTGCTCAACCTCTATTCGGCCAGCGGCTTTCGCATGGGTGACGAAGTGTCCCTGCAGCCGTTTTACAACAAGCAGCTCATTTGGGGCCTGGGCGGCCTGTTCTGCATGCTGGCCATGGTCCTGTTCGATTACAAGCATCTGGCCACGGTGGCCTGGCCGCTGGTCATCCTCACGGTGGTGCTGCTCGTGCTCGTGCTCGTGGCCGGCAAGACCGTGTCCGGGGCCAAGCGTTGGCTGCCCATTGCCGGCTATGCCTTCCAGCCGAGCGAGCTGGCCAAGATCGCCATCCTGCTGCTGGCGGCGAAAATCCTGTCCAAGCGCCAGGACCGCCTGGGCTGGCTCGATCTGGCCGGCATTCTGGCCGTGATCATGCCCGTGGCGCTGCTCATCATCGTGGAACCGGACCTGGGCACGGGGCTCAACGTGATGCTGCTCGTGTGCGGGTTGATCCTGTTTCGGGGGCTGTCCGGGCCGGTGTTCAAGACCCTGGTCGTGGCCATGCCGGTGCTGTTGCCGTGCGGCTGGTTTTTCCTCAAGCCTTACCAGAAAGGCCGCATCCTGACCCTGTTCGATCCCCAGCGCGACCCCCTGGGCGCCGGCTACCACATCATCCAGTCCCAGATCGCCATTGGTTCGGGCCAGATGTGGGGCAAGGGCTTTTTGGAAGGTACCCAGAGCCAGTTGCGCTACCTGCCGGAGAAGCATACCGACTTCGCCCTGGCCGTGTTCGCCGAGGAGTGGGGGTTCGTGGGCGACATCGTGCTGCTCACCCTGTTTTGCTTCTTCCTGCTGCAGTTTTACATCGTCTCCCGCAACGCCAAGGATCGCTTCGGCAGCTATCTGGCCGCCGGGGTGTTTTTCTATTTCTTCTGGCAAATCCTCATCAATATGGGTATGGTGCTCGGCATCATGCCGGTCGTTGGCATCCCCCTGCCCTTTATCAGCTACGGGGGCAGCGCCACCATCGTGAACTTCACCCTTGTGGGCATCGTACTCAACGTCTCCATGCGGCGCTTTCTGTTCAAGAAAGGCTGATTGGAGCGCGAGCCCGGCACGCAGGGGCGGTGCGTCGCGCCGGTCACTGGAGAGGGTCATGGGCAAGCACGACATCAATGCCTTCCTGGGCGCGGGCACGGTCTTCCGCGGCCATCTCGCCTTTGAGGGCGTGGTGCGCATCGACGGGGAATTCGACGGGGACATCGAATCCGCCGGAATGCTGGTGGTAGGACGGGGCGCCCGGGTCTCGGGGCGTGTCGCCGTGGGCCATCTGGCCTGTGACGGGCGAGTGGCGGCCGAGGTGACCGCCAGCGCCAAGGTCGTGGTCCATGCCTCCGGCCGTCTGGAGGGGACCGTGCGCACGCCGGCCCTGGTGGTGGAGGAGGGCGGACGGCTGGATGGGGACGTGGTCATGACCCCGGAACCGGCGGTGACCGTGACTGTGGGCGCACCGGCCATGCTGGCCGGGGAAACTGGGGAGTAATGGGGCGTGGAGACAGGCGCGGAGCGGGTTTGCCGACTTGGCGGCAGGACGTTTTTTGTCAAAAAGGGCTGGACAGGCCGGCCCAAATTCGCTACAGCCGCTTGCTGACTTTGCAAAAATTTTCACAACCTCCCGGAGGGTGCCGATGATTGACCTTAACGCCACATTTTTTGTGCAGTTCGTCAACTTTTTGCTCATCCTGATCCTCCTTAATGTCATTCTCATCGGGCCCATTCGGCGCATTCTCAAGAAGCGGGCCGAGTTCGTGTCCGCCCAGGTGGGTGAGATCGAACAGTTCACCGGTACCGCCGACTCCAAGCTCGCGGACTACGAAAAGGCGCTCGACCTGGCGCGGCAGCAGGCCACGGCCGGTCGTCTGGAAATGAAGGCCGAGGGGCAGGCCCAGGAAAAGGCCCTGCTTGACGCCGCCGCCGCGGATGCGGCCGGCCAGCTTCAGGCTGCCCGCGCGGACATCGCCGCCCAAAGCGCGACGGCGAAAAAGGCGCTTGGAGCCGGTGTGGCGGCCTTGGCGTCCAAGGCTATGGCCAAGGTGCTCTCCGGCGCGGCCTAGGGCCTGGGGGGTTTCGTGGATTTCTCAAGGAAAGGGAGGGTTCAATTGAAAAGGCTCCACCTCGTCGCCACCGTGGCCTTTGTCCTCGGCTTGGCCACCCTGGCGTACGCGTCGGGCGATGCCGAGCATGCCGAGCATGGGCTCAATTGGAAGGATTTCCTCTTCCGGGTGGTCAACTTCGTCCTGGTCTTCGGCGTCATCGCCAAGCTGGCCGGCAAAAAGATCGTGGGATTCTTTCGGGGTCGCGTGACCCAGATCGAAAACCAGATGGCCGATCTTGACGGTCGCAAGGCCGAGGCCGCCAAGCGGCTGGCCGACATCGAGGCCTCCATCAGCAACCTCGCCGCCGAGAAAAAACGCATCGAGGACGAGTACCGGCAGCAGGGCGAGAAAATGCGCGACGCCATCATCGCCGCCGCCGAGGCCAAGGCCGTCCAGATCCGGGAGCAGGCTGTTTCCGCCGCCGCCGCCGAGACCCGGGCCGCCGTGGAAAAGATCCGGTCCGAGATCGCCGATGCCGTGGTCGAGTCCGCCAAGACCATGCTGCAGAAGAAGCTGACCGACAAGGACCAGGAAAAGCTCGTGGATGAATACTTAACAAAGGTGGTGCTCAATTGACCGGCAACATCGTCGCGCGCCGGTACGCCAAGGCGCTCTTCGCGCTGGCCAAGAAGGCCGGCAAGAAGGCCCCGGCGGAGTACGGCAAGGATCTCGAGGCTTTTGCCTCGGTCCTCAAGACGTCCCCGGAGCTGCTTAAGGTGTTCGCCAACCCCATCATCACCGCCGATGTCAAAAAGGCGGTGCTGGCCGGGGTGCTCGGCAAGCTTTCCCTTAAGCCCATGGTCGCCAACTTCCTGTCGCTTCTGGCCGATAAGGATCGTCTGTCGTCCGTGCTCGACGTGGCCGCCTTCTACCGCCTCCTGCTCGACGAGGCCGAAGGCGTCCTGCGCGGCCAGTTCGTGACCGCCTACGCGCTCACCGACGCCAGACAGGATCAGATCAAGACCAAACTCGAAAAGCAATCCGGCAAAAAGCTGGTGCTGTCCTTTGCCGTCGATCCCGCCATCCTCGGCGGCGTGCTCCTCAAGGTCGGCGACAAGGTGCTGGACGCGAGCTTGCGCGCCCAGTTCGACATATTGAAAGAACAAATCAAGAGGGGTGAGTAGGGCCATGCAAATCAAAGCGGAAGAGATCAGCCAGATCATCGAACAGCAGATCCAAAACTACGAGTCCCGCGTCGAGATGAGCGAGACCGGTACGGTGCTGTCCGTTGGTGACCAGATCGCCCGTGTCTATGGCGTCCAAAACGCCATGTCCATGGAGCTTCTGGAATTCCCGGGCGGTGTCATGGGTCTGGTGCTCAACCTGGAAGAGGACAACGTCGGTGTGGCCCTTCTTGGTGAGGACACCCACATCAAAGAAGGCGATCCGGTCAAGCGTACCGGCAAGATCTTCTCGGTGCCCGTCGGCGAAGCCGTCACCGGCCGCGTCATCGACCCCCTGGGCAACCCCATCGACGGTCTGGGACCCATCGAAGCCAAGGAAACCCGGAACGTCGAGATCAAGGCCCCGGGCATCATCGCGCGGAAGTCGGTCCACCAGCCCATGTACACGGGTCTCAAGGCCATCGACGCCATGACCCCCATCGGCCGCGGCCAGCGCGAGCTGATCATCGGCGACCGTCAGACCGGCAAGACCGCCGTCTGCCTGGACGCCATCCTGGCCCAGAAGGGACAGGACGTGCACTGCTTCTACGTGGCCATCGGCCAGAAGAAGTCCACCGTGGCCCTGGTCGCCGAGACTCTGCGTCGCTACGGCGCCATGGAATACACGACCATCATTTCGGCCACCGCTTCCGAGCCGGCCTCCCTGCAGTTCATGGCCGCCTACGCCGGTTGCACCATGGCTGAGTATCACCGCGATGGCGGCCGCCACGCCCTGATCATTTACGACGATCTTTCCAAGCAGGCCGTCAGCTACCGCCAGATGTCCCTGCTGCTGCGCCGCCCCCCCGGACGTGAAGCCTACCCCGGCGACGTCTTCTACCTGCACTCCCGCCTGCTCGAACGCGCGGCCAAGCTGTCCGACGCCCTGGGAGCCGGGTCCCTGACCGCCCTGCCCATCATCGAGACCCAGGCTGGTGACGTGTCGGCCTACATCCCGACCAACGTCATCTCCATCACCGACGGCCAGGTCTACCTGGAACCGAACCTGTTCAACGCCGGTATCCGTCCGGCCATCAACGTCGGTCTGTCGGTCTCCCGCGTCGGCGGCGCCGCCCAGGTCAAGGCCATGAAGCAGGTCGCCGGCACGCTGCGCCTCGACCTCGCCCAGTACCGCGAACTGGCCGCCTTCGCCCAGTTCGGTTCCGATCTGGACAAGGCCACCCAGCTCAAGCTCAACCGCGGCATGCGCATGGTGGAACTGCTCAAGCAGCCCCAGTACAAGCCCATGACCGTTGAGGAGCAGGTGATTTCCCTGTTCGCCGGTACCCGCGGCTTCATGGACGATGTCCCGGTCGAAGCCGTGCGCAAGTTCGAGGAAGGGCTCCAGGAGTACTTCCACAACGTCAAGAGCGACATCCTGGCCGAGATCAAGGACAAGGCGAAGCTTGACGACGGGCTGATCGCCAAGTTGGGCGCGGCCATTGAGGAGTTCAAGAAGGGCTTCAAGGCCTAGCGGCAATTTCGAAAAAACAGACCTGTTTTTTTGAAATCGGACAACCGCGCCCGTCTGACGGGTCCGGGGCGCGGCTGTCCGGGAATGCCAAGCCAGGTCAAAAGGGGGAGCCATGCCTGCGCTCAAAGACGTCAAGGTAAAGATCAACGCGGTCAAAAAGACCAAGCAGATCACCAAGGCCATGAACATGGTGGCCTCGGCAAAACTGCGCAATGCCCAGGCGCGCATTGAGCGGTTCCGCCCCTATGCCGACAAGTTCTACGAAATGCTCGGAGAACTGGCCAAGGGGGCCGATCCTTCGGTGCACCCGCTTTTGGAGGCCCGGGAAGAGGTCAAGACGGTGCTTTTGCTCGTCATCACCTCGGACCGCGGTCTGTGCGGCGCTTTCAACCATAACATCGCCCAGGCCGCCATCAAGGTCGCCAGGACCAAGGCCGCCGAGGGAAAGTCCGTCAAGATCCTGTGCGTCGGCCGCAAGGCGCGCGATGCCTTCAAACGGGCGGAGTTCGAGATTGTGGCCGCTTACGTCAACGAAATGGGTGCCTTTGACTTTACCCTGGCCTCGCGCATCGGCGCCGAGGTCATCGGTGGCTATGTCGGCGGTACCTATGACGAAGTGACCATGGCCTTCGGCAAGTTCGTGAGCCTTGCCCGGCAGGAAGCCACCCTCCTGCCCGTGCTGCCGCTGTCCCCGGCCGAAGCCGGCGCGGAGTCGGAACCCGCCGGACCCAAGGCCGAGTACATCTACGAACCGTCGGTCGAGGGCTTGCTCGCCGAGCTTCTGCCCCGGTTCATCAATGTCCAGATCTACCGCGGGTTGCTCGACACCTCGGCCAGCGAACATGCCGCCCGCATGCGGTCCATGGACAATGCCACCAGGAACTGCGACGACCTCGTCAGTTCGCTGACCCTGGTCTACAACAAGGCCCGGCAGGCGGCCATCACCACGGAACTGATGGACATTGTCGGCGGTTCCGAAGCACTCAAGGGATAACCAAGGGGGCATCATACAATGAGCGCGTCAAGCGGAAATGTCGGAAAAATTGTGCAGGTCATCGGCGCCGTTCTCGACGTCGAGTTTCCTGAGGGCAAACTGCCAAGTATTTTGAACGCCCTCGAAATCAAGAACACCAACAACGAATATGCCACCGACCTCGTGGTCGAGGTCGCCCAGCACCTGGGTGACAACGTGGTGCGCTGCATCGCCATGGATTCCACCGACGGCCTGGTGCGCGGCATGGCCGCCATCGACACCGGCGCGCCCATCAGCGTGCCCGTCGGCAAGGGCTCCCTGGGCCGCATCCTCAACGTCGTCGGCCGTCCCGTGGACGAAATGGGCCCGGTCGACGCCGCCGCCATGTGGCCGATCCACCGTCCGGCTCCGTCCTTCGTGGATCAGTCCACGAGCATTGAGCTGCTCGAAACCGGCATCAAGGTCGTCGATCTGCTCATCCCCTTCCCCAAGGGCGGTAAGATGGGCTTGTTCGGCGGCGCCGGCGTCGGCAAGACCGTTATTCTCATGGAGCTGATCAACAACATCGCCAAGCACCACGGCGGTCTGTCCGTGTTCGCCGGCGTTGGTGAGCGTACCCGTGAGGGCAACGATCTCTATAACGAGTTTAAAGAAGCCGACATTCTGGGCAAAGCCTGCCTTGTTTACGGCCAGATGAACGAGCCCCCCGGAGCCCGTGCCCGTGTTGCGCTGACCGGCCTGACCTGCGCCGAGTACTTCCGTGACGAAGAAGGCCAGGACGTGCTGCTGTTCATCGACAACATCTTCCGGTTCACCCAGGCCGGTTCCGAAGTGTCCGCCCTTCTCGGCCGCATGCCCTCCGCCGTCGGTTACCAGCCGACCCTGGGTACCGACCTTGGTGGTCTGCAGGAACGCATCACCTCCACCAAGAAGGGTTCCATCACCTCGGTCCAGGCCGTTTACGTGCCCGCCGATGACTTGACCGACCCCGCGCCTGCCACCACGTTCTCGCACTTGGACGGCACGCTGGTCCTGTCGCGTCAGATCGCCGAGCTCGGCATCTACCCCGCGGTGGATCCCCTCGATTCCACCTCGCGCATCCTGGACCCGCTGGTCCTTGGCGCGGACCACTACAACACGGCCCGCGAAGTCCAGCAGATCCTTCAGAAGTACAAGGACCTTCAGGACATCATCGCCATTCTGGGCATGGACGAGCTGTCTGACGAAGACAAGCTCACCGTGGCCCGGGCCCGCAAGATCCAGCGTTTCCTGTCCCAGCCGTTCTTCGTTGCCGCCCAGTTCACCGGCAAGGAAGGCCGCTATGTGAAGCTCGAGGACACCGTCAAGGGCTTCAAGGAAATCATCGAGGGCAAGCACGACGATATCCCCGAAGGCGCCTTTTACATGGTCGGCGACATCAACGAGGCCGTTGAAAAGGCTGCGAAAGGGTAAACGTCATGGCCCAACTCCTCCTTGAAATCGTCACCCCGGACAAGCTCGTCTTGTCCCAGGACGTGGATTATGTGGGCGCGCCGGGGTTGCTTGGCGAATTCGGCGTCATGGCCAACCACATCCCGTTCCTGTCCGCCCTTGGCATCGGCAGCCTGATGTACAAGCTGGGCGGGAAGGCGAACTACGTCTTCGTCTCCGGCGGCTTCGCCGAAGTTTCGGGGAACAAGGTCACCATTCTTGCCGAAGTGGCCGAGCGACCGGAGGACATCGACGTGGAGCGGGCGAAAAAAGCCCAGGAGCGTGCCAAGCAGCGTCTGGAGCGCGAACGGGAGAAGGTCGACTTCGCCCGGGCACAGGCCGCCATGCAGCGGGCCCTGTACCGCATGAAAGTTCGCGAGTCCGCCAGCGCCGCCGGTTCCTTGGCGCACTAGACCATCCGACGGCTCCGGCTGTCACAACGGGCGGTTCCCCACGGAACCGCCCGTTTTTTTCGTGCCGCCACGCTCTTTTACGTGTCGCCGCTTTTCTGCTAGGAAGACCCGGGTGACGGATGCGGCAGAACCTTTCTGGAGGTATGTCCCATGGCCTTGACACTGCAACTCGACATCGTGACCCCGGATCGCCAGGTGCTTTCCCGGCGGGTCGCCTCCGTCACGGCTTCAGGGGCGGACGGCGACTTCAGTGTCCTGCCCCACCACATTCCCTTCCTGACCGCCTTGCAGGTTGGTTCCCTGCATTACCAGTTGGATGGGGCGGTGCATTATGTCTTTGTTTCCGGTGGTTTTGCCGAAATCACTGGCGAGCGGGTGCTCATCCTGGCCGAGGCGGCCGAGCTGCCCGAGGAAATCGACGTGGCCCGGGCCATGCGGGCCCGGGAGCGTGCCCTGGCCCGGCTGCAAGCCGCCCACCAGGAGCAATTGGACCATGCCCGGGCCAAGGCTGCCTTGCAGCGGGCCATTTCCCGCCTCAAGATCCATGGAGAAGCCGGCTTGCCCGGCAAAATGGCGGCCATGGGCAGCCATACGCGCTGACCGTTTGGACCGATAACGTGAACAGACGATCGCCTGGGGCGGTCTGGGAGTGACCATGCAAGATCAGGTGGGCGCACTTGTCTTGGCTGCGGGCAAGGGAACGCGCATGAAGACCGGAGCTCCCAAGGTGCTGGTCCGGCTGCTTGACCGTCCCTTGTTGTGGTACGGATTGGAAGCCTTGCGCGCGGTCTGCCGTGAGCAGGTCCTGGTGGTTGTGGGCCATGGCGCGGATGCCGTGGAAGCGGCGTTCCCGCAGTGGCGGGAGCGGTTCGTGCTCCAGGCCGAGCAGCGCGGCACCGGCCATGCCCTGGTCACGGCCTGGCCGCGCTTGGTCGAGGCCGGGTTCGAATACGCGCTGGTGGTCAATGGTGACGCGCCCCTGGTCACGGCGACCAGTCTCGACGCCTTTGTGCGGGAGGCCCTGGCGGCCCGGGCCGACCTGGCCTTTGTCACCATCGAAGTTCCCGAGGTCGGCGGCTACGGCCGGGTCGTGCGCGGACAGGACGGCACGGTGGCCATTGTCGAGGCCAAGGATTACGACACGGCCATGCACGGGCCGGTCACGGGCGAGGTCAATGCCGGGGCGTATCTTTTACGTCTTTCCGCGGTGGAGCCGCTGCTGTCACGCCTGACCGACGCCAACGCCAATGGCGAGTATTACATCACCGATCTCGTGGCCCTGGGGCAAGCGGCCGGCCTCGCGGTCCTGGCCGTCAACCGGGGGCCGGACACGGCCTATCTCGGCATCAACACCCCGGCCGAGCTCGTGGCCGCCGAGGACGTGCTGGCCCGGAGGATCGTGGCCGCGCATCTGGAGGCCGGTGTCATCATCCGGGCCCGGGAGGCGGTGCGCATCGGGCCCGAGGTCACCATCGCCCCGGGCGTGGATCTGTGCGGGCCGTTGGAACTCTACGGATGCACGGACATTGCCGCCGGCGCGGTCATCGCCTCCCATGGTGTGTTGCGCGATACGGTCATCGGCCCGGCTGTCCGGGTGCATTCCTTTTGTCACCTGGAAGGGGCGGTCGTCGGCCCTGCCTGCCAGGTCGGACCCTATGCCCGGCTGCGCCCCGGCGCGGTCCTGGAGCACGATGCCCGGGTCGGCAATTTCGTGGAGATGAAAAAATCCGTGCTCGGCGCCGGGTCCAAGGCCAGCCATCTCACCTATCTCGGCGATGCCGTGGTGGGCGCGGACGCCAATATCGGCGCCGGCACCATCACCTGCAACTATGACGGTAAAAACAAGCACAAAACCACCATCGGCGACAAGGCGTTCATCGGTTCCAACAGTTCCCTGGTCGCGCCGGTGACCATCGGGGCCGGCGCGCTGGTCGGGGCGGGCTCGGTCATCACCAAGAACGTGCCGGACGGGGCCCTGGGCATCGGCCGCGGACGGCAGGTGACGAAGCCGCGTCGGTAAGGCGTCGGCTTGCAATTTGCCGGGAACGGGTATAGAATTTTGACATGGATATTTTCGATACACTGGAAGAGCGCGTGGACCGGCTCCTGGCCCGCAAAAAGGCCTTGGAAGAAGAAAACGAGGCCTTGAAGGCGGAACTGGCCAAATTGGGCCAGGACAAGCAAGCCGTGGCCACGCGGATCGACAGCCTCCTGCAAAAACTGCAGGAGGAACTGGATGCCTGATTCCCGGTCAGGCCCGTGGGGCTGCCCGGAATCGACCGGTTAGTCGATGCCCAGTTATACGTTGTCCATATTGGGCTTGGAGCTGTCGTTCAAGACGGACGCGGAAGCTGAACGCGTCGCCTCCGCCAAGGAACTGGTGGAACAACGATATAACATGCTGCAGGCGGGCGGGAAAACTCTCGGTAAGGAGAAATTGCTGGCCTTTGTCGCCTTGGGTCTGGCCGATGATGTGATCGTGTCGAATCAGCGGCTCGAAGCCCTGCAGAAACGGGCCGGGCAGCTGTTGCACAAGATAGATTGATGGATGCCGTCCGTGGGGCGGTCGGGAGAATTCTCCCTGGGGTGTGCGTGATCATTGATTTATTTTTGAGCCGATACTCAAAAATAGGATGCCGCGTCGAGTGGCCGGTGTGCGTACCCGGGTCTTTCGGGGGGCCTTAAGGTCAAACAGTGGTGTCCACCTTGGTTGCCAAGGTTCAAAAGAATCGATGACACGGCGCTCTGGGGCTTTCATAACGCCGTTGCGGTCGCATGGCCGCCTGGACTGTGCGTTCCCGGACTGACTGCTTGCGCCATGCCCCTGTGGCAATTGCCATGTTTGCTCCCCGGATTGCCTTACAATCCGGCTCCTTGACGTTGGTCCCCGCCAATGTCCGCCCGCAAAGGGAGCTTGCATGGAATTTTCTACCATATTCATGGGAATAGTCGGCCTGGGCCTTGGGCTGCCAGCCGGCTATTATATCGACAAATGGATTTCCCAAAAGACGCTCAATGAGGCCAGAACCCTGGCCGAACGCATCCTCGACGAGGCCCGCAAGGAAGCTACGGCCCATAAAAAGGAAGTGATCCTGGCCGCCCAGGACGAACTGTTCCGCCAGAAACAGGACCTGGAACGCGAATTCCGCGACAAGACCCAGTCCGTGGAGGAAAAAGAGGACCAGATCCTGCGCCGCCGCGAACGCCTGGAGGAAAAGCAGGAACAGATCGTCCAGAAGGAAACCGATCTGCTCGCCGTGGAAAAGCGCCTCACCGCCAAGGAACGGGAGCTGGAGGAAAAGTCCGAAGAGCTCGCCGCCTTGGCCGGCGAACACGACAAGCGGCTCCAGGAAATCGCCGGTCTGACCATGGAAGAGGCCAAGAAGCGCATCATGGAGGAGACCGAGTCCAGGACCCGCCACGAATCGGCCCGCATGATCCGGCAAATCGAGATGGAGGCCCGGGAGACCGCCGACAAGAGTGGTAAAAAGATCCTGGCCCTGGCCATCCAGCGCTATGCCGGCGACTTCGTGGCCGAGCAGACCGTCACCGCCGTGACCCTGCCCTCCGAGGAAATGAAGGGCCGCATCATCGGCCGCGAGGGCCGCAACATCCGGGCCCTGGAAGCGGCCACGGGCGTCGACCTCATCATCGACGACACGCCCGAGACCGTCATCCTGTCCGCCTTTTCCCCGCTCAAGCGCCAGATCGCCAAGATGGCCCTGGAGCGGCTCATCACCGACGGCCGCATCCATCCCGCCCGCATCGAGGACATCGTCAAAAAGTGCGAGCAGGAGCTCGACGTCAAGGTGCGCGAGATCGGCGAGCAGGCCACCTTCGACTCCGGCGTCCACGGCATCCATCCCGAGCTCGTGCGCTTCCTGGGCCAGCTCCAGTACCGCACCAGCTACTCCCAGAACGTACTCCAGCACTCCCTGGAAGTGGCCACCCTGGCCGGCATCATGGCCGCCGAACTCGGGCTTGACGTCAAGCGCGCCAAACGGGCCGGCCTGCTCCACGACATCGGCAAGGCCGTGGACCACGAGATCGAAGGCCCCCATGCCCTGATCGGCGCCGACCTGGCCAAGAAGTTCGGCGAGCCGGCCGATATCCTCCATGCCATCCAGGCCCATCACGAGGACGTGCCGCCCAAGTCCGTGCTGGCCATCCTGGTTCAGGCCGCGGACAGCCTGTCCGGCGCCAGGCCCGGCGCGCGCAAGGAACTCCTGGAAAGCTATGTCAAGCGTCTGGAGGAACTCGAGAACCTGGCCCTGGATTTCGACGGCGTGGCCAAGGCTTATGCCATCCAGGCCGGCCGCGAGATCCGGGTGGTGGTCGATTCCGAGCAGGTGGACGACGACAAGACGTTTCTGCTGTGCAAGGATATCTCCAAGCGCATCGAGGAAAACCTCACCTATCCCGGCCAGATCCGGGTCACGGTCATCCGCGAGAAACGCGCCGTGGGCTACGCCAAATAGCCGATCGACACACCGACACGCCTCTTCCGGGC
>JAWRKJ010000246.1:0-14688 GCA_040307025.1 Desulfovibrionaceae bacterium | reverse complement strand
GGCGCGGGCGATCAGGGCCGCGGCCCGGGCCAGGTCGGCCGGGTCCGGGGCCGGGCTCGGCGTGGGCCGGCCGGGTTCGGGCCAGGCCGGAAATTCCACTTCCTCGGTCTGGACGTCGCGGGGCAGGTCGATCACCACCGGTCCGGGCCGGCCAGAGGCGGCGATGCGAAAGGCCTCGGGCAGGATGTGGAGCAGATCGGAGGCCCGGCGCACGAGATAGTTGTGCTTGGCGATGGGGATGGTGAGGCCGTAGACGTCCACTTCCTGGAAGGCGTCGGTGCCCATGAGCCCCCGGGAGACCTGGCCGGTCAGGCAGACCAGGGGCACGGAATCGGCCTTGGCGTCGGCGATGGCGGTCAACAGATTCATGGCGCCGGGGCCGGAGGTGGCGATGCAGACCTGCGGCTGGCCGGTAACCCGGGCCATGCCCTGGCTGATGAAGCCGGCTCCCTGTTCGTGGCGGGCCAGGATCACCCGGATGGGCACCTCGGCCAGGGCGTCGAACAGGGGAAGGTTGGCCCCGCCGGGAATGCCGGTGAGGGTGGTGATGCCCTGGCGCACCAGACACTTCGCGATGATGCGTGCTCCCGTGGCTTTTGGCATGATGGCCTCCTGATTCTGCCCCGGGCGCGCGACGCGGACGCAAAAAGCCCCCGTCGGCGCGCCGACGGGGGCTTGAAAAACGAACGAAATGAAAAAACCCCTTACGGCGTCGTATAAACGCCGCTTACGACGACCGCGCAAGCCGGAAGGGCTTCGGTTAGGAAGAAATGGCTGGTCGGGGTCATGACAGGGTTTGCCTCCAAAGTTCCGAATCCCTTACGCCGAACCCAGGCCGGACGTCAAGGGGTATTGGCGATGGTTTCGGGGATGCACGTCTTTTTTGTTGCCAACGCTTTGCGTTCCCGGTAGGCAACACGATAGGGAAAAAAGCCGTTTGAAGCGGACAGGCAACCCGAACCGGGGGGGAAGGGCATGGACGCATCACGGCGGAAGATGATCGAAACGGCCGAGGAGCGGTTCGCCAGCCGGGGACGGGAGGGACTCAAACTTTCCGATCTGGCCCGGCGGCTGGGACTGCCGCCCCGGGCGGTGTTCAAGGAATTCAAGACACGGGACGAACTGTTCGTGGCCGTGCTTGGCAAGGTGCAGGAAGGGCTTTTCGCCCACCTCGAAGCCCAGTGCGCGACCGCGTCCGGGGAGTCGGGACTGGACATGGCCTTGAGCCTGGCCGAGGCCTACTGCCGGTTTCTGGAAACCCGTTCGGAATCGTATCTGGCTCTCATGCGGGACGAGGACGGCCTGCTGGCCGGGCTTGGGCCCCTGGCCCGGGCCGAGGTGCGGCGGCTGCGGGCCCGCATGGTCGAGCAGTTCGAGACCTTGCTGCGTCTCGGGCATTGGGACGGCTCGGTGCGCACGGACATGGCCGCCGACGCGGCCAGGCGGTGCGTGCACGTGCTGGTGGGGCTCGTGCGGTTGCGCCTGACCCGGCCCGAGGCCCGGGCCCGCAACCTGCGCGACATGCTCATGACCCTGGCCGGTCCTGCACCCACTGGCACCCGCGCGGCCTGACCGTTTTTCCTCTCCTCCCACATCCCCGTTGGGGGTGGTTCAGGAGGGGAGTCACTCCCCTCCTGGCCGCCGGAGGCATTTGGTTTCCCTCTCTCCCTCCACAACTCACGCCGCGCCGCAGGCCGGGCGGAAGTCGCAGTAGGGACAGCGGCGGTCGTCAGGGCGGGGGGCGAAGACGGACGCGGCCAGCAGGTGGCGCAGCACGAAGCCGAGCAGGGTCGGAATGTGGCGCAACACGGCGTCCTCCCGGCTGCCCGCGTCGCAACGGGCGCCGAACAGCCGGCGTTCGAGGCCGGATTCCCGCAATTCCACAAAGGCGGCATCGGCCGGCACTTCACCCTCGGTCGTGGCGTAGAGCCAGCAATAGAGCGGCAACTGCACGCTGCCCACCCGTTCGGCCACCGCGCGCAGCAAATCCAGCCCGTCGTCCTCGCCCTGCCAGTCGCCCAGGCGGCGCCAGAAGCCGGCATCGTCGAGAGGCAGGGCCTTGCGTCCGGGAATGGTGCCGGTCTTGTAGTCGAGGACGAGCACGCCCTCGCTACGCCGGTCGATACGGTCGGCCCGGCCGGTGAAGAGATACGGCTGGTCGTTTACCCCAAGGCTCGCGCGCAGTTCCGTTTCCAGGGCCAGGGGCGTGGTGCGGGGCATGTGGGCGACCAGGGAGGCGAGCCGCGCCCGGCCGGACCGGGCGAGCAGGAGCTGGCCGTCCGGAGGCAGGGCGGCATAGGCGGCCGACTGGCGCAGGCGCGTCTCGTAGAGGTCCATGAGGGTGGCGGCGCTTAAGTCCGCGCCGTCGATGTCATGGCCGACAAAGGGAGCGAAAAATTCCCGCAGCACCTCGTGGACCACCACGCCCACGGCCGCCCGGTCGCCTTCCTCGGCCACGGTCTCGAGCGGCGCCAGCGGCGAGAGGTAGCGGTAGAAAAAACGCAACGGGCAGCCGAGATAGGTGTCGAGCAGGGTGGCGGTAACCGGTTTTCGGGCCAGATAGGCCTTGAGCCGTTCGGCCACGGCCGGGGTGCGGGGCACGGCCGGATCGCATTCGGGAATCGGACACAGGGGCAGGCGCACCAAGCTGACCGGGGCCTCGCCCGGGGCGAGCAGCCGGCCGAGACGTTTTTCCTCCTCCCAGACGAGCTGTTCCACATAACGGCTGCGGGCCGGGTTGTCGTCGAACAGCCCGGTGCCGGAGGCGCCGGTGCGGTAGAGCACCGTGATCTCCTCGGCGCCGAACAGCAGCCGGTAGAGGTTGTAGGCGGCAACGGCGTCGCGCTCCCGGGAGTCGGGCAAGGACAACAACCGGCGCAACGGATCGGGCACCAGCGGTTCGTAGGGCCGGGTGCCGGGCAGCTTGTCCTCCACGGCGTCCAGGATGAACACCCGGCGGAAGGTGAGCAGCCGGGTCTCCAGTACGCCCATGACCTGCATGCCGGTCAGGGGATCGGCCTCGAAGGCTGCCCGTTCGTCGGCCAGAAGCCGGCGCAACAGGGCGAAAAGTGTTTCCCGGGGCAGCACGGCGTCGGCCAGCCGCCCCGAACCCAGGGCCGGGATCACGGCCGTGACCAGCCGGAACAGGCATTCGGCGTCGATGAGGAAACGCTCCCAGGCATCGCCGGACAGCTCCGGGTCAAGCAGCAGCTCGGCCAGGCCGGTCAGGGCCGTGGCCAACTGGCGCGGCGTGGTCAGATCCTCGAAGGCGGTCAGGGTGCGGGTGAGGGTGCGGCGGCACAGGTCGGCCACGATTTCGGGATCGAGATCGTCCTCGGGCAGGGGCACCGGGATGGCCAGGGGATCGAGGTAGGCCCCGCCCTGGCGGATGGCCGCTTCCAGGCCGTGGAAGGCGGCGCGCAGGGGCTGGACCTCGCCCAGGCGCGGCAGCTTGAGATAGGGGTGGCGGATCAGGGCGATCAGCTCCCGCCAGTGGTAGCGCCCGGCGGAAAGCCGCGTCTCCTGGAGGCTCATGATGGTTTCGAGCAGTCTGGCCAGGGACGAGCGCGCCAGGGGATAGCCCATGGAGATGTTGACGTCCTTCTGGGGCAGGATGTGCAGCACCGGCCCAAGCAGGCCGGTGTCGGGCAACACCACGGCCGTGTCCTCCTGATCGGGCAGGGCGGCAAGCGCCTCCTCCAGAGCCTTGAGCTGGGCGTGCAGGTCGTGGCCCTCGAAAAATTTCAAATGCTTGGAGCGCAGGCTGGCGTCGTGGGCGTCAAGCAGCAGGGTCGGGCGGTCCGCACGGTCGCCGGTGCGCCGCCGCTTGGTCTTGCCGCCGGAAAGCACCACGGCCCGGGCGTTCCAGTCGCCCAGCCAGCGTTTTTGCTCCAGGCAGGCGAAATGCACCCGACCGGCCGGGTCGGCCAAGGCCGGGTCGCCGTGCCAGAGAAACTCCACCAGCCCCTGGCGCCACAAGGTCTTGAGCAGGCTTTTTTCGGAGCCGGAAAGCACGGCGAAACCGCAAGCGAAAATGCGCCGGCCGGCCAGGCCCGCGGCAATGGCCGAAGCGTTTTCCGCGGCCAGGGTCAGGGCCAGGCCCGGCGTGGCCAGGCCTTCGCCGAGCAACCGCTGGCGGTAGCGCACCTGCATGGCGCCCAGGCGCGAAAGCAACGCGGCGGCCGTGGGCAGGACCATCCCGTCCAGGTTGTCCAGGTCCTGGCCGGGTACGCCCTGGCGGAACAGCTCTTCCATGAGCTCGGCCAGTTCCAGGCCCCAGGGGAAAAACCGGGCCATGTCCGTGGGGAAAGCCGGCGCACCGCCTGCTTCTCCGTCCGCCGCGTCCGGGTCGGCCGGGGCTTGGGCCGCCAGTTCCCGGGCGATCTCGTGGAGCAGGGCCACCCGGTCCAGGGTGTCGAGCATCACCGGGGGCGTGGGCGCGAACGACAGCCCAAGTCCGGTCAGCCAGTCGTTGATGGTGACGATTTCCGGCAGGAGCACGGGTTTTGGCAGCTCGGCCAGCTCGGCCAGCCGGTCGCACAGTTGCCGGGCGGCCCGGCGCAGGGGAAAGACCACGAGCACGTCGCGGAAATCGCCGCCCGTGGCCGCGACCAGCCGGTTGGCCACGCCGGCCAGGAAATCCTCGGTCCAGGGAATGACATGAAACGGCTTCATGAGGCGGGCTCCACGGGCTGGCACTGCCGGGCGTCGAGATAGACGAGCCAGGCCCGCACCGCGATGTTTTGCCGGCCGGGCAGTTCCCGGGCCAGGGCCATGTAGCGGTGCAACTGGGCGGCGTAGGCCGGGTCGGGCTGGCCGGTCTTGAAATCGAGGATGACGGTCTCGTGGGCGGCGAGCAGCAGCAAATCGGGCCGGTGGCGCCCGCCGTCGGCGTCGAGCAGTTCGCGTTCCGGCTGGCCCTGGGCCAGGGCCGGACCGCACAGCGGGTCCTCGATCAGCCACACGAGCATGGGTTCGATGGCGTCGCTCAAGCTCGCGCGCAGCACCGGGTCCAGGCGCTCGCCGTTGAGCACTTGCCGGGTGGCCAGCCGGGCGGCCGGTACGGGATCGGACGGATCAAAGCCGTTTCGCGCCAGCCGTTCCACGGCGGCATGGGCCAGTTCGCCGCGCCGTTTTTCGGTGAAGCGCAGGGCTTGGCGGATGTCCGTGGCGGCATTGCGGTAGATCTTGAGGCGCGGCAGCCAGGCCATGGGCGCGGGCACTTCCTCGGGCACGGCCGCCTCGGCCCCAGGGGCCGGGCAGACCGGGGGCGGTGGCGGCACCGTGTCCGGGATTTCGCCCAGGCGCAACGGTCCGGCCGTGGCCGGATCATGGCCCAGGGCGCTGAAAAGAATGGCCATGGCCTTGGGCAGGGGATAGCGGGCCTCGTCGCGCAGCTTGCCGCAGCCCGGGACAAAGGCATGGAGCTCCAGTTCCGGCCGGGTCCAGGCCACGTAGAGGAGATGGAGCTGTTCGGCCAGCTCCCGGGCCCGGCGCGCGGCATAGTCCGCCCCGAGTCCGGGCTGGTCCGGCACAAGGGCCTCGCCGTCGTCGAGGGTGGCGGTCACGAGGGGGGCCGGGCCGGTGCGGTCGGCATGGTGGTGGAAGGGCACAACCACGGCCGGAAATTGCAGGCCCTTGGCCTTGTGGATGGTCATGACCCTGACGGCGGCGACGTTTTCGGGCTGGGGCACCTTTTCGTCCTCGCCGAGCTCGCGCCAGAAATCCAGAAAGGCCGAGATGGAGGTGCGGCCCTTGGTCTCGGCCAGGTGGATGATCTCCAGATAGCGGCGCAGAAAGGCCTCGTCGCCGGGGCGGCGTTCGAGAAGCCGGTAGCCGCTGACGATCTCCCGGGTCAGGTCGTAGGGCCCGGCCAGGCCGGTCTGGCGCAGGTAGGGCCGGATGTAGCGCCGCCAGACCTCGGGCCAGCGTTCCTTGAAGGCCAGGGAGAGCGAGGACCGGTTGGGCAGGGTGGCCAACCACTGGGTGAGGGCTTCGCGGCTGATGCCGGACAGGGCGCCGAACAGTTCCCGGCCGGAGACGAAAGCCCAAAAGGACAGGCTGTCCGGAGGATAATCCAGAAAGGCCAGCATGGCCGTCAGCTGCTGGATCAGGGGATGGTCGACGAGCCGGAGGCTGTTTTCCGTGACCACGGGCACGCCGGCGCCGATGAGCCAGGCCGCGACCCGGGCGGCCTGGGGATTGGACCGGGTGAGCACGGCCACGCCGCGTTCGCCGTGGCGGGGAACGAGCTCGTCCCTGACCAGCCGCACCAGGGCGTCCTTGACGGCCGCTTCGTAGGCGCCGGCGGATTCGGCGGTCAGGGCGGTGATGCGCACATGTCCCTGGGGCCCGCGGTACTCCTTGGGCAGGTTCTGGGTGGCGTCGGCAAAGGCCAGGGCCAGGGTGTTGGCCAGGTCGGGCGCGGCCCCGGACAGTTCCTGGCCAAGCAGGGCTTCGGCCACCTCCCGGGCGGTTTTGGGATCGCCGAGGGGCGCGAAAAAACGGTTGTTGAGGGCGACCACCACCGGGGCGCTACGCCAGTTTATGGGCAGGCGCTGGCGCACGACCTGGGAGATCCGGGCCAGGGCCGGATCGGCCGGGGCCTGGTCGAACAGGGCCGCCTCGCCCCCACGCCAGCCGTAGATGGCCTGCTTGACGTCGCCGACGAGAAAGAGACTCCCGCCGCGCGACAGGCATTCCTGGGCCAGAAGCCGTAGCACGTCCCATTGGGAGGTCGCCGTGTCCTGGAACTCGTCTATAAGGATATGGGCCAGGCCGGCGCCCATGCGGCACCAGGCGTCGGGCACGCCGTTGTCGCCGGACAATCGCGCCCCGACCAGCCGGGGCCACTGGGAATGGGGCAGCATCCGCATCTCGGTCAGGTAGGTCGGGAAATCGGCCAGCAACCGCCGGGCGAGGGTCACGAACGGGGCCAGCCCCATGGCCCCGAGCAGCACGGGCATGTCCCGGCGGCAGGCGGCGTGGGCGGACTTGAGGGTGGTGAAAAGCTGTTCCAGATCCAGGGTGAGCCGGGACTGGCCGGCCTTGAGCACGCAGTCGGTGAGTCCGGCCTTGAACACGAAGGCCGACTGGGGCGGTGGGCTTCCTTCCTGGATGTCGCGGCAGTGGCGCAGAAAATCGAGGAACTGGGCCTTGCCCGGGAGGCAAGCCGCATCCAGGGCGGCCAGTAGTGCGCCGGCCGCGTTGCGCAGACTGCCGAGCCGCCGCATGAGGGACAAGTGCAAGGCCTCGGGATCGGCCGGCTCTCCCATGGGCTCTTCCAGAAGCCGGGCGGCCACGCTGAGCAGCCGGTCTCGGAACTGGTCGCTCGGGAAAAAGCCGGGTGTGGCCTGGAGCAGGGCCGCCGCGGCGTCGTTAAAGAGGCGCGCGAGGCTCGGGTCCTCGGGCAGACCGGCGGCCAGCCGTTCGTGCAGGTCGCCAAGCAGGTCTACGTCGTCAAAGGCCGGCTCGAAATCCGGGCGCAACCCGAGGTCCAGGGCGAACACCCGGGCGAGCAGAAACAGCAGGCTGTCGATGGTGCGGATGTTGAGGCGCTGGGCGTGGATGAGCAGGGTTTCGAGCTCGTCGCGGGCGCGCCGGCGCGTGTCGGCATCGGCGCCGTCCAGGCCCAGGGCCAGGGACTTGAGCCGGGCGATGACCCGGTCGCGCATTTCGGCCGCAGCCTTGTTGGTGAAGGTCACGGCCAGGATTTCCGGCAGCGAATACCCGTCTTCCAGCGAGGCGGCGCAGGCCAGCGGCAGCTCCCGGGAAGACTGCAAGGCCAACGAGAGAAACCGTTGGGTCAGGGCATGGGTCTTGCCCGAGCCGGCCGAGGCCTTGACCTGAATCAGCATGTAACGCTCCTTGCGGCCCAAGGCCGTGGCCAAGACTACCCTGCCGGCGCGCCGCCGTAAACGCCTGGCCAGGGAGAAATCCCCCCTGGAAGGGATGGTTTCCTTTCCTTTGCGCCTTGGCTATGACCGCAACGTGGACAGCAAACAAGCGGTTTCAGGCGGGGACGTCCCCGCGTTGGTGGTGCAAGCCGGGCAGGTCGGTTGGCGGTTGGACCGGGCCGTGGCAAGCCTTTGGCCCGGCACCGGGCTGCGGGAGCGGCGGCGGCGCATCGAAGCGGGGCTCGTCACGGTGAACGGTCGGCTCCGGGGCGCGGCCTACAAGGTGCGGCCGGGCGAAGTGCTGACGACCGTGGTCGTGCCGGCGGGGCCAGCCGTGTTCGGGCCGGACGACATCCCGGTCCTTGACGCGGGGCTGGTTTTCGGCGCGGTGGGCAAGCCCGGGGGGCTGCACAGCGCAAGCCTGGGCCCGACCGGGGGCGAGAGTCTGGAAGCCTTGCTCGGGGCTCTGTTTCCCGGTCGCCCGGCCTGGTTGCTGTCCCGGCTGGACCGGCTGACCTCGGGCATCGTGCCGGTGACCTTCGCGGCCGAGGGCGTGGTGCGGTGGCGCGCCCTGGAAGACGCGGGCGCGGTGGAGAAAACCTATCTGGCCGTGGTCCACGGCCGCCTTGACGGTGTGTTGTCGCTTGGCCGGGAGCTCGACGTGGCCGACCGGGCCGTGACCCGGGTGCTGGATCGGGATACGGCCGATCCCTTGCGGCGCACGCAGGTGACGCCGGTGCGGGAGGCAGGTGGACTGACCCTGGTGCGCTGTCGCATCGCCAAGGGCGCCCGGCATCAGATCCGGGCCCATCTGGCCGCAAGCGGCCATCCTCTGGTGGGCGACCCGGTCTATGGACGCGGCGAGGGGCAGCGGCTTTATCTGCACTGCGCGGCCATGGCCAGCCCGGTGCTCGAAGTGCGCGACGCTCCTCTCTGGACAGTGGAGGAGGCGGTTAAGGTCGTTGCAGCGGCCGGGGACTCAGAAGCGGAAGACTAATCGGGATCGCGGGACAGTGCGTCGAGAATACCTTCGATGATTTCGTAGCGCTGGATGAGGTAGGTGCCGGCCTGGACTCGCCGCTTGAGTTCCTCGATACGGCGTGCCCGCTGTTCCGGGTC
This sequence comes from Desulfovibrionaceae bacterium, assembly GCA_040307025.1. GTDB lineage: Bacteria > Desulfobacterota > Desulfovibrionia > Desulfovibrionales > Desulfovibrionaceae > Solidesulfovibrio. Next base: position 5,674 of record JAWRKJ010000246.1, on the reverse strand, counting down.
TTCGAGTCCCAAGGCCTCGCGGCCGGGACGCGGGATGTGGTTTTCGGGCGCGGTCATATGTGTGGCATCCTTGCCTGGGCCCGTGGGCCGTTCCTGTGGGATTCCTTCCTTCACTGCACGTATCGGTCCTGTTCGGGGGGATCTTTAGAGGTCGTCTTGCCAAAGGGAAGATTTAAAATATTTTTTGATTTTTCAATGTGTTGAGTGAAAATGGTCGGAGTCGCCGGCCGCAAGAGAAAAAGGGGTTGCGGTTTGGGAAAAGGGTGTTTATAAAACGCAACATGAATGTGCGGGACAAAGAGAACAAACCGGGTGGCGGGTTCGAGGGTTTTTTCACCCGGGCGGCCCAGGCGGCGGGGTTGCATTCCCAGACGGCCCTGGCCGACATGCTCGGTCTGCACCGGTCGGCCGTGACCCAGGCCAAGAAAAAGGACGCCGTGCCCAAAGCCTGGGTGCTGGCCGTATCCCGCCGCACCGGGGCGGACCCGGATTGGCTGGAATTTGGCCGGCCGGACCGGCGCCGGCTCGCCACGCCCGATCCCGAGGCCTATGTGGCCGTGCCCAAGGTGCGGGCCCGGTTGTCGGCCGGGGGCGGCTCCTTCGAGACCGGGGGCGAGGTCGAGGGCTATCATTCGTTCCGCCGGGACTGGCTGCGGCGCAAGGGCCAACCCGGCAGCATGGTGCTCATGCATGTCGTTGGCAACAGCATGGAGCCCGAAATCAAACACGGCGACTTGGCGCTTATTGACCAGTCACAGACGGACGTGGTGGCCCACGGCGTTTATGCCGTGGGCGTGGAGGATACGGTGCTCGTCAAGCGACTGGAAAAGCGGCCCGGTTCCCTGGTGCTCATCAGCGACAACCGGGAGTATTCGCCTCTTGTTTTGTCCGGGGACGAACTGGCCGCATTGCGTGTTATCGGCCGGGTGCTGTGGCTGGGTCGGGAACTGTAGGGAATTTTTTTTGTTCGGATTGTTTATTTAAATAAACTTGTTGTTGCGCTGACAAGCAACAAGGAGGCGGGTCATGCAACATCGTTACTGCCGCTGCGGCAAATCCATTATGGTGGAGTACCGGCCAACCGGGCCGACCTGGCGGGCCTTGTTCTATACGCCGCGGCGCTTGTTCCGCTCCCGGGTGTCCCGCTGTCCCCACTGCGGCGAGGCCTTGGATATCGACCGCCTGTCCTGAGGTGAAGGCCCGGAGTCGCTTTGGACCGACGGCGGTTTTCCCCTGCCTGTCCGTCGGTTCGGGCATGCTCCCGACCGGGCTTGACCGAGGCCCGTGGCGCCGCCATGACTCCCCCCGGCGCCCGGGCCCCCTTGGGAAGTGTGGCATGGAGCGGGAAGCGCCGGTGGCAAGGGGCGGGCGGCTCGGCGGCACGCGGTCAGGGCCAACGCGCCGATGCACCGACGTAATAGTCACAAAGGGCTTGTCATCGGGCGCCTTCCATCCCAATATCGATTCGAGGGCATGACTGGCCGTTTCGTGCCAAGGGCCCTCTGGAGGGCATCCGTGACCCGATTCGCCCTGGCTGTCTGCCTCATGCTGCTGTTTTTTCCGGTCCTGGGAGCGGCCCAAACCGATCCCGTGGCACGGGGCGGATCGGCCGTTTACCCCGGGATCGACGTCAATATCGGGTCTCCGGAAGGGTTGCGTCGTCTGCATGTGGCTTTCGAGGCCCAGTGCGTGGACGTCAAAAGCGCCGAAGCGGCGGTCGGGCCCGAGGTCCGGGAAGCGGTCCTGCTGTTGTTGCGTGACCAGACCGTGGCCGGGCTGGCCACGCCCCAGGGCAAACGTCGCCTCAAGGAAGCCCTGGCCTCCACCATCAATCGTGTCATTGGTGGGCCCCGGGTCGTCCGGGTGCTCTTCCTCCAGTTCGTCATTATCTAGGCGGTGGGCCATGCCCTGCATCCGATGCATCCGTCACGGGCAAAGCGCCTCCAACGCCGGCGAGATAACCCAATATCCCGATACGATTCCGCTGACCGCTCTGGGCCATCGCCAAGCTGAGTGCGTGGCCGGGACATTTCCCAGAGCGCCGGATCTGACGGTCTTCTCGGCTTTTGACCGGGCGGCCCAAACCGCCATGCCGCTGTGCCAGCGTTTCCCGGACATGCCCGTGGCGGTGTGGCCGGTGCAGGAATTCACCTATCTGGCCCCCCACCGCTACATCGGCACACGCCGCGAGGATCGCGGTCCGGCGGTCATCGACTACTGGCGGCGCTTGGACCCGGCTTTTCGTGACGGCGAGGGCGCCGAAACCTTTACGGAATTCTGGCGGCGGGTGGAGGTGTTCCTCGATCATTGCCGCCTCCGGCCGGGACTTGTGGCCGTGGTCTCCCACGGTCAATTTTTGCGCGGGGTCATGCTGCGATTGCTGTGCGGGGCCATGGCCGTTGACGAAGCCATGACCCGATTCAAGTTTTTCCGGTTGGCTCTCCCGTTGCCCAACGCGGCCACGGTCAGTCTGGGGCTGTCGGCCCGGGGGGACCGGATCGGCCCGGTCCGCATCGACCATGTGCCAGAGGCGTGGCGGACGACTTGAAAATCGAAGGTTTTTTTTACTTAAACTGTTGAAATGGCGTCCCCCCTTCAGTAGAGAGGGAGACACTGCCGATAGGTACGCCTCGGGCGTGGGGGAAGCATGGTGAGACGGTGGGGTGTGCGGCGCGGGATTTGGCCCGCATGGACCGTAAGCATGATTTTGGCCGGATGCCTGCTGCTCGCCGAGCCGGGCCAGGCGGCCAGGCGGGCCGGGGCCTACTGGGCCAGCCTGTCCCGGGACCAGAAGACCGACCTCGTGCTTGGCATCTTCGACGGCTTCAATCTCAACGAGAGCATTCTCGGCATCACGCTGAAAAACGAATACACCATTTGTTCCGATATCATGGACAGCATCATGCGCCAGTCCGACGCCTATTTCTCGGGCATGCCGGCCGGGCGCATCGTGACCGGGTTGGACACGTTTTATCAAGAGCGCAAGAACCGGAATATCCCGGTTTCCTGGGGCGTGTGGGTCGTGGTGCGTCAAGGCCGCGGTGACACGACGCTTCCCGAATTCATTAAGGAATTGCGCAGGCTCTATCCCTGATTGCCGGCGGACCGCACCAGAGCCTGGGGGCCGCGCGTCAGGATTGGAACGGGAACGGGACCGAGCCGCTTGCTTTTTTGGCTGACGCGATTAAATGTCCTTCGCCGCGCGCCAAGGCGCGCCAAGGAGGCGGCATGCTGGCACCCATCGAAGCGTATCACGCCAGGCGCTTGGAGGACGTGGCCGAGGCCCTGCGCGGCAATCACTTCGATGCCCACGTGGTGGCCGATGTGGACGCGGCCCGCGACCTTGTCCTGAGCCGGATTGTGCCCGAAACGATGCCCGAAACCGTGTCGTTCGGCGGGTCCATGACCCTGGTCGCCACCGGACTGCCTGCGTCCCTGGCCGCCATGCCCGGGCTCTCCGTCCTTGACACCATGGACAAGTCCATCGCGCCTGCTGCCATGTACGAACGGCGGCGCCAAGCCCTGCTCGTCGATTTGTTTCTTACCGGCACCAATGCCGTCACCGAGGACGGCGTGCTCGTCAATTTGGATATGATCGGCAATCGGGCCTGCGCCATCGCCTTCGGCCCCCGCAAAGTCGTGGTCCTGGTGGGGCGCAACAAGATCGTGCCCGACCTGTCCACGGCCATCCGGCGTGTCAAGGACTATGCCGCCCCGACCAATGCCCTGCGCCTGGGGAAGAAAACCCCGTGCGCGGCCACGAGTCGGTGCGCGGACTGTGGCAGCCCGGACCGCATCTGTAATGTTTGGACGATCACCGAGAAGTCCTACCCAAGACAGCGCATCTCGGTGGTCTGCATCAACCAGGATTTGGGACTTTAACAAGGCCGCCATCGCGGCCAGGCGAGGGATCGGCTTTGGTTTGGAAGAAGATACCACCCGAGGCGGACTATTTTCACTGCGAACCGGGAACGGATTACTACATCTGCGAGGAAGGTTTTGTCTTGGAGGGGCGCTATCTCCAGGATGATTCCGCCAATCTGGACAAGGCGATATGGCCCACGGTGCAGGGGAGCCGGGCCTACATCCGTGTCCGGCGCAAGGGTGTGGATAAAAAGTTCCAGTTGGTGCGCATTTTCGTCGAACTGTTCCCTGAGCTGCTCGGCGGCGAGGTCCAGGTCCGAACCCGCAAGGGTCCCTTCCAGCTGCGCATCGAGGCAGAAGCCAAGGAGGCCCCGGCTCCGAGTCATCCGGCGCCGTCGCGGGCCCGCAAGGAAACTCCGCCGCGTCGCGACCCGGAAGAGGTCGAGGACTTGCTCGCCGAACCGGATTCCGACTTGGCGGCCGAAGAGGATGATGACGAGGATGTGGCCGTTCCGGCCGCCGATGTCCGTTTGTGCAAGGTGTGCAACCTGCGCAAGCGGGCGTCCGAGTTCAGCCCCCGCGACGACATGTGCATGGACTGCTACATGGGCCGCGACGAACTGCTCAAGGAAATCATCGCCCGGCGCCGCCGCAAGACCAAGGCCGCCGCGCCGCGGGTCATGGAAGAGAACGTGGACGGCAGCAACAACATGGAAGACAACCTGGACTCCTTCGGACGTATGGATTTCGGCATTTCCCTGCCCGAATAGCCGCCCGGACGGCGGTAGGACAGGGACGGGTCGCCTGCTCCGAAGACCGGCCTCCGGGGGCCGGCCCTAGGGAGACGTATGCCGAAGTTTTCTCTCTTTGGAGAGCCGCCTCCGTCACCGGAGGGTCCTGTCGTGCCGCCGCGCCGCGAGGGGGATCTGCTGCTGCCCCTGGCCGCGGCCATCTGCATCTTCCTGGGCTGGTACGTGTTTCTGGACTACGAACAGGCCACCATGGTCTGGGCCGAGCAGGCCCCGGCCCTGCTGCGGCGGATATGGGCCCTGCGCGTGATGCTGGTCCTGGCCAGCATCGGCGGGATGGGGCTGGTCTGGCTCGCCGTCCGCGATGCCAGACGGCGCCGGACGGCCGAGGCCGAACTGGAGCGCCTCAACGCCGAACTGGCCCGCCGGGTGGAACTGCGCACGGCCACCTTGCGCGTCCGGACCAGGGAGTTGCACGATTCCCGGCTCCGGGAGCGCCTGCGGGAAAAGGAATCCGAAGTCGCTTTCCAGGCCGGCCAGGTCCAGGCCGCCGGCGCCTACCTGCACGGCGTGGGCAATGCCTTGTCAGCCCTGGAAGTGGAACTGCTGCGCCTGACCAAAACCCTCGACCAGGCAAGGCGCGTCGAGGACGTCTTCGACACCCTGGCCAAGAGCCTCGAAGCCGGAAACAGGCAGGAGACCGACCGCCTGCTGGCCGCTTTGCGCGAGGTCGTGCTCGTGCGGGGCTTCGAGCGTCTGACCGGTTCCCTGGCCGCGCTGACCGACATCAAGATCCGCATGGCCGACGAGCTCGAACGCCGTCGGGGCGAGTTCGAGCGCAGCGGGCCTCCGACGCCCTATTTGCAGACCTTCCGCGTGGATCTGGAGCTGGCCGCCGTGCTCGACCGCCTGCCCCGGGCCGTGGGCAGCGATCCGGTGGTCCGCGATATCGACAAGGCCGTGACCGTCAGCAACCGCAAGCATCCCTATCTGACCGGGCTGGCCAGCCTGTTGCGCCAGACCCTGGATGCGGCGCCACGCGGCGTGGTGGTCCGGGGGGG
>JAWRKJ010000245.1:0-5383 GCA_040307025.1 Desulfovibrionaceae bacterium | reverse complement strand
ATGCCTCGGCTTCGGCTGCGCCTGCGGCCGGGGCTTCTCCTTCGGCGAGCACCACTTCCAACTCCAGAAACTCTCCGAGTCCTTCCACCCGGTCCAGATGGATGCGTGTGCGCCCGGCCAGATACAGGGTCCGGTGTTTGCGCACGCGTCCGGCCCGGCCGTAGGCGAGTTCCAGGGTGCGGCGCAGGCCCTGGGGATCGCGGGCCGGCGTCTTCACGTAAAACGATTCCTTGGGACCGGCTGTGTCCGGCCGCTGGTAGAAAATGAGCTCCCCCGTGCCGTCGGCGAACTCCCGCAGCTTGAGCCGGCCGGTCGGGCAGGGGAAAAACGTGTCGTCCTGGTCGATGGCCGTGGGGCCGGATGTGGCCAGGGCCGTCACGGCCGGAAGTACGGCCGCGATGCCCGGAATGCGGGCCTTGATCTCGATATTGCGGGCCATGGCGGTTCTCCGGGGCGGAATGGTGCCGGCAGTCTAGCCGGCGCGCCGGGGAAAGGGAATGGGGGGATTGTGTCAGATCTTATTGACAATGAATCTCATTATCATTAAGTAGGCAGCCAGGAAGTGAGACGGCCCCATGGCCGAACGCAAATTGGCCGGACAGGCTCAGACGGGCGGCGGGAAGCCGCTTCCCGGACAGGAGGGCAGCATTATGGCGTGCACGAATGGAAAATGCGAACTGGCCGGCCGCGTCCGGTACTACCGCGAGGCGGGTGTCGAGGCCCTGCGTGAAGGGAATGTGGCGCAAGCGGAAAAGCTCCTGCGCCAGGCCATCGATCTGGCCGAACGGGACCAGGCCGTGGATATCAGCGTGGCCCAGTCGGTGTATCGGTTGGGGCAGGTGCTCCATCATGCCGGCCGCCACGACGAGGCCGCGGGCGAGTTCGAAAAGGCCTTGTCCCTGGTCCGGGCCCGGGCCGGCAGCGAGAGCAAGCTGTATCGGAAGATTCTGGGTCACTACGAACAGGCTCTGCCCGGGCGCTCCCGGGCGGTCATGCAATAGGGACCCGCGCCGCCCCCACCCCGGGAGGGCATTTCCCCTCCCGGAGCGGGTCACAGCACCTTGGTCCGTCGCATCCACCAAAGATCGGAAAATCGTTTGCACCCGCCGCCCCGTAGGGATCGGGCGCTCTTGCCGGACTAGAAATACTGGATGGTCGTTTCCTTGAGGTATTTTTCCTCGAGGACCTTGCAGATGCGCTTGATGATGTTGCGCCGGATTTCCAGGTCGATGGGCAGATTGGGGTCCTGGTGGGCTTCGTTGATGCGTGCGCCGACCACGAACTGGATGGAATCGCTTTCGACCAGGATGTCGTAGAGCTTGGCGGCCGGGTTTTTTTCCCGGGGCGGCTCGTCCTGTTCCAGGAGCTGGGCCGTGCGGGTGAGCGTCAGGATGCCCTCGGTCACGAGGTCTGCCCCTTCCATGAGGGCCGAGGGGGGGATGTCGCCGCCCCCGCCGCGCAGGTCGTCGTGGATGGGGCGGCCCAGTTCGCGGCTCACGATGTTGGCCGTGGTGCCGCCGCAGATGACCTTCTTGCCCTCGAATTCGACCAGCAGTTCGGCGAATTCCCTGTCCCGGCCGGCGGCGTAGGGGGGGCCGGTCAGGACAATGGTGCGGCGCGGCAGCCGGAAGTAGATCACGGCCGCGGTCATGTCGTCGTAGGCCCGCTGGTAGGGCTCCTGGCGCAGGGCCTGGGACAGGATCTTCTGGGAAAGGGCCCGGGCCGAGATGGAGGGGTTGCGGCCCACCTCGTCGACCACGAATTCCTGGCAACCCTTGATGCGCCAGCCCAGACGCAGCCGTTCCGAGCCGAGCCCGGCCTGGGTAATGCCGTCGGAGGTGAAGACCAGCCGGTCGCCGTGGCGCATGACCAGATCGTAGACCCGGATCACCCGGTCGTGGTAGCGCGGCGACGACACCTCCTCGAAATCCAGCTCCACCACCCGCCCGTCACGGATGAAGAGGATGGGCGGATTGTCCATCTCCACCACCCGGGTGGTGCCGTCGGCGCGCACGTCCACCACCGTGAAGGTGGCGTAACTGATCTTGCGCACCTGGCACACGGGCAACGCGTCCATGATGACCTCGGCCGCACGCACGATGTCCGTATCGACAGCCGTGTATTTGAGCGCCATGGTCGCGGTCATCAGCGACAGGATGCTGGCCTTGACCCCGTGCCCCAGGCCGTCGGAGAGCACGGCGATGGTGCGTCCCTCCTCGGCGATCTTGAGGGTCTTGAAGGCGTCGCCGCAGATGTCCTCGCCGAAGCGGTTGCGCTGGGCCACCTCCACTTCGACGAACAGGGACTCGTTCATGGCCGGCGTCCCCGCAGTTCCTTTTCGCTCACAAGATGGGTGGCGGCACCGGTGGAAAAGCCCTCGGACAACGAGCGCAGCAGGATCTCGGTGTCGGCCATGTTTTCGCCCAGGCGGCAGGCGATCTCCTGCACGGTCTCCAGGTTCTTGTGGATGATCTCCCGGGCGCGCTGGGCGATTTCGTCCCGGCGCAGTTCCGAGCCGGTGACGTCGAAGATGACGCCTCCGATGACGCCGCGCGGCTCGATGGTGAAGATGGTGACGCTGAACACCCGGTCGTCCTGGCGCAGGGCGTCCCGGTGGATGTCGGTCTCGCTCTCCAGCGCCCGGCGGAACAGGGCGGCGAACGGCACGATCTTCTCCAGGGAGGCGCCTTCCATGCCCGGGCTGGCCTCGTAGGCCATGAGCGTGTCCTCGCCGAAAAGCCGGGCAAAGTGCTCGTTGCACTCGATGATGTGGAGCTTGGCGTCCACGATGACCACGCCGGCCGGGATGCAGCGCAGCAGGGCATTGGCCTTGCGGGTGGCCCGTTTGCGCAGGAAATGGACGCACATGGTCGGCTCGGCCAGGCCTTCGAGCATGGCCCGGGCCAGGCCCCGGCAGGTCTCGTGGCCGCAGCCGCCGCAGTTGATCTCGTCTTCCGGGCCGAACTTGCCGATCAGGCGCAGGACCTTGACGTACTGGTCCTCGCTGTACACGGGCAGGTCCACGGGCGAGGGATTCTTGCGTTCGCCGATGGGCACGGCCGGGGCCCGGATGGGCGTGTCGGGCTCGGGCTTGTCGGCCTTGGCGAACACGTCGAGCTGGTCGAGCAGACGCGGCCGCTGGCTCGAAACGCAGGGCCCGCGCACGCACCCGCCAACGCAGGCGAGCATCTCCACGAACACCGGCCTGGGCAGGGCCTGGGCATGGATGCCGCGCAAGGCGGATTCGATGGTGGGGATGCCGGACAGGGTGACGAAACAGACCGATTCGCTGCCGGCATAGGCCTTGACCGTGTCGGACATGCCGCCTTCCACGGGATAGATGGCGCCTTCCTTGGCCTTGTGGGGCATGAAGGCGTCGGCCGGGCCGGTTTCGATTTGGGCCGGGTCGATGCCTTCCTCACGCAGCATGGTGCGCAGGTCGGTGAAGGTCATGGCCGCGTCGAGCAGGCCGGGGTGGTTGTCGGCCTCGGTTTTCTTGGCCACGCAGGGACCGAAAAAAACCACGCCGATGTGCTGGCCGTAGAGCTTGTGCAGCATGCGGCAGTGGGAGAGCAGGGGTGACAAAAGCGGCGTCAGATAGGGTACGAGTTCCGGCATGTAGCCCCGGATGAAGTCCACGGCGGCCGGGCAGGCCGTGGACAGCGACAGCTTGGGCCCGCCCTTGGCCAGGGACTGGGCCACGGCGGCCGAAACCTCCTGGGCGCCCAGGGCCGTTTCCGACACCCCGGAAAAACCCAGCCGGCGCAAGGCCGCGATCATCTGTTCCGGACGGATGTCGGCGAATTCGCTCACCCAGGACGGGGCCAGGGAAACGTAGACCTGCCGGTCGGAGCGGATGAGCTTGTAGACCGCGAACATGTCGTTGCGCACGCGTTTGGCGTGGGAAGGGCAGGCGGCCACGCACTGGCCGCAGGCGATGCACAGTTCCGGCACCACCGTGGCCCGGCCGCCCTCGACCTGGATGGCCTTGACCGGACATTGGCGCAGGCAGCGGTAGCAGTCCTGGCACTCGGTCTCGACGGTATAGATGGGATAATGGACGGGCATGTCCCGCCTCCCTTTAGGCCGACAGGTGTCGGCTGAGCAGTTCGAGCAATCGTTCTCCCGTGACTTCGCCATAGAGCTGGCCGTCGATGCGGATATTGGGTCCGGTGCGGCACTGGTCCTCGCAACGGCTGCCCGTGAGGACGACCGTGTCGGTCAGTCCATGATCGGCCAGGTATTGTTCGATCATGAGCAGATGCTTCTTGTTACCTCGGGCGAAACACGAACTGCCCATGCAGATGACGATTTCATGCTTCATGCGGGGGTGCGCCCCTTCTTGTAATTTTTTTCACAAGATATCCGCAAACTTCAAACGAGGCAAGCCCCGAAAACACCCCCAGCCGACACGGTTTCCATCTGGAATCCGTGTCGGCTGGGATAGCTGGTCGGGCCGCTCGATGCAACCGATGCGAAAAGAAAGGATTATTGGGGCGTGGCACCGAGCTCGGTCAGGGACCGGGCCAGGCTCGACAGGCCGGAGGAGCGGCTCAGGATCAGCGGTTTGAGACAGCCCCGGCAGGCCTGCTTGACCAGGGCGCAAGCCTCGTGGCTCACGCAGTCCACCGGGCACACCACCGCATCGACGGCGCCGAGCAGTTCCCACAACCGGTGGGCCGATTGTTCGCGGCCGCCGTCGTGGTGGAGCAGTTCACAACCGAATTTGGCGGCCAGCACCTTGTAATGGGCCACGAGAGAGCAGCGTCCGCCCACGTAAAGCACGCGCTTGCCGGCCAGCCCGGCAGCTCCTTGGCGGCAGGGACATTCCCGTCCGCAGGTCCCGTCGCAGCCGTTGGCGGCGGTGTTCCCTTCCGCTACGTCATGGGGATAGCAGCCGGCCGGGTCGGCCAGTTCGGGTCGGTGGTGTTCGGCATGGGCTTGGAGGGCGGCCGCGGCCGAACCCAGGGCCGAAAAAAGCGTGGCCTCCAGGGCGGTCACCTCGCTGTCCCGGTCGGCCAGATCCCGTCGGGCTTGCTCCAGTTCCGTGTAGAGCCGTTCCAGGACCAGGGCCTGGCGACCAGCTTCTGTTTCGGTGTCGGCGAGGCGGGTGGTGGTTTCGGTGAGCTGTTTGCGCAGGGCGTCGCGTTCCCGGGTCACGGCAGCCACAGCCGAACTGGCGATGGCTTGGCGCAACGATATCCGTTCGCGTTCGGCCGCCTGACGCCGGGTCCGTTCCGCGGCCAGTTCTTCCATGGCCTGGCGGCAACGGCCTTTCCAGACCGCCACGGCCCGGCGCATGGCGCTGCGGCCGTTTTCCAGGGCCGTGGCCAGTGCGGCCGCCCGATCTTCCAGTGCGGCCACCCGGGTCAGGGGGGGGGGG
>JAWRKJ010000244.1:0-13806 GCA_040307025.1 Desulfovibrionaceae bacterium | reverse complement strand
GTGGTCGACCACGGCGACGTCGACGGCGGGGTCGAGCGCCTGGCCGGGTTGTTGCGCGACACCCGGTCGAACGGCCGGGTGCCCCCCGGAGTGGACACCACCTATCTCGGTCTGCTCAACAGTTCTTTCGGGGACTGGGTGCGACGGCGGCTGGAGGGGCAGAACTTCGGCCTCCGGGACGGCCAAGCCGTCATGACCAGCCCGGACTACCAGCCCGATCGGGGCCGCATTCTGGTGGTGCGGACCCACTACGGCCATTTCAGCCCCTTAAGCGGGCCCGGCGGCTTCATTCCCCACCTGCGGGGCCTGGGCTATGCCGTGGACGAATGGCTGGTCCCGCTGGGCGAGGGAAAACTGGAAAGCGCACCGGCGGAAACCAGGGACGCCCTGCTCGGCGTCGCCCGCCGCTCCCTGCGTTCCTACCAGGGCAACGCCATCCCGGTCGAAACCAGCTTGCAGGAAGTCTGGCACCGCTACGACGTGATCCATTTCCTGGACGCCGAACACTGCGGCCTTCTCAGCGCCCTGTTGCATCGGCGCCGGCCCGACCCGAACGGCCCCCGCCTGGTGGCCACCTTTCACCAACCCGGCTCCATCATGCGCGATCTGCTGGGCGACCCCGGTTTTCTGCGCGGTTTTGACGCCATCCAGCTCATGTCGCCCTGTCAGGTCGATTTCTTCGGGCCGCTCGTGGACCGGGACAGACTGCATCAGGTGCCCCACGGCCTGGCCCCGGAACTCATGGAAGACCATCTGCCCCTGGGTCTGCCCGGCATCGACCCCGACGAACACCTCCCCGGCTACGATGAGCTGGCCCGGGACAAAACCGTGCTGCTGACCGTGGGCAACTGGCTGCGCGATTATCCGGCCCTGCTGGAGACGGCCCGGCTGCTGCGCGACGAACGCGACCTCCTGTTCGTCGTGGTTTCCAAAGGCCTTTCCCTGGACACCGGCGGGGCCGGCAACGTGGCCTTGTACAACGCCGGCCTGACCGACAGCCAGCTGCACGGGCTCTACAAGCGGGCCACCCTGCTGTTTTTGCCCCTTTCCGACGGCGCCGCCAACAATGCCGTGCTTGAGGCCATGGCGCACGGCCTGCCGATCGTCACCACCGACCTGCCCTCGACGCGCTTCTACACCGACGGCCAAGCCGTCTTCGCCACCGATCCCAAATCCTACGCGGCCGCTCTGCGCCGGACAGTGGCCCAGTTGCGGACGCCGGGCCAGCGGGACCGGCTGGCCCGGGCCCTGCGCGACCGGGCCAGCGGACTGACCTGGAAAAACGTGGCCCGGATGCTGCACGAGACCATCTACGCCCCGCTTCTACCGCACGAACCCAGAGAACGGTCATGAATGTCGCCATCGTCACCCCGAGCTACAACCCCGGTCGGTTTTTCGCCGAAACCCTGCGCAGCGTCCTCGGCCAGGCAGGGGATTTCAGCTTGGCCTATCACGTTCAGGACGCCGGTTCCACCGACGGCAGCCTCAACCTGCTGCGCGCCATGGTCGATCAGGTGCAGCACGGCAATCTGCCGTTGCAGTGCCGCCGCCTGCGCGTCAGCTTCGCCGCCGAGCCGGACGCCGGCATGTATGACGCCATCAACCGGGGCTTCGCCCGTTTGCTTGCCGAAGACGTAGACCTCATGCTGTGGATCAATGCCGACGACCGGCTGGCGGAGGGAGCCTTGGCCGCGCTGGTGCGCCATTTCCGACTCCATCCGCAGCACGACTGGATCATCGGCCGAACCCTGCAGTGCGACGCGTCCGGAAACCATTTGCTTTCCTTGCCCCCCAACACGTATCGTCGGTACGATCTGGCCGCCGGCCGGCATGACGGAATGCTTCTGCCGTTCGTCACCCAGGAGGCCTCGGCCTGGCGACGGCAACTCTGGGACCGTTGCGGCCCGCTCGACTCGAGCCTGCGTTATGCCGGGGACTACGAATACTGGCGGCGGGCGGCGGCACAAGGCTTCGAGCTCCAAAGCGTCCCGTTGGATCTCGGCTGGCACCGCAAACGTCCGGGGCAGCTATCGTCGGACGGCGGCTACAAAGACGAAATCAATCTGGTGAAGTTAAGGCAAAACTGATGGCAAACTACGCATACATCGGCACCTATGCCCGATCCGGTTCCACGTTCCTATGTCAATTGCTTAAAAATTTTCAGGAATTCCAAGTTTTTCACGAGATATTCCACTTCCACCTCTCCGCCATCACCTCCTACCTACCCGACATTTTTCCCGATCTGAAAATCCGCCTCGGCCTGCCCGAAGACGAAGCCCTCGCCCGGGAGGCTTTGTGCAGCGATCCGTTGCGCTATCTCGACGCCATCCAGGCGTTCTATCCGCGCAACATCCTGGCCTTCAAGGTCTTTCCCGGTCATCTTGCCTCCGGGCCCCTTCTGAACCTTGCGGATCACAGCCGCTTGCTCATCCTGCTGCACCGCAACCTCGTACATACCTACATCTCGACCAAAATCGCCAACGCCATCCAGCAATGGTCCCAGGTCGATACCTCTTGCCAGCACGTCGCCTTCGTCCCGGCCGAATTCCGCACGTTCGCCGACCGGACCCTCGACGTGCAGCGGTATCTCAAACACCACGCTGAGGCCAACGGATTACCCCTGGTCGAGTTCACCTATGAAGCCCTCACCGCCGCAGACGATCCGTGCGCCCTGGTCGCGGACGCCCTCGTCCGGGACCAGGGCTTGTCCCTGACCCGGTGCGACAAGCCGTTGGACATCGCACGCCAGGACAAGCGGTCCCTGGCCTCGGAGAAAGTCTCCAATCCCGAAGAGATGCGGGCCTTCCTCAGGGAATGCGGCCTGGAGTCCCTTGACGACGCCACCCAGCCCAATCCGCCGCTGGAGTCGCCTTTTTTCAATCCCTGAGACAAAGCCACCCTTCGGAAAGGACGTTCCACCGTGTTTGATATTTCCTGCTTCAAAGCCTACGACATCCGGGGCACGGTCCCGGACCAGCTCGACGCCGACCTGGCTTGGCGTCTGGGGCGGGCCTTCGTCGCCGAATTCGCCCCCCGGACCGTGGTTGTCGGCCGCGATGTCCGCCACACCAGCCCCGAACTGGCCGGGGCCCTGATCCGCGGGTTGACCGCGGGCGGTGCCGACGTCAGCGACCTCGGCCTGTGCGGCACCGAAGAGGTCTACTTCGCCACCGCCCATTCCCGGGCCGATGGCGGCATCATGGTCACCGCCAGCCACAACCCGCGGGAATACAACGGTCTGAAGTTCGTCGGCCCCGGCGCCACTCCCGTCTCCGGCGACTCGGGCCTTTTTGCCCTGCGCGATCGCATCGTCGCCGAAGACTTCGGGCCCGATCCGGATCGGACCGGAAGCTTGCGCCCGTTTTCCAATAGAAAAAGTTATATTGACAAACTTATGTCATTCGTGGACCACTCTTCCCTGGCCCCCCTCCGGATCGTGGTCAACGCCGGCAACGGTTGTGCCGGTCCCATCCTTGACGCCCTGGAGCCCAGGCTCCCCTTTACCCTGATCAAAATCCACCACGACCCGGACGGCAGCTTTCCCAACGGCGTCCCCAACCCGCTCCTGCCCGAATGCCGCGCCGCCACGGCCGCGGCCGTCCGCGCACACGGGGCCGACCTGGGACTGGCCTGGGACGGCGATTGCGATCGCTGTTTTTTCTACGACGAACAGGGGGAATTCATCGAGGGCTACTACCTGGTGGGGCTGCTGGCCGGCCGGCTGTTGCAGACCCATCCGGGCGCCACCATCCTCCACGACCCGAGACTCATCTGGAACACCTGTGACATCGTCACTCGCCTGGGCGGCCGCCCGGTCATGACAAAGACCGGCCATGCCTTCGTCAAGGCCCGCATGCGCCAGGAGGACGCCGTCTACGGGGGCGAGATGAGCGCCCACCACTATTTCCGCGATTTCGCCTACTGCGATTCCGGCATGGTGCCCTGGCTGCTGGTGGCCCAGGCCCTCAGCACCGAGAGCCGGTCCCTGTCCTCCCTGGTCAGCGACATGATCCGGGCCTATCCGGCCAGCGGCGAAATCAATTTGCGCCTGTCCGACCCGGACGCGTCCATAGACCGGCTCGCCGCCTGTTATCTGGACCAGGCCCGGGCCGTGGACCACGTGGACGGACTGAGCCTGGACCTGGGCGCTTGGCGCTTCAACGTCCGCCGCTCCAACACCGAGCCACTCCTGCGCCTCAATGTCGAATCGCGCGGCGATCGGGAGCTGATGGCGGCCAAGACCCGGGAGGTCCTCTCTTTGCTCGAGGCCCCCTTCCCTACGGAGACGGCATGATCAAACCGATCATTCTCGGCGGCGGCACCGGCAGCCGCCTGTGGCCCCTGTCCCGGGAACTCTACCCCAAGCAGTTCCTCGCCCTGACCGGCGAGGACACCTTGTTCCAGGGCACGGTCCTGCGGGCGGCCGCTCTGCCGGACGCCCTGCCTCCCCTGGTCCTGTGCAACCAGGAACACCGCTTCATCGTGGCGGAACAGCTGCGGGCCCTGGACAAGACCGGCGAGATCATACTCGAACCGGTGGGGCGCAACACCGCGCCGGCCATCGCCATCGCCGCCCTGCGCTGCCTGGAGGCCGATCCCCTGTTGCTGGTCCTGCCGGCCGACCACCAAATCCATCCCCTGGAGTCCTTCGTCGCGGCCGTGGCCGACGCCGCGCCCCTGGCCGAAAACGGCGCCCTCGTCACCTTCGGCATTCCCCCGACCCGGCCGGAGACCGGCTTCGGCTACATCCGGCGTGGCGAGCCCCTGGGCCGGGGCTACCGCGTGTCCGCCTTCGTGGAGAAACCCGACGAACCCCAGGCGCGGGCCATGCTCGCCGCCGGCAACCACTTCTGGAACAGCGGCATATTCCTTTTCAAGGCCTCGGTCTTTCTGGAGGAACTCGAACGCTTCCGGCCCGACATCCTCGCCGCCTGTCGCCAGGCCCTGGACGCCAGCCAGGTGGACCTGGACTTCCTACGCCTGGACAAGGCGGCCTTCTCCGCCTGCCCCGAGGACTCCATCGACTACGCCGTCATGGAGGGCACGGACCGGGGCGCGGTGGTGCCCCTGCGGGCCGCCTGGAGCGACCTCGGCTCCTGGGCCGCCCTGCTCGAGGGCGGAGACAAGGATGCGGCCGGAAACGTGCTCACCGGCGATGTGCTCGTCGAGGGCACCAAGGACTGCTATCTGCATTCCCGCGACAGCCTGCTCACGGCCGTCGGCATCTCAGACCTCATCGTCGTGGTCACCTCCGACGCCGTGCTGGTCGCCCACAAGGACAAGACCCAGGAGGTCAAAACCATCGTCCGCCGCCTGCGCAAGGCCAAGCGCGGCGAGGCCGTGACGCATCGCAAGGTCTACCGGCCCTGGGGCTCCTACGAGACGACGGACTGCGCCGCCCGGTTCCAGGTCAAACGCATCACGGTCAAGCCCGGCCAGGTCCTGTCCCTGCAAAAGCACCACCACCGGGCCGAACACTGGGTGGTGGTGCGAGGCACCGCCGCCATCGTCAACGGTGACAAGGAATTTCTCCTCACGGAGGACCAATCCGCCTACATTCCCGTGGGCGGCGTGCACCGCCTGGGCAATCCCGGCAACATCCCACTGGAAATCATTGAGGTGCAAACCGGCTCGTATCTGGGCGAGGACGATATCGTCCGCATCGAAGACGTGTATCACCGAATCAAGGACTGACAACCGGAGTGTCTCCCCTTATGTCTGGCAAGATCGCACTCATCACCGGCGTAACCGGCCAGGACGGCGCCTACCTCGCCCGCCTGCTCCTCGAAAAGGGCTATGCCGTCCACGGCATCAAACGCCGCGCCTCCCTCTTCAACACCGACCGAGTGGACGCCCTCTACGAGGAGCCGCACGCTCGCGACCGCCATTTCTTCCTGCACTACGGCGACATGTCCGATTCCACCAACCTCATCCGCATCATCCAGAACGTCCAACCGGACGAGATCTACAATCTGGCCGCCCAAAGCCATGTGGCCGTTTCCTTCGAGAGCCCGGAATATACGGCCGACGTCACGGGCCTGGGCACGCTGCGCCTGCTGGAGGCCATCCGGATCCTGGGCCTGGAGAAGAAGACCCGATTCTATCAGGCCTCCACCTCGGAGCTTTACGGCCGCGTCCAGGAGACCCCCCAGACGGAGACCACGCCGTTTTATCCCCGCTCGCCGTACGCGGCGGCCAAGCTGTATGCCTACTGGATTACCGTCAACTACCGCGAGGCTTACGGGCTCTATGCCTGCAACGGCATCCTTTTCAACCACGAAAGCCCCATGCGCGGCGAAACCTTCGTCACCCGCAAGATCACCCGGGGCGCCGCCCGCATCGCCCTGGGGCTCGAAAATTGCCTTTACCTCGGCAACCTGGACGCCCTGCGCGACTGGGGGCATGCCAAGGACTACGTCCGCATGCAGTGGCTCATGCTCCAGCAGGAGACGCCGGAGGACTACGTCATCGCCTCCGGCGAACAGCATTCGGTCCGCGAGTTCTGCGAGCGCACCTTCGCCGCCTTGGGCATTGGCCTGACTTGGCGCGGCCGGGGGATCGACGAACAGGGCGTGGTGGAGGCGGTGGACGCGCGGCCCGGAATGTTCCACCAGCCGCCGGCCCGGAGACCGGCGCCGGGAGACGTGGTGGTACGGGTGGATCCGCGCTATTTCCGTCCGACCGAGGTGGAAACCCTGCTCGGGGACCCGACCAAGGCCAAAACCAGGCTCGGCTGGAAGCCGGAAATCTCCTTCTCCGCCCTGGTGGAGGAAATGGTCCGGGAGGACTTCACGCTGGCGGAACGGGACGCCTTGTGCCGGAAGCACGGCTTCTACGTCTGCCACAGCTACGAATAAGGAGGGATCTGCCGTGAGCCAAAACTCGCATCCGCGCATCTTTGTCGCCGGCCATCGGGGCATGGTCGGCTCGGCCCTGGTCCGGGCCTTGCGTCGGCGGGGGGGATGTGAACTGCTCACGCCCAGCCACGCCGAACTCGACCTGCTCGAACAAGCGGCCGTCCGCCGCTTTCTGGCCGACACCCGGCCCGACCAGATCTATCTGGCGGCGGCCAAGGTCGGCGGCATCCACGCCAATAATACGTACCCTGCTGAATTCATTTATCAAAATATGATGATGGAATGCAACGTCATCCACAGCGCCCACGAGGTCGGGGTGAACCGGGTGTTGTTTCTGGGGTCCTCGTGCATCTATCCCAAATGCGCCCCCCAGCCCATGCCCGAAGAGGCGCTGCTGACCGGCCCCTTGGAGCCGACCAACGAGCCCTATGCCCTGGCCAAAATCGCCGGCATCAAGCTGTGCGAGAGCTATAACCGGCAGTACGGCCACGACTATCGCAGCGTGATGCCCACCAACCTCTACGGCCCGGGCGACAACTTCCACCCCGAAAACAGCCATGTGGTCCCCGCCCTCCTGGCCCGGTTCCACGAGGCGGCCCGAACCGGAGCCGAGACCGTGACCGTCTGGGGCAGCGGCCACGCCCGCCGGGAATTCCTGCACGTGGACGACATGGCCGACGCCTGCCTGTATGTCATGGACCTGCCCCCGGAAACCTATCGCGCGCACACCGAGCCCATGCGCTCCCACCTCAACGTGGGCACGGGCCAGGATTGCACCATCGCCGACCTGGCCGCGACCGTGGCCCGGGTGACGGGATTTACGGGCACCCTGGCCTTTGACGCCAGCAAGCCGGACGGCACGCCGCGCAAGCTCCTCGACGTGTCGCGGCTGGAGAAGCTGGGGTGGCGCGCCTCCATTGCGTTGGAGGCCGGCCTGCGCGACACCTATGCTTGGTTCCTGGCCCAGGATTGCTGGCGGGGCATCACGGAAGGCCGATAACCATCCGGTCCTCCTGGAGGACTTGGGCTACCGGCAGGCGCCGCGCCACCGGGATGGCTCGCACGCCTGGCCCGGCAAGTCGCGGTCCCAACGAAGCGGGCGAAAACGATCCTGCGGCATCACACCCCGACGGTGTCGATTACCTTGCGATAACGCGCAACATGGCTCTCCGAATCGGGCACCAGGGCCAGATACGGAAGTTCCGTGTCGTCAAGGTCCCCGCTTGTCGCATGAACATCGCCCCAAACGTCATAGACGCCATACCCGAGTTCCCTGCCCAGCTCGAAAAAGGCATCGGCCAGATAGCCGTAATTGATCGGAGCGGCCTTTGGCGCATGCTCGAATATGATAAGCGGCTTGTAACGCTGCAACGTATCGCGCCCGCCCCGCAGGGCATCATATTCTCCCCCTTCCAGGTCGAGCTTGATGAAAGACAGGTTGCGCGCACCTATATTCAGAGCATGCTTTTTTATTAACTCATCCAACGTGATGACCCTGACGGTTATATCCTCCACCGTCTCCCCAGCCGGCCAGTAGCCTTTTTTCAAACCTGAATAGCCGGGAGTATCTTTTATACAATTGAAATGCGATTCCCCTACGAAATTGGATAAAGCACTTTCTTCGATGATCACGTTGTCCGATTTATAGTTTTTCGCCCATGGCCTGGATTTATAGATAAAATACAAAGGTTCGACCGCTAAGGTGATCCCCTGCGGACCAACCAGCTCCGACAGCGGTCTGGTGTGACACCCATCGGCGCTGCCACCATCGATGACTAAATCACCGCTGCGCACCCAATGACTGTACACCATTTGTATAAATCTTTCGACATACCCTTCACTTCCAGTGAAGAGCTGCATCCACTTGGCTTTATCCATCGCGTCTATCTCCAATTCTTGTTTGCAGCGGGCATCTGCATTTCTCGCGGCTGCATCCCGGGCGCCACCCTGCCGCACAATCTGACCGGGATCGCCGAAGCGCGTCCCGGGGGCCAGTTCAGGCAAGACAATTTCCTCTGAGGATTGCCCTTTCCCTCGCAAGCTAGGCACAATACTTCGTATTTATCGCTGTCAGCATTCCATCAACGTTTTTGAGGTCCCCGAGGGAATGCTCGACCACCGAGGCGATTGGACATCTATTGTTGTTCAAAAACAAGTTTAACATTCTGTCGTGTATTTTATGCGAAGGAGTGCCGTTGCAAACAGGCTTTACCTCGTCGTTTATATATTTCCTTCTCACTAAATCCATTTGGTACTTTTCTGAAAAGCATTCGATGCCGTCCATGGCTTTTTTAAAAGTGGAACATCAAAACGCATTGTCGGAATCCTCTTTTTGCCGAGAAAAGGACTGATGGACTTTAAGTTCTAAGTCAGAGCCTAATACCTTGAAAAAATTTTGTAAACAGCTTATCGCTGCCACCGTCGCCCCCGGAACGGCATCCGTATTCTCCGGAGATTTTCGTGCCGCCGCGCCAAGCGGGGCTGGCCGGCATTGACCTTTCGACGGCATCAGTGCACCAACGGTGCAGCCGTGGGGCCCTGGCCGGCAAACGGGGCGCGGCGGCGCGGACCGTTGTCCGAAACAGCTCTGCCGGGCGGAATGCCCCAGGCAAAATCCGGCAGGACCATCCCCATGACCTTCCTCCATGTCCTCCTCCCGCTTCTTTTCGCCGTCGGCTGTGCCGTGTGGCTGCACCGCCGCGATGCCGTGGCCATGGCCGGCCGGGGGCTTGATCCTTACATCGACGGCCTGCCGGCGGCAGTCACCGCTGTCGGCTACGGACTGCTGCTTGCGGCCACGGGCCGGCCGCTGCTGTCCGGGCTGTGCCTGGCCGGCGGGGCCGGGCTGCTTTTCGTGCTCAATCGGCTCAAGGAGCGCTTTTTCCACGAACCGATCGTGTTTTTGGACTTTCTCCTGCTCGGGCAGGTGGTGCGCTATCCCCGGTTCTACGTGCCGTATCTGTTTCCGGCGCCGGTCGTGGCCGGGGGGGCGGTGGTGGGACTGGGCCTGGCCGGGCTGTGGCTGGTCGAACCGCCCGGCGCGGCCTGGCTCAGATTTTCAGTGCTGGCGGTGACG
Organism: Desulfovibrionaceae bacterium; assembly: GCA_040307025.1. Taxonomy (GTDB): domain Bacteria; phylum Desulfobacterota; class Desulfovibrionia; order Desulfovibrionales; family Desulfovibrionaceae; genus Solidesulfovibrio. The sequence continues at coordinate 3,873 of JAWRKJ010000244.1, read as the reverse complement.
GCCGGGGGAACGGTCGCAGCCTGGATCCGGCTGCGCAGACTCTTGCGGCCGGCCGGCCGGGATCGGGCCTTGTCCCTCATCGCCCGGCTGGGGCCGACCCTCGCGGCCAAGGCGGATTTCGCCCGATTGGGTCTGTTCGCCTCCATGCTCGGCCACGGCCTGTGGCATGCCCATATCCGGGGCCGGGACGGCCATCCCGGTCTGCCCCCGGCCGGATCGGACCTTTCCCGGCCGCAACCGGTGGCGATCCGTGAACCGGCCCCGCACCTCGTGCTGGTCCAGGCCGAATCCTTTTTCGATATCCGGCGACATCTGGCCGCGGTGCCGGCGGACGTGCTCGCCCACCTGGACCGGCTGCGGGCGGACGGCCAGGGCGGCCGGTTCCTGGTCCCGACCCACGGCGCCTACACCATGCGCACGGAATTTTCCGTATTGACCGGCCTCGGGCCGGACGATCTCGGCACCGACGCATTCAACCCCTATGCCACGGCCTCGCGCCAGCCCACGGCCTCCCTGGCCCGGACCCTGCGGGCGAGCGGCTACCGGACCACCTGCCTGCACCCGTTTCCGGCGACCTTTTTCCGGCGCGACCAAGTCATCCCACGCCTCGGGTTCGAGACCTTCGAAAGCCTGCCCCAATTCGCCGGAGCGCCGTGCTGCGGTCCCTACGTCAGCGACGCGGCGCTCGGCGCCCGCATTCTCGACCGGCTGGCGGCCAGTGCCGGGCCGCAATTCGTGTTCGCCATCACCATCGAGGCCCACGGCCCGTGGACGGCCGACCGACTGCGGTGCTGCCGCGATCCGAAACCCGCCCGGTCCGATCCCCTGTCCGTCTACCTGTGGCATTTGGGCCACATGGACGCGCTGTTCGGCGACCTGGCCCGGGGCCTTTCCGGTCTCGACCGACCGGCGATCCTGTGCGGCTACGGCGACCACGTGGCCGGGTTACCCGGAGTGGGCCGGCCCGGGCTTGCCGATCCCACGGCCACGGACTGGTTTATTTGGGACAGCCGGGGCGGCAGCCCCGGCCCGGAGCGCAACTTGCTCCCCGAAGAACTGGGGGCGGAAGTGTTGGCCGCGTTGCGCCCGGTTCGGGCAGGCTGAAGCGGTGCTCGCGCAAAAAGAGAGAAGCGGCGTTGACCCAGACGCAATTGAAGTTGCAGAGGTTGGTCGGGTCCCCGGCGGAGCTGGCGCCAGAGCCAGCAGGTACGAGCGGCTTGCGCTGTTGCACGGGCCCAGGGTGTGCCCGCCTTCTCCGCTTCAGGGCTTTTCCGTTGCGATCGGATTCGCTGCCGGGGAGGAATCGCCGGCCGGCGCCCGGGGATCGCGGCCTTCCCCGCTGCCGTGACGCAGGTAGTGCCGCACCGGGTCCATCCCCGCAGAGACCACGTCCGGATACCTCCGGTTGTACCAGTCCGCATCAACCAGTCCGCTGGCGGCCAGTTTCCTGACGCTACGGGAAAACCGCCACCGGGACGGCCGGTCCTCGGGACGGCAGCCGAGCAGGGACTGCACCACCCGCCCGAGCAGACGCGACAGGCCGAGCCGTTCCTTCTGGATGCTTTCGAGACGGATGAGACCGGTAAAAAGCCGGTCGCGCAGCTGCGCCAGGGTCGTTTGGGCCGCCTCAAGCCGCTCCGTGAGTTCGCCAACCTGACGGCGCAGGCGTTCCACGGCCTCCCGGTCGGCCTGCTGCTCCCGGACAAGGATCTTCCGGGCCCAAAGTTGCCCCGCGTGTTCTTCCTCCAGACGGGCAATCGTCGCCTCGGCCACCTCGGCCCGACGTTCGGCCCGCCACAAGGCCTGTTCCAGATTCTCCACCCGGTCGGCCCCAGCCCCAGCCAGCAGTGTCTCGTCTCGCGCCATGGTGTCTCTCGAGCCGGTGCCGGACGCCGTCACGGCACCAGCCCGACCTGTTCGTTCCCTATCACGACGATGTCCTGAAAATCGGCCCAGGCCCGCTCCAGATAGCCGAGCACACGCCACGGCGCCGGCAGCGCGAGCGTCTCGAAGAAGCTGCGCCCGATCAGGGCGGTGCCATAGGACAGCTCCGGGGCCAGCAGGTCACGCAGATCGCCCAGACGGCGCCAGCCCTTGTGGCGGTGCGGAAAAAAACCGTAGCCCGTTTCGATCAGGTCCAGCAGGGCCCGGCGAACCGGTCCGGCCGGCATATGATGGCGGCCATCTGTCAAACCGTCCCGGATCCAGGCGGCCACGGCGAAACCGTGGCTGCTGCACACGAGCACCCCGCCCGGGGCGAGCCAGGGACAAATACAGGACAGGAACCGCTCGGTGGCCGGACGCGGCAAGTGGCTGATCAACGAGCCAACCCAGATCAGGTCGAACGGCCCGGCGCAACGAACCCGCCGGAAATCGCGCTGGGAATAAAACCCGGTGGCCCGGAAATGCGCGGCACAAAAATCCACCCCGTCGCGATCAATGTCGCACACCGACAGTTCCGCCCGGGGAAAGCGCGCCCGCAGCACCCGGGCCACCCGGCCGTGGCCGCAGGGCAAGTCCAAGATCGATCGCACCGAGTCGGGCGACCGGCCGGCCAAGGCCAGCCCGGTTTCCAGGCAGCGCACGGCCGACAGGCCCACGTCGTAATACTGCCGCGACACCCCGCCATGCAGCATGGCATCCCGGCCGGAGATGCCGGTAAAAACGTCGGGAAAGGGATACCCGGGCGGCAGGGGATAATGGGTCACCGCGGATATGGCGCCGGATGGTGCCAGTCGGAAAAATCGCATTTTGCGTCTCATGTCCCAAAACTCGCGTACTGGCAAACCGCCTCCCTTCAACCGCCCCGGACGGGCAGAAGAATCCCCTTTCAACGATGTTGTGGCGTTTCCGCGCTGTCCGCCGTGTGCCGCCATTTCCCCGGCTCGGAAACCCAGTAAGCACTTCATTGAGAACCCGCAACTCGCGCTGGGCCGATTTAGGTGCCCGCCAGCTTGCAGGCCTCAAGCACCAAGGCGTTGGGGCCGAGGATACCGGCCTGGGGATCGTAGAGATGCCACAGGCGGGGCAGAAAGCCCAGACGGCTGAGCTTGAGCAAGGTTTCCAGGGAAAAAATCGTGTAGACCAGACTGCCGCCCGCCGGATTCACGGGATTGAGATGGTACAGGGGCGGCAGCAGGAACCGGGTCTGTCCGTCCGCATCCCGGCAGGCCCGGACTTCGTCCTCGAACGCCTGGTCGTAGAAGGGCACGGTGAAGACGTGACGTCCTCCGGGTTTCAGGACGCGCCAGACTTCCCGATGGGCTTGGTAGGGATCGGGAATATGTTCGAAGACGTCCCGGGTGATGACCAGATCAAGGCTGTTGTCTGGCAGGGACAGGGCCTGGAAGTCCTCGTGCCGCACGCCGTTGACCAGTTCGCCCGGGGCGTGGCCGGGGCCGAAGAACTCGCTGCACCGGTAGCCTTTGTTGCGGGCCAAGTGGGCGTGCAGCACCCCGGAGGCTTCCCCGTTGAGCAGGGTGAACCCGTTGTCGGGAAAACGGATCGGCCGGCCCAGCCCGTAGGTGACATTCAGAAAATAGGCGACCTGCCGTTCGCGGTTGACGGCACCGCACTGGCGGCAAGGCCCGGTTTCCCGCAGCAGGAAAACGCCGGGGCCCACGGTGGCCCGCTCCTGGCCCAAACCGTCGAGGGCGTCACCCATGGTCCGCGCGTAGTCGGGGGGAAAGTCAAAGACCGTCTGCCGGCCGCACACCGGACAGACACCGGGCAGGCAGGCCCCCTGCACCGCCTGCTCCTCAAGGGCGGTCGGTGCGAACCGGAGCGGATAAATGCTGTGCAGTCCGACCAGGCGGTCCGTTTCCGCCGGGCCGGCAGCGGCCGTTCCGGCCGGCCGGGCAAAAAACCGCGTCA